>NZ_JBARGP010000144.1:0-4180 GCF_049798375.1 Bradyrhizobium sp.
AGGGTGCAGTGAATATGCCGCTGCACTCTCGATCACAACGCACCTCGGGTCATGCCATCCTTCGTCATCATCCCACCCTCAAGACGGCTTCGCGACCATCAGCCAGAGGATGGCCATGACCGCGCCGAAGCCGGGGATGCCGCACAGAAACCAACGGCGGAACAAGCGATGATAGCGCGGTGGCAGGGGCTGCGATTTCGCATCCGCCAGCCGCGCCAGATCGCGCATCTCGATCTGCATGAAGATCACCGGCACCCAGAACAGGCCGGTGAGCGCATAGAGTCCAAGCGAGGTCGCGAGCCAGTGCTCGGCCAGCGTGGTCGCCGACAGCCACATCAGAAGCCCGCCGGTGACCGGCTGCAGCAGTATTGCCGATAATGTGAACAGCATGTCCGCGATCACCACCACGCCTGCGGTGCGGGCGATGAAGGCGGCCTCACCGCTGCGATGGGCCATCAGCATGAAGAAGGCGATGCCCGTGCCGGTGCCGAGGATGATGATGGCACCGAGCATGTGCAGATATTTGACCAGGAAATACAGCGTCATCTGACTTCACGCGGTGCGCCCAGAGCTCGGTGATCCCATGACGATGCCGCGTTCGCGTCTCGGCGCCGCCGGCTCCGATCCAACAGCCGGAGCCCACCTGTGAATCGGATCGACTGTGCCAAGCGGTGTCCGCGCACAGTATTGCACATTCGGCACGGAACCAGGGAACGATGCCAGCTCTTACATGAAGGAGCGGTGGCGCTCGTCGTTTCGTCCGCGGCTCGTTCCGGATGTCTCTTTTCGGCACAAATTTCCGACCACCTGATGCAGAAAGTCCACAGGTTAACCGATCTTTAACGTTGGACCTTGAAGCGACGGCGGCGACTTGCTTTGATCGGATCATGAGCACAACCCTGATTGAAGTTCGTCCGGCCAAGGCTGCTGATGCGGCCGCCGTGGCGTCCGCCCATGACGAAGCCTGGCGTTCCGCCTATCAGGGCATCATTCCGGGCGGCGAGCTGGAGAAGCTGATCAACCGTCGTGGTCCGCAGTGGTGGGACAGCGCGATCCGCAAGGGCAGCCGCGTCAGCGTGCTGGTGTTCAACGACAAGGTCGCCGGCTATGCGAATTACGGTCGCAACCGTGCCCGCAGCCTGCATTTCGAGGGCGAGATTTATGAGCTTTACCTGCGGCCGGAGTTTCAGGGGCTGGGCTTCGGTCGCCGTCTCTTCACGTCGGCGAAGCGCGACCTCGCGCAGAGCGGCCTGAAGAGCATGGTGGTGTGGGCGTTGTCGGACAACGATCCCGCCACCGAATTTTACCGCGCGCTGGGCGGCCGCATGGTGGCGCGCTCGTCGGAGCGATTCGGGCCGAAGTCGCTCGACAAGGTCGCATTCGCCTGGACGCATCAGGCTTAATGCGTCAACGCGCCGCGCGCGTTAGCCAAATCGAACTGAACGCAAGTCTGGCGCTTAAGTAGCTGTTGCAGAGCCGCAAGTTTTTTGCGACTGCGAAGTACGGCGCTTGCTCGTCGGGCGCCCGCCCTTTCAACGTTCAAGTTCTATGGAGCCATCCATGCGCATCGACGCCATCCCGATCGGGAAAGACCCGCCACGCGAAGTCAACGTGCTCATCGAAGTGGCCGTTGGCGGCGAGCCGATCAAGTACGAGATGGATAAGGAAGCCGGCACGCTGATCGTCGATCGCTTTCTCTATACGGCGATGCGCTATCCCGGCAATTACGGCTTCATCCCGCACACGCTGTCGAACGATGGCGATCCCTGCGACGTGCTGATCGCCAACACCCGCGCCATCGTGCCCGGCGCGGTGATGGCGGTGCGTCCGGTCGGCGTGCTGATGATGGAGGACGAGGCCGGCGGTGACGAGAAGATCATCGCGGTGCCGACCTCCAAGCTGACGCAGCGCTACGACAAGGTGAAGACCTATAGCGATCTGCCTGACATCACGCTGCAGCAGATCCAGCACTTCTTCGAGCACTACAAGGACCTCGAGCCCGGCAAGTGGGTCAAGGTGCTGCGCTGGGGCTCAGCCGACGATGCGCACCAGCTGATCACCGAAGGCATCGCGCGGGCCAAGGCTGAGAAGAAGTGACGACCGAAGCGTCGCTCCGACGCTTCTATTGTCATTCCGAACGCGCAGCGTTGAACCCGGAATCCGGAGTTGAGTCCGACAATCTCGAGATTCCGGGTTCGACGCTAACGCGTCGCCCGGAATGACGAGCTAGATTTACACCGCCGGCTTCGGCAGCCCCGCGATCGCACACGCCGCGCGCAGCGTGTTGACCAGCAAACATGCCACCGTCATCTGGCCGACACCGCCCGGCACCGGCGTGATCGCCCCGGCGACCTCGGACACCTCGGCATAGGCGACGTCGCCGACGAGCCTGGTCTTGCCGTCCTCGCGCGGAATGCGGTTGATGCCGACATCGATCACGGTCGCGCCCGGCTTGATCCAGTCGCGCTTGACCATCTCAGGACGACCGACCGCGGCATAGACCAGATCGGCGCGCGCTGTGAGCGCAGCCAAGTCGCGCGAGCGCGAATGCGCGATCGTCACCGTGGCGTTCTCGTTCAGCAGCAGCTGCACCAACGGACGGCCGACCAGGTTGGAGCGGCCGATCACGATCGCGTTCATGCCCTCGAGCGAGGCATGTACCGTCTTGCTCAGGATGATGCAGCCGAGCGGCGTGCAGGGCGACAGCGCATCGAGCCCGGCGGCGAGCCGGCCGGCATTGTGCGGATGCAGGCCATCGACATCCTTGGCCGGGTTGATCGCGTTGACGACGGCTTCCGTGCTCAGGCCCTTCGGCAGCGGCAACTGCACCAGGATGCCATGCACGGCCGGATCGTGATTGAGCCGGTCGATCAGCGCCAGCAAATCGTGCTGCGTGACGTCGGCAGGCAGCTTGTGCTCGAACGACGCCATGCCCGCGGCCTGAGTCTGGGTGTGCTTGGATCGGACATAGACCTCGCTCGCCGGATCGTGGCCCACCAGCACCACGGCGAGCCCCGGCGTCAGGCCGTGCTCCCGCTTGACCCGCTCGACCTCGCCGGCGACGCGGCTACGCAGATCGGCGGCAATGATCTTTCCGTCAATGATCCGTGCGGACATGTGTCAGTCCCTTTGTTGTCGATCGCTTTGATATCGAGATCGCTCGCCTCGGCGACAGTACCCACCCTCCCCTGGAGGGGGAGGGTCGGCTCATATTGAGCGCAGCGAAATGTGAGCCGGAGTGGGGTGATCTCACCGCTAGCGTCTGCCGAGAGATCACCGCACCCCGATCGCTTCGCGATCGACCCTCCCCTCCAGGCAAGGGCGAAAGCGATCGTCGATGGAGCACGACGAACCTGTCGCGGCTTAGTCTTTCCCGCTCGGCTTAGGGTCTGCGATCCGCGCATGCAAGGCCTGATCGAGCGCGGCGGGATCGCCTGAGATCGCGACCTGCTTCAACCGCGAGGTCGCGCCTGACATCAGCTGCACCGCATTCTTGGGCACGCCGAGCGACTTCGCCAGCAACGCGATCACCGCACGATTGGCCTCGCCACCATCGGCGACCGCGCGAACCCGCAGCTTGAGCACACAGCGGCCGTCGGACAGCGTCTCGATCCCGTCGATGGCGTCACGGCCGCCGCGCGGCGTCACCCGCAGGGCGAGCTGCACGCCATCGGAGACGGGACGCCAAGGCTTCAAGCCGACGGCTCCATTCACTCCGCCCGCAAGCGGGCCTCAGAACACTACGGGATAGATGTAATAGGTGATGACGCGCTGGATGAACATGATGATCAGGATCAGCACGATCGGCGAGATGTCGAGGCCACCGAGATTGGGCAGCGCCCGGCGGATCGGCGCCAGCACCGGCTCGGTGATTCGGTACAGGAACTCGGCGACAGCGGCCACGAACTGGTTGCGCGTGTTGACGACGTTGAAGGCCACCAGCCAGGACAGGATGGCAGCTGCGATCAGCAGCCAGACGTAAAGGTCGAGAACGATGAGAATGATGTCGAGAACGGCACGCATGCGGGTCCACTCAGGGGCTCGGTCGCGAAGACGACCATGATTTCCCGCTAGATATCGGTTCCCTTCGGTTCAAACAAGTGAAGCCGGCCGTCAAGGCTAACGGGGGATGTGACGGTTCTTGACTTGACCTCGGACGCGATTGTAAATGGCGCCGACT
>NZ_JBARGP010000145.1:0-11711 GCF_049798375.1 Bradyrhizobium sp.
CTTCAGCACGTTGTTCATGGGCCGGCTCTCCTGCGGATCGTCCTGTAAATTGTCCGGCGCTGGCGCCTGGCCGGCCGGATCGGACGGAGACGGTGCCAGCGAGCGGCCACGCCCCTTCGCGCCCTGCTGCTGCAGCCCCTGCTGGATCAAATTGCCGATTGCAGCGCCGAGCTGGCCGGCGAGCGGATCGGGGGGCGCTCCGGATGTCGCCGGCGCGTTCGGCGGCGTGCCGGCGTTGGGGGTGGCAGCGCCGTTCGATGCCGCGTTGCCGATCAGCCCGCCGATGCCGTTGATCAGCCTATCCAGCCCAGCGCTGTCCTTGCCGAACAATCCCTGCCCCATCTGCTTCAGCCTGGCATAGGCCGCCGCGGGATCATCGAGGATGCCGGCGACGTCCGGATAGAAACGCGGCTGCGCCCATGAACCGTCGATGACGACGGGAATGCCGAGCCCGACCGGATCGGAGGTCCGGCCCTGCCCTTCGGTGGTCATCACCAGCTTAGGTTCGACCCGCAACGCCAGCGCCTTGTTGCCGAGGTCGACCATGCCGCCGCCGCTCACCTTGACCAGTGGGCCGACCAGATTGAGATCCGATGTCGTCGCCTGGCCGCGCTCGACCTGGAACGACGCCGAGAGCTGGGTGAAATCGGTCGACAGCGCCTCGCCCGCTTGCCAACCCGACAGCGGGTTCGCCGTCAGCGAGCGGATCATCTGTGCGACATTGATACCTTTGACGGCACCATCCTGGAACATCAGGAACGCCGAACCACCCAGGTTCGACATGATCGCCTGTTGACTGGCGCCGCTGGAGCGCAGCGTCAGCTTGGCCTGCATCCTGGCATCGAGCCGATCGAAACCGGCGAGGTTCTGCAACAGCGGCAATGCGCGCACGCCGGTGAGATCGCAATGCACGGCATAGGTCGGATTGCCGCCGCTGGCATCGATGGCGACCTCGCCGCTCGCGTCGCCGTCATAGGCGCGGAGATTATCGATTGTCGCCTTCAGCACGCCGCCGGCGAGCGACGCTTCCACCTCGGCCGGGCCGAGCTTCGCACCCGCAACTTTCAATTCCGCGGCGGAGAGCTTCATCCGCGCATCCAGGTAGTTCAGCCCTTTCAGGTCGATCGGCGCCGTGCTCCATCGCTGCTGAGAGCCGGAGCCGGCGGCATTGTCCGAGGCGACCTCGAGCCGCTGGAAATCGAGATCGAGCTTCAGCAGCGGCTTGCTGGCAACATCGATCGACGCCCAGCCATTGAAGGCACCGCCGTCGAGCGTTCCGCTCAGGCTGTTGATCATCACGACCTTGCCGTTCAGCCGCAGCTCGGCGTGCCCCGACAGCGGCGCGCGCAGCGTGCCTGGCATGTCGATGGTGAAGTCGGCCGGAACCAGCTTGCGGCTAGCCGACAGTGACGCCGCGTCGGCTTTGATGTCGAATCTCAGCGGATGCCCACCGGTGTGCGCGCTGCCTGACATCGTGATCTTGTTGTCGGCCGACAGCGCCGCCTTGACGCCAATGCCATCGATGCGATCCTCCACGCGATCGCGGAGATTGGACAGGATCACGGCGCCATCCGTGACGGTCAGGCGATCGATCAGCACCGGACTGCGATCATCCCCCTTCGCCATCGTGGTGCTGCGCAACGGAATGTCACGCAGCCGCTCGCGCAGCAGCGGCACCGAGAGAACCGGCTTCTCGACGAAGAGATCGCTGATCTCCGGGCGTCCCGACCACAGGCTCGACAGGCTCACCTCGGCCTTGATGCGGCTGATCGTCAGCCGGCTGCTGCCGTCGCGATCCCTGGGATCAGAGAGCGCGACGTCGGTCAGGGTTACATTGAGCGACCGCCACACATTGAGACTGGCCGCGCCGTCAATGCTCATTCGATAACCGGTCTCGTGCTCGACGCGGTCCTGAATAGCCGTAGTGAAGACTCCGATCGGCAGACCAAGTAGCAGCGGCAGCGCTAGGATGATCGCCACGACGACGATCACAATGCTCGCGATTTTCCATGCCTTCATGTCGATATTCCAATCGCGCGCGAGCGGCTGCACGCGTCCCTTCGTTCCGGTGGGAACGCCGTCCGACCGTGGGTTAAGTGTATCCCGCAAACGCTGGCCCGTTCCAAGACGGTCAAAATAGTGAGCAGGTCGGCACTGTTATGTGACTTATGACACACTTCTGCCGGATCGATTTCAGTAACTGGGGTTTTCCCGGCGGCTCTCCGTCGGTCGCAGGCGAGTCCGCGATACGATCTGCGGGACCACCGGCAAGATGCGCTAGACTGTCGCGTTATTAAAACCCGGCGCGCCGCGGCGCGCGTTTGACGAAGGTATAGTGATGAGCAAGCAGGCCGAATTTGCGGTCATTCTAAAAATGAACCCGATGTTCTCGGACCTTGGCGCCGACGAGCTGCAACGTCTGTCCAACCTGTGTCACACCCAGCATCTCACCGGCGGCGAGATGCTGTTTCAGAAGGGCGATCCCGGGACCGCGCTGTACGGCGTGCGCCGTGGCCAGATCCGCATCGAGACCGGCGCCACCGATGGCAGCCGCCTGACGCTGAACTTCATGGGTCCGGGCGATCTGTTCGGCGAGGTCGCCGTGCTCGACGGTCAGGAGCGCACAGCGGACGCGACAGCGGGCGAGGTGACCGAGCTGTTCGTGCTCAGGCGCGAGGAATTCCTGAACTTCCTCGAGCGCGAGCCGAAGGTCGCGATCAAGCTCATCCAGCTGTTGTGCCAGCGTATCCGCTGGCAGAGCGAGCGGATGGAGGAATCCGTGCTGCAGCCGCTGCCGATCCGGCTGGCGCGGCGGCTCTGCGCATTGGCGGAGGATTTCGGCTCCGAGGTCCATATCTCGCAGGAGCAGCTCGGCGTCTTCGTCGGGGCGGCACGCGAAAGCGTCAATCGGCAATTGCAGGCTTGGCGCAAGGACGGCATCCTGGATCTACAGCGCGGCCGCATCCTGCTGCAGAACCTGCCCCGCCTCAACGCGATCGCCCGCAACGACTGAACGCACCGGCGCGCCGCGATATTTCCACGTTGATGCCGCGTGGCCATCCCGTGCCGGCCGTACTGCCGCACCGCTCCTATCGCGACCTCAGCGCGATTGCGTCGGACATCTCAGCAACCTGCGTGAGATCGCAGCACGGCTGCGCCACGCTGAATAGAGGCGTTTCAGAGTCACTGGCGTGACAGGAGATGTACTTCGCGCATCGTTTGATGTACGCGCGCACCAAACATGATCGCAATTGGGCCATCACTCCTCAAAATTTGCGACATGAATAGTTTTTAACGAATCTAAACGAACAATCCGGCAGTGGTGACGGACCGTCACTCGCGCGCATGAGGGCGCGCGGGCGGAGGGATTCGTTTACCTTGCGACCAATGTGAGTGTACGTTTGATGTGTACTGCGCTGCTGGTAAGAGGAGGACAGGCAAGGGCTTCATCGAAGTCATCACCCGCCTGGCAAAGCCTCCTGCTGCTCCTGATGGATGGCGTCGAGGAAGGTTGGGCGATTCCGCTGCTGATCGTGGGCTTCGTCGCGCTGTGGATGGCCTATCTGACCATTGCCTATGCCGGCGGCGATCTGCATCAGGACGTGCTGGAAACCTGGACCCTCGGCCGCAGCTTCGACTGGGGCTCCTCCAAGCATCCGCCGCTGATGGGATGGGCCGCAGCGGCCTGGACCTCGCTGTTTCCGCTCACCAACTGGTCGTTCAACCTGCTGGCGCTGACCAATTCAGCGATTGCGCTGCTGATCGTCGACTTGATCGTGAAGCAATTCGTCCGCGGCGACAGGCGGCTGATCGTGCTGCTGCTGCTGATGCTGTTGCCGATCTATCAACTGCATGCGCAGCGCTTCAATGCCAATGCGGTGCTGCTGTCGACCTGGCCGCTCGCGACCTACTGTTTCCTGCGGTCATTTGCCGCACGCACGACCGGCTGGGCGATTGCGGCCGGTGCGGCCGCGGCGCTTGCGATGCTGGGGAAGTACTATTCGATTTTCCTGATCGCCAGCTTCGCCCTTGCCGCGATTTGCCACCCCGACCGGCGCGCCTATTTCAGCTCGCGTGCGCCCTGGATTGCAGCTGGCACCGGCCTGCTGGTGCTGGTACCGCACATCTACTGGCTGGCGACGACCGGCGCGCAGCCATTCAGCTATGCGATGGTGCACCATTGCGGCAAGGCGTTCGGTCGGGCGCTGGGCGGAGCGGCTGGCTTCGTGCTGGCGATTGCCGGCATCGTTGCGGTGCCTGCGTTGATCTGGCTCAGGATGGCCGGCTATCGCGTCATCGCGAATTTCGGCCGCGATGTCAGCGCCATGCCCTCGGGGGTAATGCTTTTGTCGGTCATCAGCGTCGCCACGGTGATCCTGCCGGCGCTCGCGGCGGCTGCGCTGAAAACAGACATGCCGCCGCTGTGGGGACTGCAGGGCATCTTCCTGTTCGTCATCGTGATCGTCTGCGGCACCGGCTATCCAGTGCCGCGCGCCCTGACCGTCAACCTCGCCGCCACCGTGATCGGCGTCGCGATGGCGGCGGCTTGCGTGGCCGCACCGCTGCATGCGCTCTATCGCAACACCTATCCGCTCAGCGAGGGCCGCAACTTCTACCAGGGCGCGATCGCCGAGCTCACCCGCCGCTGGCACGCGCTGTCCGATACGCCGCTGCCGGCCGTCGGCGGCGACGAGGGGCTGGCGTTCGCAGCCGCCTTCTATAGTCCCGACCATCCCGTCTATGACCCTCGCCTGCTGACCGCGAATGTACAGCCGCAGCCCGGCGGTAACCGCTCCGCGCAGGGTTGGGCCGCGCTCTGCTATGACACCGATCTGCAATGCGTGAGAGCGATGGAGCGCGCGGTGGCCGAGGAGCGCCATGTCGTCCGGTCCGATTTCGTGCTGCAATCCGAGCTGCTCGGACTTTCAGGCGCGACCCAGGGCTTCATCGCGTTGATCATCCCGCCGGTCGCGGAGCAGCCGCCGATGCGGCCGCCCAGCCGCAGCGTCGTCGACGAATTCAGCGCCAAGCGCCGCGCCCGAGCCGCCATCAACTGACGTCGGGCCGCTCGCCTACTCCGCTGCTGGCGACATGACCGACGGCGGAGGCCCCTCGCCGTCCTTCCGCTCCGCCTGTGCCGCTGCGTCATGGGCGGCTGACGAGACGATCACGCGCCGGCCGAGATGCGCGAACAGCGAGCCGACATCGTCCATCACCATGAACATCGCCGGCACGAACACCAGCGACAGCACGGTGGAAAACAGCAGGCCGCCGATCACCGCGAGCGCCATCGGCGAGCGGAATTCGCCGCCGGCCCCGACCGCGAGCGCGCTCGGTATCATGCCGGCAACCATCGCGATGGTCGTCATCACGATCGGACGCGCCCGCTTCATGCCGGCGTCGACGATGGCCTCGTCGCGCGGCTTGCCGGCGTTGATTGCTTCGATCGCAAACTCCACCAGCATGATCGCGTTCTTGGTGACGATACCCATCAGCATCAGGATGCCGATCGAGACCGGAATGGTGAGCTGCTTGCCGGTCAAGAGCAGTGCCGCGATCGCGCCGCCGATCGACAGCGGCAGCGAGAACAGGATGGTGATCGGTTGCAGGAAAGTGCCGAACAGCAGCACCAGCACCGCGTAGACCATCATCAGCCCCGACGTCATCGCCGTGATGAAGCCGTCCGACAATTCGTTGAGGCTTTCGGCGTCGCCCGATGGACTCACCTTCACGATCTTGGGCAGGGTCTTCATCACCGGCAACTGGTAGATCTGCTTGGTAGCGTCGCCGAGCGCCGCAAAGCCGACGAGGTCAGCCGATACTGTCGCCTGCCGTTCGCGATCATAGCGGTTGATGCTGGTCGGCCCCTGGTCGAGCTTGACATCGGCGACCACAGACAACGGCACGCCGCCCTTCTCGCCATGCGCGCCGAGCGGCACGCGCAGATGCTCCAGCGTCTTCAGATTGGCGCGCGCGGAATCCTCGAGCTGCACCCGGATCGGCACCAGCCGGCCGCCGGCATCGAACTTCGCCAGCGCCGGAGCGACATCGCCGATGGTGGCGACGCGGATGGTCTGCGACAGGCTTTCGGTCGATACGCCGAGGCGGGCGGCGAGATCTGCGCGCGGCTGGATGCGCAGCTCGGGCCGGTCCAGCGACGTCTCCGCGATCACGTTGGCGATGCTCGGAATCCGTTTCATCTGCAAGGCCAGCTCATCCGCGACATTGTCGACGATGTTGCTGTCCGAGCCGGTCACGATCAGCGAGATCGCGCGCAGCCCGTTCTCGTCCTGGAACCAGAAGCGGATGTCCGGGACGTTGTCGAGCTCATCGCTGATCTCGTGCTCCAGCTCGCGCTGGGTGATCTTGCGCTGGGTCTTCGGCGTGTAGTTGATGATCAGCGAGGCACGGCGAACTTCCATGACGCCGGAGGGCGAGCGGCCGCCGTCGACGAACACGCTGCGCACCTCGGGCCGCTGGCGCAGGCGCGCGACGATATCCTCGGTGACCTTTTCCGTGTAGGCGAGCTGCGAGCCGGGCGGCAATTCCAGCGCCATCAGCGAGCGCGCCGTGTCCTGCGCGGGCAGGAAGCCTTCCGGCAGCAGCTTGATGCTCCAGATCGAGGCTGCGAAGATCACGAGGCCGATCGCCACCGTGATGTAATGATGCCCCACGGACCAGCGGACGACGCGATGATAGGCGCGCAGGATGCGGCCCGGTGGCGGCTCGTCATGGGCGTGATGCTTGGGGAAATACGCCGCCAGCATCGGCGTCACGAACCGTGCGGCGAGCAGCGAGAAGAACACCTGCACCGACACCGTGATGCCGAACTGTTTGAAGAACTGCCCGGCGATACCGGACATGAAGCTCGCGGGCGTGAAGATCGCGATGATGGCGAGGCTGATCGCGATCACCGCAAGCCCGATCTCATCGGCCGCCTCTAACGCAGCACGATAGGGCGTCTTGCCCAGCCGCATGTGGCGGACGATGTTCTCGATCTCGACGATGGCATCGTCGACCAGGATGCCTGTCGATAGCGTGATGGCCAGGAACGAGACCAGGTTCAGCGAGAAGCCCAACAGGTCCATCGCCCAGAAGGCGGGGAAGATCGACAGCGGCAGCGAGATCGCCGCGATCACGGTGGCTCTGATGTCCCGCAGGAACAACAGCACGATGACGACGGCGAGGATCGCACCTTCGAACAAGGTCGAGATCGCGGCCTCGTAATTGCCCTTGGTGAAGTCGACCGAGGTGTCGATCAGCTTCAGGTCGACGTCAGGATAGGCGGTCTTGAGCGCATCGATGCGTTTCTGCACGGCAGCGGCGACGACGACGTCGCTGGCGCCCTTGCCGCGCTTGATGCCGAGCGCCACCACCGGCTCGCCGTTGAAGCGCGCGAAGGTGTGGCGGTCAGCGATGGTGTCGGTGACGGTGCCGAGATCGTCGAGCCGGACCTCGCCGCCGCCGAACAGCGGAATCATGGTGCCGGCGAGATCGTTCAGCGTCTTGGCGCCGGCGAGCGTGCGGATCGCCTGGTCATTCTTGCCGATCTCCGCACGGCCGCCGGCCAGATCGACATTGGTGCCACGCAGGCTCTGGCTGACATTGACCGCGGTCAGCCCCATCGCCTGCAGCCGGTCGGGATCGAGCGAGACCTGGATCTCGCGCTCGACGCCGCCGATGCGCTCGACCGAGCTGACGCCGCGCACGCCCTGCAGCGCACGCTTGACCACGTCGTCGACGAAGAACGAGAGCTGCTCCGGCGTCTTGCCGGGAGAGATCGCGGCATAGGTGACGATCGGCAAGCCGATCTTGTCGACACGCGAGATCAGCGGCTCGGTGACGTTTTGCGGCAGGTCGGCGCGCACCCGCGTCACCGCGTCCTTGACGTCGTTCAGAGCGCGGTCGGTGTTTGTCTCCAGCGCGAACTGGATCGTCGTCACCGAGAGACCGTCGGTAATCGTGGAAGAGATGTGGCGGACGCCTTCGACGCCGGAGACGCCATCCTCGATGGTCTTGGCGACCTGCGATTCGAGCTCGGCCGGCGCAGCGCCGAATTGCGACACCGCGACCGAGATGACCGGAATGTCGGCATTGGGCAGCCGCGTCACCGCGAGCTTGGTGAAGCTGACCCAGCCGAGGATCAGGAGGATGATCGAGAACACGACCGATGGCAGCGGGTTCCTAATCGACCATGCCGAGATGTTCAATGCCATCAGCGTACCTGCGCGCGATCGAGATCTTCGGCGAACATGGTCTTGACCTCGTCGCCATCATGCAGCGAGCTGCCGGCATCAGCCACCACGATCTCGCCGACGTCGAGGCCTTCGAGGATTTCGGTCGAGGCATCCGACACCAGTCCGACCTTGACCTTGCGGGTCTCGATCACATTACCCTTCACGACCTGGATCGTGAGGTGATCGATCGCCGTGTTGGGCACCGCAACGCCGCAACTGCGCTTGGCGTCGATGCTGGCACGGGCGAACATGCCAACCTTGAGCTGCGGATTGCTGGTCAGCGAAATCTTGACATGACCGAGTTGCGTGGTGCGATCGATCTGCGGCGACACCGAGCGGACCCGGCCGATAATGTCCGGTGCACCGTCGCGGCTGATGCGCACGGTGGCGCCCGGATTGAGCTTCAACAGGTGCACACTCGGCACCTCGGCATCGAGCTCGAGGACATTGTTGACGGCGATGCGAAACATCGGACCGGCCTGCGGCGAGGCCGGCGCGCCGACGATGGTCTTGACCTCCGTGACTATTCCGGCGGCGGGCGCCCGCAACGACACCGGCTTGCCCGTCGGCGTAGCCGGCATGCCCGGCTGGGGCGGCGGCGGGGTCAGGCGCGCCAGTTCCTGGTTCTCGGTGACGGTGTCGCCTTCCTTCACCAGCACGTCGGTGACTTTGGAGCCTTCCTGATCGGCAACGACCACGGCCTCGCGCCGTGCCACCACGAAACCGGTCACGCGCACAAGATCGGAGAAGCAGCCGTTGACCGCCTTGGCGACCACTACGAGCGCCTGCATCCGGGGCTCCTTCGGCACGGGATGGGCACGGTGCTCAAACCAATAATAGCCGCCGAGCAGCGCGACCACGAACACAGCGATGCTGACAGGCTTGAGGGTCTCGGAAAGCTTCATCGGCCGATCAATCCTGGCAGGATGAGACAAGCAAAACGACGGGTCGCGCCCGGACCTCGAACAGAAAATCGAACGAGGCGCCGATATCGCTCGTCAAACACGCAGTGCGCTTGCTCCTGTTGGACGGATGCATCTTCGCCACCAGAACCGCTGTCTCCCTCACGTCCACCTGTCAGGCTGCTTGGCTGCGGTTCTGCTCTGCAGGTTGACGACCTGCACGCGACGGTTGGCCTCCGCGAGCGGCTGGCCCGGATCCTTCAACTTGCTCTTGCTATAGCCCACGGTGACGAGGTCGGAACCGGGGATATGAAAATTTTTGGCCAGGTAGCGCTTGATGGCATCCGCCCGGCGCTCCGACAAATCTTGGTTGTACGTGTCGGTTCCGGCAGCGTCGGTGTGGCCGGCGACCGTCGCGGTCGTCTTGGCTTCGAAACCCGTCATTGTCGCTCTCTCCTCCGCGGCGCCAGCGATGCAGCTCGCCGGCCACACCGCAGGCCCGGCCCGCAGCAATGACCACCGGCCGTTTGTCTTGCGGGCGCGGCCAAGGGTTCGACCCTCGCCGGCCGCGATGCACACAATCTCAGCGGACGCCGTAGCTTTCGTAGTCCTTGGCGATGTTCGGATCCATCGCCTTGGCGGTGGCGATGTCTTGCGCGCCGGCCTCGGCCGCGCCGTTGCGCTGCCTGGCGAGGCCCCGACCATAGAGCGACGAGATGAGACGCGGATTGAGTTTCAGGGCCGCGTCGAAATCGGCGAGCGCATTCTTGGTGGCGCCGCTCTTCAGATTGACCAGCCCGCGGCTGTCCAGCGCATCGGCGTAATTCGGTTGCAGTCGCAGCGCCTCGTTGCAATCCCTCAGAGCCCCGTGCAGATCGCCGGTCACGGTGCGCACCCAGCAACGGTTGTTGAGCGCCTCGACATCCTTCGGATTGAGCTGGATGGCGGCGTCGAAATCCTTGACTGCGAGCGGATAGGCGCCCTTGCTGGCATAGAGCTGGCCGCGCCGATAGAGCAATGCGGCGTCCGCCGGATTGGCATTGAGCTTATCGTTCAGGTCCTTGATGGCGGGATCATCCGCGAGCGCGACCTGCGGTGACGGCAGGGCGTTGACGGCCGGCGGATTGCTCGGCGACGGAGCCGGCGCAGCGATGGGCGCAGGCGGAGCCAATGCCACGGAAGGAGATGCCGGCTGAGGCGACGCGGGCTTTTCGATCTTTTGCGCCGGAAGCGGGCTCGGCATCGGCGGAGCGAGGGGTGCGGGCGGCGCGACCGCGACCTGGCTCGGACTTGGGCTGGGCGGCAGCGGGGACGGAAGTGGCGCCGGCGGCGTGATGTTGGCCTCGGCCGGGACGCTCGGGCGGTTACCCGAGCCGGGGGCGAAGGAGAAATCCTCCGCCAGTGAGGACGATATCCAGGGCACCTGCTCGCTGCGCGAGGCGCGGGTGACGCCGACGCGGGTGCGGTTCAGCGTCTCCTCGGCGGTGAGCTCGGGAACGCGGATCTCCTTCAACAGCTCCTGTACGAACAGGCTGTGGTCGCCGCCATTGTCCGATATCGCCGAGGCCAGCGCGGCCGAATACATCACCAGCGTGCCGCTCGGCGCGATCACCGGCGCGAGACCGGCCGAGGAGGTGCGGAAGCGGCGCTCGAACGGGTTGCGGCGCGAGGCATCGATCAGCGCGATCTTCACCCCCGCACCGCGGCTGTTGATCTCGCCGAGCACGGCCTCCAGGCTCAGGCCGTCGCGACGCACATCGGCTTCTTGCCAGATCTGCGCATCGACCGGGATCATGTAGCTCTGCCGGTTCGACTGGATGCCGAAGCCCGAATAGAACACCAGCGCCACCGAACCCGGCTTGATCTTGCCATACAGCCGATCGAAGGCGCGGCGCATCGCGTCACCGGTCGCGTTCTCCTGGATGTCGACGCTAAAGCCGTCGCGCTTCAGCTCGTCGGCGATGTCATGCGCATCGTTGATCGGCTGTTTCATCGGCGTATCCGCGTCGGGGTATCTGGCGTTGCCGATCACGAGAGCAACGCGGTCGCCCGCCGCGAACGAGGGCGCTGTGACGGCGGCGGAGACCAGCAGGGAGAGCAGCAATAGCAGGCGAAACGTCATCACGATGGCGGTCCAGCGGTCAGCAACAGGCGGCGTCCGGCTTGCGCCGCGGTGACCTTACCCGACGCAAACTGCATTATCAAATCGCGGTGATGGCGCGTCAACCGCTTGGAATGTCGCAGAAATCACGTGCGCGCGTCATTGTCCTGTGCCTCGCATGGTCGTCCTGTGTCATCAGTGCAACGCGGCCGTTCGACCGCGTGCTCGCTGACCCGACTATGCCGCCTTCCCGCACGGCAGAATGTGACAGGTCTCACATGTAGCATCCCGCCTCCGGCGCGCGGCCCGATCGTTGACCTTTGCGATCGGCAATGGCTTGGTGCCCGTCCCACATCTGCAATCAACGAGAACAACGAATGGGAAACGCCGCCGAAATCTACGCGCTTCGCTATGCGACGATGTCGCCGCGCACGCCGCACATGAACTTCCTGCAGCCCGATCCGCATGACA
>NZ_JBARGP010000146.1:0-11567 GCF_049798375.1 Bradyrhizobium sp.
TGACCCCGATGGACCCGGTGACGCTCGGCCTGTGCTCGCAGATCGAGCTCGATTTCGAGGTGCAGCGCGCCGCCAAGGAAAAGCCGCTCGACGTCAATTACTCTGGCGCCACCCTGCTGCCGGCGTCCGAGACCACCCGCAAGGACGAATACGAGCCGGCGGCGCGGGATTCCGACGACCTCAATGTCGATGCGGTGTTCGCCAAGCTGAAGACGATCGGCGGCAAGAAGCCGGAGGACGACGAGGACAGGTGAGCCTGCCGCTCCGGTCTTTGCTCGCGTTAGAGATCATGGCGCCGGAGTTCCGGCGCCATTTTTGTTTGCAGTTAACGCAGCTGGCGCGGCTCTACGGGTGATCCGGATGGTTCATCATGTATTCGCCGAGATCGCGCTGCCTGCGGTCGGCCTTCGCCTCGGCGCGCTGGCGCATCACGTCGCGGTCCTTGCGACAGGCGACATATTCCGCTGAGCCCGCCGCCACGTTGTTGGCGCGGCAGTAGGAATCGTCATCGTCATTGCCCTGGGCGGTGACCGGCCCCTGATTGCGAGTGAGGCAGCCGCCGAGCGAAAGGGCAACGAAGGGAACAATGAGGAGCAAACGGAACAGGCGCATCGGAGTCTCGATCAGGGAGCGCCCTGTTTAGCCGAAAATGCGGAGTTTGTAAGTCAGGGATGGCACCCTTCCGCGCACGGTGCCCGGCTCATCTTACCACCTCCGAACGGCGCTGCCGACGGCCGTCACCGGGTAAGCACGTTCAGAACTACACTTTGTGATTGCAAATCGTCTTCGACGTGCAAAAATGATTTCATATTTGATCAATTGAACCGGCTGCTGCGATTATGGCGATCCTCGTTGACCTCGCAAAGCTCGGAGCGCTGGGCGCAAGTTTGGCGTTTCTTTATCTCTCGTTCCAATTGCTCAAGGGCGAACAAGAACTGAAGGACAGGGATGGCAACCCGGCGCAACCCAGGTCGGATATTCTCGCCGCTGTCGTAAACTTCCGAAGAGCCGCGCTTACATTCCTGGTCGTTGGCGTGCTGCTCGAATTCTTTCTCACGCAGGGCCCTGTCGTCATTGCAGCCATCAATCAGTCCGTCTTCAACAAATCGATGCTGCGTGTCCGCTTTAACGCCTGGGAATTCTCTCCGGAAACAAAATACCTTTCCTTCGGCTTTGAAGAAAATCGCAGCGACACCGCTGGCTTTATTCCTTCTGCGCTGAAGAACCAGTACGCTGTATACGTCGGAGTCCGAAAGAAAGACGCGTCCGCGCCTGAGCAGGGCGAATACAAAGTCATGTTCGGCCCCTATTCAATCTCCAATCAGCACGATCTCGACCGAACGTTGACCGACGAGGAATTGGCCCAGCTGGGAAACGGCTGCATTCTCTTCACAGCCTTCGGCGTTCTACGTTCCGGCAACAATACGCCAAGTCTCGCAAAGCCATTCAAGCCAGCCGAGGCGCAGACCCCTCTTGCAGTTTTCAACTGGGCCGCAACCTGCAGCGAATGAGGAAAACGATGACATCCCGGTTGCTCAATCTACTCAGCACGATCCTGCTTTCGATTCTGATCGTCTCTTTCGTGAACCCCGGCGAAAGCTTCGCCGGGAAAAAATGCTCGTCAAAGGCCGCCACCAAAGTAGGCGGCTGCTCGCAGGGCTAGGTTTACACCCTTCCCTGCAACGCCGTGCCGATCTCGTCCAGCACCTTGGGATCCTCGATCGTGGCCGGCATGGACCAGGCCTCGCCATCGGCGATCTTCTTGATGGTGCCGCGCAGGATCTTGCCCGAGCGCGTCTTCGGCAATCGCCCGACCGTGATCGCGAGCTTGAACGCCGCGACCGGGCCGAGCCGCTCGCGCACCAGCGCCACGGCCTCCTTCTCGATCTCGTCGGGACTTTTCGTGACGCCGGCCTTCAGCACCAGGAAGCCGCAGGGCACCTCGCCCTTGATCGCATCCTTGATGCCGAGCACGGCGCATTCGGCGACATCCGGATGCGAGGCCAGGATCTCCTCCATGCCGCCGGTCGACAGCCTGTGGCCGGCGACATTGATGATGTCGTCGGTACGGCCCATCACGAAGACGTAGCCGTCGCTGTCCTTGTAGCCGGCGTCCGAGGTCTTGTAGTAGCCGGGAAACTCCGCGAGATAGGACTCGCTGAAGCGTTCCTCCTGCTGCCACAAGGTCGTCAGGCAGCCGGGCGGCATCGGCAGCTTGATCACGATCGAGCCCATCGTATCAGCCGCGACAGGCTTGCACGCTTCGTCGACCACATCGACCTGATAGCCCGGCATCGGCACCGTCGGCGAGCCGTGCTTGATCGGCAGCAGGCCGAGCCCGACCGGATTGCCGGCGATGCACCAGCCAGTTTCGGTCTGCCACCAATGATCGACCACCGGCACCTTCAACTGATGTTCGGCCCACTCCACCGTCGGCGGGTCGGCGCGCTCGCCGGCCAGGAACAGCGTGCGGAATTGCGACAGATCATATTTGCGGATCTGCTCGCCGTTCGGATCCTCTTTCCTGATCGCGCGAAACGCGGTCGGCGCGGTGAACAGCGCTACCGCCTTGTGCTCTGATACCACGCGCCAGAACGCGCCGGCGTCGGGCGTGCCCACCGGCTTACCCTCATACATGATCGAAGTCGCGCCATGGATCAGCGGCCCGTAGACGATGTAGCTGTGGCCGACCACCCAGCCGATGTCCGAGCCGCACCACCAGACCTCGCCGGGCTTGATGCCGTAGAGATGGAACATCGACCATTTCAGCGCCACCAGATGGCCGCCATTGTCGCGCACCACGCCTTTCGGCTTTCCCGTCGTGCCTGACGTATAGAGGATATAGAGCGGATCGGTTGCGAGCACCGGCACGCAAGCTGCACGCTTGCCGGCGGCACGCGCGGCCTGTCGCAAGGCTGCCCAGTCATGATCGCGACCGGCGACCAGCGCGCAGGCATGCTGCGGCCGTTGCAGGATGATGCAGGCATCCGGCTTGGCGCTGGAAAGCCCGATCGCTTCATCGAGCAGCGGCTTGTACTGCACGATGCGGCCGGGCTCGACGCCGCAGCTCGCCGACAGGATCAGCTTCGGCGTGGCATCCTCGATCCGCGTCGCCAGCTCCTTGGCGGCAAAGCCGCCGAACACCACCGAATGCACCGCACCGATCCGCGCGCAGGCCAGCATCGCCACCACCGCCTCCGGCACCATCGGCATATAGAGGATGACGCGATCGCCCTTGGTGACGCCGAGATCCTGCATGATCGCGGCGAGCGTCTGCACCTCTAGCAGCATGTCGGCGTAGGTCAGCTTGGTCACGCTGTTGGTGACCGGCGAATCGTGGATCAGCGCGAGCTGCTCGGCGCGTCCGTTCGCGACATGACGATCGAGCGCGTTGTAGCAGGTGTTGACGACAGCGCCGGTGAACCAGCGGCCATAGGCGCCGACAGTGGGATCGAAGATCTTTGTCGCCGGCGCGATCCAGTCGATCTCGCCGGCCGCCTCTGCCCAAAATTTCTCGGGGTCCCGAAGCGAACGCGCATAGGCCTCGTGATACCGGCTCTGGTTCGAAGCACTCATGACGTTCCTCGCTCTCATTTTTTCGTCATGGCCGGGCTTGTCCCGGCCATCCACGGTTTTGGATGCCTCAACAGGAAAGGCGTGGATCGCCGGCACAAGGCTGGGCATGACGGCGCAGATCAACCGCTCTATGTTGTCGCCATTGTCATGCGATGAGCGAGCAATTCAAGCCGAAAAGGCTACGCCTTTCGATGATGCTGCAACTCAAGTCCCGCCGGCGGCCTGAAGCTGCTGGAGGCGGTCTTGCATCTCCTTCTTCAGGTCGAAACCCGGGTGGCCGAAGCCGGCATTGCGGTGGGCGAGATATTGCTCCTGCTCCCGCCGCTTGGCCTGCCCATTGCGCGGATTGGCGCTGGTCGCCTCCCGCACTACCTTGGTGTTGACGGCAAAAATCTCACGATCGAGATCGGCAAGCTCCGGGTCGGCACAGATCGCCTTCTCGACCGGGCGCCGCGCCTGCGCGCAGCTGAAGCTCGGCTTGCCGGCCACCGCCATCTGCGCGCCCAGCCGCTCCAGCTCCAGGCCGAGCGCGCGGTAATTGGCGCGTGCGCTGGCATGCGCCGGATTGAGCTTCAGCGCGGCGGCGAAATCCGACAGCGCCTTGGTCCGGTCGCCCTTTTTGTGCTCGAGCTCACCACGCGCGTTGAAGATGTCGGCCAAGGTCGGATCGAGCTGCAGCACGACATCGTAGTCGGCGATGGCGCGATCCGGCTCGCCTTTCCGGATCAAGGCCGAGGCGCGCGCGATCAGCGCGTTGATACGGTCGGCTCTCGCGGTGTTGGCGTTGTCGATCAGCGCGCCGCATTCGGTCAGAATCCTGTCGGCGTCATTGGCCTCGGCGGCCGCGACGCAGGCCGCGGGATCGATCACCGGATCCTTGATCGGCTCCGTCGCACCAACCGCGTGCGCATGGGCGGCGAGCATGAGCCATAGTGCCGCGATCGCGAACAGACCAAACAGGCTGCGGCAGCACGCTAGCGCTGCGGCTATTGCCAATGCGCGAACAGGCACGATGATCGGATTTTTCAAAATTCGGCAACCCAACGATAGCGAAGAGACTACTGACGCAGCGCTTTGCGGCAAATATACAGGCCATATGCCCCAACAATAATTTGGGAACCGGACGTTGACGACATTCGAATGGATCATCGGCCCGTTGCACGCGGCCGTCGTGCTGTCCGCCCTGGCGAGGCGGATCAAGGCGCCCTACCCCACTTTGCTCGCCGTCGGCGGCGTGCTGCTCGCCTTCGTGCCGGCGGTGCCCATCTGGAGGCTGGATCCGGACCTGACCCTGGCCGTGTTCGTCGCGCCGGTGCGGAGAAAGCAGGGCAACGGTCGATGACGCCTGACGACGTCGTCTCATTCTGGCAGCAAGCCGGACCTTCGCTGTGGTTCGCCAAGGATGCGGATTTCGACCGTCGTTTCCGCGAAGGATTTCTATGCGCCCATGAAGCCGCGATGCGCGGCGAGCTCGACGGCTGGCTGGCGAGCCCGAACGGCACGTTGGCGCTGCTGATTCTGCTCGATCAGTTTCCCCGCAACGCATTTCGCGGCACGGCGCGGATGTATGCAAGCGATGTGAGCGCATGCGAGGTCGCCGAGCATGCCATCGCGGCTGGCCATGACAAGCAGGTTTGCCCTGAGTTGCGCAACTTCTTCTACTTACCGTTGTCTCATTCCGAGGATCTCGCCGCCCAGGAGCGCGCCGTGGCACTGACCAGCGAGCTTGATCAGGATTCCGTACGCGATGCCGGGCGCCACCGCGACATCATCAGGCGCTTCGGCCGCTTTCCCCATCGCAACGCCATCCTCGGCCGTGCCACAACAGAAGAGGAGCAGCAGTTTCTCGATCAGGGAGGGTTCGCCGGATGATGCGTCATCGGCGGTGAGCTCCTCTCCCCGTTCTTACGGGGAGAGGGTTGGGTTGAGGCGCAGACGCTCGCTCGGTATTAGTTATTAGACCCGTACCCACCCGGATTGCATCTTTGATGCAATCCGACCTCTCGCCGCATCCGCCGTCGCTCTTCGAGCTATGGCGGACAAGAGCGGGGCGAGGTTGCAGCGAGTACGCCGCGCGATATGTGCGTACCCTCGTGCGTTCGCCGGGGCGACGGCTGAATTAATTCAGACTAACTCCGACACGTCAGTCCGCCATCGACAATCAGCTCGATGCCGGTGATGTAGCGCGCTTCATCGGAGGCGAGGAACAGCGCGGCATTGGCGACATCCCAGGCTTCGCCCATGTGGCCCATCGGCACCTGGGCGTCGCGCTTCTTCCACATCTCGTCGACATTGCCCTGGGCATAGCTCGCGGCGAGGCCAGCCGAATGCTCGACCATCGGCGTCTTCATCAATCCGGGCAGGATCGCGTTGACCCGCACATTCTTGGGTGCGAACTCCACCGCCGTGACGCGGGTCATCTGGTTCATCGCCGCCTTGCTGGCGCCGTAGCTGACGTAGGAGATGCCGACCTGGCGGATTGAGGCGACCGAGGAGATGTTGATGATCGAGCCGCCGCCCTGGGCCACCATCACCGGGATGACATGCTTCATGGCGAGATAGGCGCTCTTGAGGTTGACCGCGAAGACGCGGTCCCATTCGGATTCCTCGACATCGACGACGCTGCCCATTTCGGCGATGCCGACATTGTTGTCGAGCACGTCGATGCGGCCGTAAGCGTCGCGGCAGGCCTTGACCATGGCCTCGACCTCGCCGGCCCGTGACACATCAGCGGTGAAGGCCTTGGCCTGGCCTCCCTCGCCCACGATGATCTCAGCCGTCTCCTGCGCCGCGGCGGCGTTGCGGTCGACGCAGAACACCTGTGCACCCTCGCGCGCGAACGTCACCGCGGTCGCCTTGCCATTGCCCCAGCCCGGCCCGATCGAGCCGGCGCCAACCACCATGGCGACCTTGCCCTTGAGACGATCCATCGTTTTCTCCCCTGCTCTTGTCCTGCCCGGCAAATTGGACGGCCGCAACCGGTCGCGTCAACCCGGGCTAAATGGTGAGCGCGCCAGCCATTTTCGCACGCCTTTCGCTCTGGCAACAACGCGGCCTCCCGCTTACGCTGGCTAGCTGAAGCTGGCCCGCCAGAGGCCGGCGTTTTTGGGAGAACGCCTATGCCTGCACCTCATCTTTCGCGCCTGCTCGTTACAGGAAGCATTTTGGCGGGAAGCCTTGCGCTGCTCGCGACGAGTTGCCTGACACCGGCAAGCGCAAAACCCTTCATGATCGTAGGCCTCGATGAAAAGACCACCTGGGACGCCGACGGCAAGGTCGTGCTGGCGCCTGCAGGCAAGGACCAGGTGCTGATCGTCGATCTCGCCGATCCGGAGAGCCCGAAGGTCGTGGCCTCGCTGCCGCTGAAGAATTCGGTGGTCGGGCCTCCCGTCAACGTCGCAATCGATCCGACCGGCACGGTGGCGCTGGTGGCGGATTCCGTCGATGTGGCCAAGGATGGCGAGGCGCTGAAGCAGGTGCCGGACAACAAGATCTATGTAATCGACCTCAAGGCCAACCCGCCGAAGCTCGCCAACACGATCACCGGCGGCAAGCAGCCCTCGGGCCTGAGCTTCAGCCCTGACGGCAAGATGGCGCTGGTCGCCAATCGCGGCGACAATTCGGTCAGCGTGCTGTCGGTCGACGGCACCGACGTCAAGGTGACCGATACCGTGAGCTTCCCGGACAGTGTTGCGCATGTCCAATTCACGCCGGACGGCAAGCGCGCGCTCGCCGTGCGTTTCCCGGCGCACAAGGTCTCGATCCTCGACGTTGCGGGTGGCAAGGTGACCTACAGCAAGGTCGACCTGCCGACCGGACAGTGGCCATACAACGTGGTGGTGACGCCGGATAGCAAGCTGGCGCTGACATCCGACAACGGTGCTTCCGGTGCGTCCGACGGCAGCGTCGACACCACCAGCGTGATCGATCTCACCGCCAATCCGCCTGTCATCATCGACCGCGTCGTGGTCGGCGACGGGCCGGAAGGCCTCGCGATGAGCCCGATAGGCGATCTCGCCGCGTCGGCGATCCTGCGCGGCTCGAACATGAAGAATGCGTTCTTCTACAAGAAGAACGGCAGCATCTCGATCCTGAAGATCGACGGCAAGAAGGTGACCAAGACGCAGGACATCGAGGTCGGTGGCCTGCCCGAGGCCATCATGTTCACGCCCGACGGCAAGTACATCCTGGCCGGCAACTTCCTCGACCAGGATTTCTCGATCCTGAAGGTTGATGGCTCTGAGGTCACCGACACCGGCAAGCGCTTCAAGGTGCCGGGCCATCCGGCATCGGCGCGGATGGGGAATTGAGGACGGCGGTCGCTGTCAGTGCTGATATCAAGGAAGTAGCCCGGGTAGCGAAGCGATCCCGGGAGACGGCCACCCAGACACCCGGATGTCGCTGCGCGCATCCGGGCTAAGGGAGCATCACTGGAATGTCATGTCCAGGCATTTGGAGATGTCGGAGCCGAGCCCGGAGGAGATGGTGATGCAGCCACGCACTCGCTGCTGGGCGGTGTCGGCGACCCAGATCGAATAGCCGCCTGAGCCGAAGAACGAGGTGGTGTCGGCGGGGGCGGATTCGGTGGCGTCGAAGGCATAATTGGAATCGGTGTCAAACACGCGCGGCTTCTTGGTGCAGCCGCCGTCGGTCTGCACGTTGATGACTTCCTTGTTATCCCGCGTCAGCGACAGCGAGACCTGGCAACGGAAATATTCCGAGGTCTTGACGTTGAACACGTAGGTATAGGATTTGCAGGTCGCTGTGTTGAGCTTGCCGGAGGACAAGCCGCGGCTGCAGGCGATGCGCTGGCTGTTGGAGAGCTTGAATTCATCGGCCTGCGCAGTGGAAACCAGCGTCACCAGCGCCAATGCGATAGACAAGACCGATTTCGTGACCAGATTCATTCGAATCGTCCCCGCGGAAATTTTTCTTCGATGATTTGGTTCTAACGCATGGATGGCGGATAGTCGTGCGGCCGGGCACGAAAAATCACAAAGTGATGCGGGCGTGCCGCTGCGACGGAGCGTCCGATTGCATTGACACCCAAATCATGTTCGTGATTTGTTCGAACAAGTCGGCTGCTTCGGCGCAAGGAGGATGAGATGACGATCGCAATCTTGAGAATCTTGGCCGCGGTGGCCGTGGTCAGCGGCTCGGTCATCGCCGTCCGCGCCGCGCCCGCCGCGCCGACCCCGTGGGAGCTCAAGCCCGACATGGGCTATGGCTACGGCAAGGACGGCAAGACCTTCGCCTATACGATGGGTACCAAGAACGCCAACATGCTGCTCAAGGGCGCCAAGAAGGTACCGAAGGGCACGCTGTTCTTCATCGGCCAGAACGGCCAGCTCTACATGCGCACCGGCCCCTATCTCGAAGGCGACGGCAGCTTTATGTTCGGCGCGGATTGAGCGGCGCGCGGATCGGACAGCGCAAGAGAGACGTTATCGCCGCATGGACGGTGCCCTCTCCCCTTGCGGGAGAGGGTGCACCTGACTCGCTGCAACAGCTTCTCAGCTCACAAGGCGCCCTAATTGAACGCCGTCGCCAGCTCCTTCGCACCTGGCAGATTGCCGAGCTGATCCATCCGCGCGTCAGTAACCGCGAGCAGCTTCGCCACCGTGTTGTGCCTGATAGCAACCGGGTTGCGCTCATAGCCCGAGCGCCCGAAGAAGTTTGCGGTCGGCACCTGGTCGCGCATCTCGAGCGGCATGGTCACCATGTCGAATCCCGTGCCGTCGCCGGTCAGGTTCATCATCTCGAGCTCGGCGGCGGTCAGCGGCCGGGTCACGCCCCTGGCGCGGGCAAACAGTACCGAGGTCAGGAGCTTGTAGGTCTGCAGCATCGGCCCGACATCGATGTCGAGCACCATCGCATGCAGCGCCCAGCCCTGCTGGCTGCCGCCGATCTGCTCATGCGCCGACCAGTCGTCCGGCACCGAGCGGGCGATCGCCACCATCTTCTTCAGCACGGCGAGCTTGTGCTCCACCGCCTGCCGGGCCGGTCCCGAGGTCTGGTTGACGCGCTCGCCCAGCACGCGGATGAACAGCGGCCCCTGCTCGGCGAGCAGCTCGACGGTGTTGGTGGTGAGCAATTGATTATAGCCGATCGCGGTCGAGATCGCGCGATTGCCCTTGAAGCCGGATTGCGAATCGTGCCGGCCATTGCCGCCGGTCTCGAAGGCATAGACCCGCACCGCCTGCTCGCGCGTCAGGCCGCTGGCAGCAGCAAACCGCGCATAGGCGCGCTTGAAGTCGATGTCGTTGGCAGGCTGCTGCGGCGTCCATTGAAACTGATCGCGCGCGGCCTGCAGCAGGTCTGCAACGACGGGCACGTATTTGGGCTCGTGCCGCTCGCCTTCGGGCTCGGGTATCGGACTGACCGGCCGCTTCGGCCCGGTATAAACCGGCGGTTGCTCCAGTACGTAGTCGTCGAGCTCGATCCGCACGTGGTCCCGCCGCTTGGCGTTGCGGCCGCGGCGCTTGTCGGCGATATCCTTCCAATAGGCGCCCGCTGCGGCGTCGAAGGCGGCGCGGGCTTCCTTGTATTCCGCGAGCCGTTGCTGGTAGGCGGCGATCGCCTCTGGCGAGACGGCCTGCGCCATTGCGTCCATGGAGGCTGCAGGCGCGGCGCGCAAGGACGAGCCTGCAAGCGACAGGCCGAGCGCGGTGATCAGGAGAAGGGAGCGAATCGGAGGGTGATGCATGGGCCGGTTGTAGCGGAAACCGCGGCTACTTCCAGGCAAAGACCGGCTGTTCCAGCAGATCGACGCGAGTGTCGCGCGCGGCCAGCACCTCGCGGAACTGATAAATCAGCGCCGCGGTCGGCGCGTGGATCAGCCCCTCCCGGGCATGGAAGCGGATCACCCGCCCCGTGCTTTCCGGGATGTTGGTGAAGTCGAAGGCCTCATCGGCCGCGATCGCAGCGAGGTCGATCCGATGGACGGATGCAACTTCGGCCGGGTTCGGCACCGGCACCGCATCGCCGCCCACCCACATCACCACCGGCGTGATCAGATAGCCGGAGCGGGTCGGATAATCGTCGAGCAGCCCGAGCACCGCATCCGGCGCCAGTGCCAGACCGAGCTCCTCATGCAGCTCGCGCAGCGCCGCCTGGACCGGGGTCTCGCCGGCGTCGCAGCGCCCGCCCGGCAGCGCCCATTGCGCGCGATGCGTGCGCAGAGAGGCGGCACGACGGGTCAGCAGCAGCGCCGTCTCCACCTCGCCGCGATCGGAGGGGGCAAGCGCGATGGCAACAGCCGCGTGCTTCAGCGCCGAGGTCGCGTCGTTCCCGGGCAGGCGCACGAACGCGGCGCAGCGCTCTGCAATATTCCGTCGGGTGGCATCGTCAAATGGCAGGGCCATGTCCCTTGACTACCTCACGGCTGGCCGTGATGAAAGCGGCCGGATGTCATTGATGGGACGCGTGGGCGCATGACGAAGACGGCCTTGGCCAAGCTCGAATCCGACGGCTGGGAAATCGTCGATACCAGCGGCTTCCTGCATCTGGTCGGCCCGCTCTGGCAACGGAACGTCGACGGCACTTACGAATATGCGCTCCATGCCGAGGACAAGCATCACAATCGCCGCGGCCTGGTTCAAGGCGGCGTGATCATGACGTTCGCCGATCGGGCCTGCGGCATGAGCGCCCGCTACGTCTCCGGCAAGCCGCATCTGGCCACCGTCCAGCTCGACGTGCATTTCGTCGATGCCGGCAGGATCGGCGAGACCCTGATCGCGCGGCCGCATGTGGTCCGCACCACCAAGAGCCTGATCTTCATCACCACCGAGGTCACGGCCGAAGACCGCGTGATCGCAATGGCCAGCGGCGTGTTCAAGATCCTGAAGAGCGCGTGAATATTCCACCGTCATTGCGAGGAGCGAAGCGACGGGGCTGTCAGGAAATAGACAGAAACGAGAACAAGTTTCGTAACAGATCGAGTCTGAAACCGAATCGAAGCAAGAACCTTGTTCACGTTTTTGTCTAAAAAC
>NZ_JBARGP010000147.1:0-9589 GCF_049798375.1 Bradyrhizobium sp.
TGGCCGGCGTCGGCCGCTCCGCGTTCAACACCGTGGTGGCGCCGACCGACAACGGAAACGTCAGCGCGTTGCCGAGCCCATAGGCAAAGAACAGTTTGGCCGCCGACAGGCAGACATCATCCTCGCGAATGCCAAGCACCTGGCTGGCATAGGTCTCGGCGGTGGCGGCGAGATTGGCATGGACATGGCGCACGCCCTTCGGCATGCCGGTCGAGCCGGACGAATAGAGCCAGAACGCCGGCTCGTCCTCATGGGTCGCCACCGTCGCGAACCGATCGCTCTCGCCGGCGAGTTCATCCGTCAGCAGCTTGTGCCCGAACGCATTGGCGCCGCAGACGACGACACAATCCAAATCAGGCATGCGCCCGACGATGTCCTTCACAACAGGATATAGCGCCTGGGAGACGAACAGTACCCGGGCGCGGCAGTCCGCCAGCACATAGGCATATTGATCCGTGGTCAGCAGCGTGTTGAGAGGCACCGGCACGATGCCGGCGCGCATCGCACCCAAGAACACCGCGGGGAAATCGACGGTGTCGAGCATGATCATCGCCACGCGCTCCTCGCGGCGAACGCCGAGCCGGCGCAGCATATTGGCGACGCGGCAGCTCTGCTGTTGGAGCGCGCGATAGGTCAGTTCGGAAACCGTGTCGGTGTAGGCGAGCTTGTCGCCGCGCCCGGCCTCGACATTGCGGTCGAGCAACCACGTCACCGCATTGTAGCTCCCCACGGCGTTTCCTCCCCAGACTTTTCTGGAATTATAATTCATAGAAAGCCACTGTGCATGCTTGCTGTCAATCCTCCCTGGCACTATCTTTCCAAACCACGCCGGAGCGCCCAGAGGGACATGACGGAACAGGCCGACGCCGCGCAGGAGACCACCGATCCGTCCGAGGCCGAGACCGGCTTCCTTGAACGGCTCGGCCAGCGCGTGCGCACGATGCGCGCACTGCGCGGCATGTCGCGCAAGGTGCTCGCCAAGGTGTCGGGGATTTCCGAGCGCTATATCGCCCAGCTCGAAGGCGGAAAAGGCAACGTCTCGATCGTGCTGTTGCGACGGGTGGCGAACGCGATGGGCGCGCCGCTCGAAGACATCATTCCCGGCAACGAACAGCCCGACTGGCCCGTGATCCGCGACCTCTTGCGCAAGGCAACGCCTGATCAGATCGCGCAGGCCAAGGACATCCTCTCCAATGGCGGCTCGGCGCCACTGCGGCGCGCCTTCTCAGGCATCGCGCTGATCGGCCTGCGCGGCGCCGGCAAGTCGACGCTCGGCAAGATGCTGGCGCAGCAGATCGGCTGGAGCTTCGTCGAGCTCAACAAGGAGATCGAGCGGCAGAACGGGCTCGAGGTCGCCGAGATCATCAATCTCTACGGCCAGGAAGGCTTTCGCCGCATGGAGCAGGCGACCTTGGTGCAGCTATTGGCGCGCAAGGAGCTGATGGTGCTGGCGACCGGCGGCGGCATCGTCTCCGAGCCGGTCACCTTCGATTTGATCCTGAAATCCTTCTATACGATCTGGCTCAAGGCCGAGCCCGAGGAGCACATGGCGCGCGTGCGCAAGCAGGGCGATCTGCGCCCGATGGCCGACGACCGCTCCGCAATGGCCGAACTGCGCAACATCCTGGTCAGCCGCGAGCCGCTCTATACGCGCGCCAACGCGATGGTGGATACGGCGGGCCTTTCGGTCGACGCCGCCGCGACGCGATTGGCGGAGGCGGTAAAGCCAGTGCTGAACGACCACACGAAGGTTTTCGCAGACGGCTAACTCGCAGCGCACACCTGCGGCCCGTTAACCACCAGCGTCATCTTCATACCGCCGCGGCTGGCGCCACACGCTCCGATTGCCTAATAAACCGTTAAAGGGAACGGAGAGTGTGTCATGCAGGACCGACGGCGCATGGTCCGCAATCGCGTGTATTACGGCGGCCTGCTGGCGTTCAACGCACGCCGATCGACCTTCGCCTGCATCGTGCGCAATTTCAGCGACTTTGGCGCTAAAATCGAATTTGAAGGCTCGCCGCTGCTGCCGGACTATCTGGATTTTACGATTCAGCGGCGCGATCTCGCCTGCTGCGCGCGGCTGGTCTGGCGCGGCCAGCAGCAGGCCGGCCTGGTCTTTGCCGACCTGCCACAGACATCCGACGTGGTCTCGCTCGATCTAGCGCGCAAGCTGCGCCACGGCGAGCGCATCAATAAGGAGCTGCGCGCCCGGCTCGATCAGCTGCTGTCGGGACATTGAGACATCATGTCGGACGCTTCGTTATCAGACCAGGACATCGTGCAATCGGCGGAGCCGATGGCCGCCGCCGAGCCGAAGCCGCGGCGACGCAGCATCCGGCGTCGCGTGCTGCGGCCGCTGGTGCTGATCCTCACGGCGCAATACACCATCGTGCTGCTCGTCGGCCTGACGGTGGTCGGCACCGTGCGCGCATGGGTGCTGCCGCAGATCCTCACCAGCCTGCAGACCATCGCGGCCGTCCTCAAGCACACGCCGTACTGACACGCCTCGTCACAGCAGTTGCGCGCGCACCGACGTCGCGCCCTGCTGCAGCAGCGGTAGGAAGCGCTTGATCATCTCCTCGGTCGAGATGCGATCGACATGGGCGCCGATGTTGATCGCGGCGACGATGCTGTCGTCGTAGCGCAGCACCGGGACCGCGATCGAGCGGAAATGCGGCTCTGCCTCGCGATCGACCAGTGCATAGCCGCGCGTCCGGTCGCCGACGATAGCGGCAAGCAGGCGCTTTGGATCGGTGATCGTCTGCGGCGTCAACGCTTCGCGTTTCGTCGTGCCAAGCTTCACTTTCAATGTCGCATCGTCGAAGCGGCCCAGCAGTACGCGGCCGACCGCTGTGCAGAACGCCGGCAGACGGTAGCCGATGTCGACGCCGCCGGTGAAGATGCGGGTCGGGCTGGCGCGCGCGATGAACACGACATGGTCGCCGTCGAGCACCGCGAGCGAGCTGATCTCCAGCGCCGCAGCGGAGATCTCATCGAGCACCGGCTGCAGCACGGTGACGAGCTGATCGGAGCGCAAGTATGAGGCTGCCAAAGTCAGCACCTGCGGCGTCAGGCGAAACAGCTTGCCGTCGCTGTCGACGAAGCCGCCGCGCTGCAAGGTGAAGAGAATGCGCCGCGCGGTGGCGCGCGGCAGATCGGCGATCCGCGCCACGTCGCTCAAGGTCATGGCGCCACCGGCCGCGCCGAACGCCTGCAGCAGCCGCAAGCCGCGATCGAGGCTTTCGACGATGTCTGTCGCCCGCTCACTGCCCTCTTCCCGCTTCAGCTTCGGCACCGCACCCATCCCTGGCCTCAATTGCCTCGAAATCCGGCTTGACCGTCTCCGTCGATGCTTGTCATAATTCGCCCATTCGTTCAATAGGCGAACAAAATCACGCCAGGGAGATTGCGCGCCATGATGAGCCAGGAGCAGAACGACCTGATCACCCGCACCGGGCCGAAAGATCCGTGCGGCAAACTGATGCGGAAGTACTGGCAGCCGGCGGCGCTGGTGGACGAACTGCAGGGCGAGCGGCCGGTGCGGCCCGTCAAACTGCTCGGCGAGAACCTGGTGCTATTTCGCGACAACGAAGGCCGCTACGGCCTGATCGAACGGCACTGCGCGCATCGCGGCGCCGACCTCGCCTTCGGCCGACTCGAGAACGGCGGGCTGCGCTGCGCCTTCCATGGCTGGCTGTTCGACGTCAGCGGCCAGTGCATCGAGACGCCGGCCGAGCCCGCGGGCTCACAACTCTGCCAAGGTATCCGGCAGACGTCCTATCCCGTGGTCGAGAAGAGCGGCATCCTCTGGGCTTATCTGGGCGAAGGCGCTCCGCCCGCATTTCCGGAGATCGACTGCTTCGTCGCGCCTGGCACCCATACGTTCGCGTTCAAGGGCCACATGGCCTGCAACTGGTTGCAGGCGCTGGAGGTCGGTATCGATCCCGCGCACGCTTCTTATCTGCACCGCTTCTTCGAGGACGAGGACACGTCCAAGGCCTATGGCAAGCAGTTTCGCGGTGCTTCGGCCGGCAGCGATTTGCCGATGACCAAGATTCTGCGCGACTTCGATCGGCCGATCATCAACGTCGAGCACACCGAATACGGCCTGCGGCTGATCGCGTTGCGCGAGATCGACGAGGCGCGCACCCATGTGCGGGTCACCAACCAGCTATTCCCGCACGGCTTCGTCATTCCGATGAGCACGGAGATGACGATCTCGCAGTGGCACGTGCCGGTCGATGACGAGAACTGCTACTGGTATGCTGTATTCACCAGCTACGCGGCGCCGGTCGACAAGCAGAAGATGCGCGAGCAGCGGCTCGAGCTCTATGCGCTGCCGGACTACAAATCGCGCAAGAACAAGACCAACGATTACGGCTTCGACCCGCACGAGCAGGCGACCGAGACCTACACCGGCATGGGCAACGACATCAACGTGCACGACCAGTGGGCCGTCGAATCGATGGGTCCGATCCAGGACCGCACCAAGGAGCATCTCGGCCAGAGCGACAAGGCGATCGTGCAGTATCGACGCCTGCTGCGGCAGGAGATCGAGAAGGTCTTGGGCGGCGAGCAGCCGATGCTGCATCTCGACGAAGCGACCGCCAAGAGCATCCAGGGCCCGGCGACGATGGACGGCATCGGCCCGAGCCAGGGCTGGGAGCTCTACTGGATGGAGGTCGACGTCAAGCGCCGCCGCGGCGCGCCGTGGGCCGCACCGGTGCCGAAGGAGATCGCGGGCAAGGTGCATCATCTCACGGCGGCGGAGTGATGAGTGTGCTTGAGAAGCTTTCTCCGCCGTCATTGCGAGCGAAGCGAAGTAATCCAGAATCTTTGCGCAGAGACAGTCTGGATTGCTTCGTCGCTTCGCTCCTCGCAATGACGATCGAGGGAGGCACGAAGTGACCTTCGTCGCACGCCATGGCCTGTGGTCCGATGAGCAGCAGGAGGCGGCGCGGCGCCTGCGCAATCTCGTCGAGGAAAAAAATCTCGAAGTCATCCGCCTCGCCTTTCCCGACCAGCACGGCATCCTGCGTGGCAAGACGCTGATCGCTGCGGAAGCGCTGGCGTCGCTGGAGAGCGGCTGCGCCATTACCACCACCATGCTTGCCAAGGACACCTCGCACCGCACGGTGTTTCCGGTGTTCACCAAGGGCGGCGGCTTCGGCATGAGCGAGATGGAAGGCGCAGCCGATGTGCTGATGGTGCCGGATCCCACCACGTTCCGCGTGCTGCCATGGGCGCCGACCACCGGCTGGCTGCTGTGCGATCTGCATTTCGCCGACGGCAAGCCGGTGCCGTTTGCGACACGGCAGATCTATCGCAATGTGCTCAGTGAGCTCGCGCGGCGCGGTTACGACTATGTCGCCGGCCTCGAGGTCGAGTTTCACGTCTTCAAGCTCGACGATTCCAGGATGGCGCCGGAAGATGCGGGACAGCCCGGCCAGCCGCCCTCGGTCAGCCTGCTCTCGCACGGCTATCAGTACCTGACCGAGCAGCGCTTCGACCAGATGGAGCCGGCGCTGGAAATCTTCCGCCGCGACATCCTCGCGCTCGGCCTGCCGCTGCGTTCGGTCGAGGTCGAGTTCGGCCCCAGCCAGTGCGAATTCACTTTCCAGCCGCGCAAGGGATTGGAGCCCGCCGACAACATGGTGCTGTTTAGATCCGCGATCAAACAGATCGCGCGGCGCCACGGCTATCATGCCACCTTCATGTGCCGGCCGAAGCTGCCGAACGTGTTCGCCTCCGGTTGGCATCTGCACCAGTCGCTGGTCGCGCGCGATAGCGGCGTCAACGCTTTCATGGCGACCGAAACGGACGAGGCGCTGTCGCCGTTCGGCCGCGGCTTCCTCGCCGGCTTGCTGGCACATGCCCGCGCCTCCACCGTGTTCACGACGCCGACCATCAACGGCTACAAGCGCTACCGCTCCTACTCGCTGGCACCGGATCGTGCGATCTGGGGCCGCGACAACCGCGGCGTCATGATCCGCGTGCTCGGCGGCCCGGGTGATCCGGCGACGCGGCTGGAGAACCGGATCGGCGAGCCCGCCGCCAACCCCTATCTCTACATGGCCTCGCAGATCCTCTCGGGGTTAGACGGCGTCGATCGCGCGCTCGATCCCGGTCCATCGGCCGACACGCCCTACGAAGCCAAGGCGGCACTATTGCCGAAATCGCTGCGTGAAGCCGTGTTCGCGCTGTCGGACGATCCCTTCTTCCGCGAAAAATTCGGCGCGCAACTCGTCGACTATTACGTGCACATCAAGAACGCCGAAATCGAGCGCTTCCAAGCCGAGGTGTCGGACTGGGAGCACCGCGAATATTTTGAGATGTTTTGAGGCGGGCGCGTCAAACGCGGCGCGTCCCTTTCCCCTATCCTTGCGGGGAGAGGTTGAAATCGCGGATCGTGTTTCGACCCAGCTGCTGGGGTGCCGGCTCTACCGCTTGGCCTTGCGGGCGAAATCCATCGCCCAGCCCCAGACATCCTCCGCCTGCGGCTTCGCTGCCGGAAATTTCGGGAATGGGTCGGCGCGATGAACGATCGCGATCGCTTCCTGGTCCAGCACGCTGTTGCCCGATGACTTGACGATCTGCACATCGACGACCTTGCCGTCGCGATCCAGCGTAAAGCGCAGTGTCGCCTTGCCCACTGCACCACGCGCAGCCGGGGGGTAGCGCTTGTACTTGTCGAGATGGCCGACGATTAGCGCGCTATAGGCGTTCGATGCAGCTTGCGTGAACGCGCCGACATGCTCGTTCTTTGGCGGCGCGGTGGTCTGAGGCGCAGGCGGTTGCTCCTCCGGCTTCGGCGTCTCGATCGGCTTCGGCTCGTCCTTCGGCAGCACCGCCTCCGTATGCTCGGCCGGCGGTGGCGGCGGGACCTCTTGCTCGACCTTCTGCTCCTCCTGCTTGGGCGGCGCGGCCTCGGCTTGCTGCATCTCCGGCCCGGCCGGCAGATCCTCGTCATGCACTTGCGGCGCCGAGCCCTGCACCGGCGCCAGCGACACCGCGATCGCGGGCACGAGCTCCGGCGCCGGCGGCGTCCGCCGATGCCAGACCAGCGCCACCACGATTGCCGCATGCAAGGCTACGATCACGACGGCCGCAAGCAGCCACCGCCCGGGCCTGCGCTGTTCCGGCAGATGCAGTGCGAATGCGGTCATTGTCCGGATCTCATGGCTTGCTCGGCGCCTCTTCGAGGCCGACCAGCGCCAGCTTGAGATAGCCGGCGTCACGCAGCACATTCATTACGCCGATCAGCGCGCCGTAGTTCAGCTCCTTGTCGCCACGGATGAAGATGGTCTGGTCCTTGTGATTGTCGGTGGCGCCGTCGAGCGCGGCGCCGAGCCCGTCGCGGGCCACCACGGTCTCGCCGACCGCGATGGTCTCGTCTGGCTTGATCGTGACGAACACCGGCTTGTCCGGACGCGGCTGCTCCGACGCAGTGGAAGCCGGCAGGTTGACGCCGATGTCGACAGTGGCGAGCGGCGCCGCCACCATGAAGATGATGAGCAAAACGAGAATGACGTCGATGAACGGCGTGACGTTGATCTCGTGCTGAACCTCGAGATCCTCACCATGGCTGCGCGCGCCGAGACGGACCGCCATTCAGCCTACTCCGCCGCGTGCGGCATCATCGCCGCACGGCTGCGCCGGCCGCGACTGATCATCAACAGGATCATCGCGGAGGCGTCGCTCAGGACTGCGCGATAGCCGGTGATGACCCGCGCCAGATGATTGTAGATCACCACCGCCGGGATCGCCGCGACCAGGCCGATCGCCGTGGTCAGCAGCGCCTCGGCAATGCCGGGCGCGACCACGGCAAGATTGGTGGTGTGGGATTCCGAGATGCCGATGAAGGCGTTCATGATGCCCCAGACAGTGCCGAACAGGCCGACGAACGGCGACACCGCGCCGATCGTCGCCAGGATACCGGCGCCGCGCGACACCTGCCGCGCCATCGCGGCCTCGACCCGCTCCAGCCGCAACGCCACGCGCTCCTTGAAGTCGTCATCGATGATATAGCCCGAGAGTTCGGACTCGCGCGCTGCCGACAGCACGAGCTGGGCGACGGCATCGCTGCTGCCGCCACAGTCGCGCGCCACCGCATCGAGACTCGCGCCTTCGAGCTTCCTGAGCCGGCGTCGCGCAACCCGCTGCGCGGTGCCGAGCTCGATGGTCTTGGCGAGCCAAACCGTCCAGGTCAAGAGCGACGCCAGCGCCAGCCCGATCATCACCGCCTTCACCACGATATCGGCGTTGAGGAACATGCCCCACGGCGACAGATTGCGCGGCAGCAGCGGATTGGGCGTCTGCGCCATCACCGGCGTCGCGACCGCGGCAAGAGCAGCGGCCGCGATGGATGCGATCACGTGGGCCGTGCCGCGCCACGATTTGCGGTTAGCATTGGGCATCATGTGGGTCCCGTTCCGATTTATCATCAAGTCAGCCCTCAGAATTTTTGCGACACGCCCGCGAAGAAGCCGCGGCGCGGACCATATTGCGGAGCGAACACGCCGATGCCGGAGCCGTCCCGAAGCGCGTAGACCTCGTCGAACGCATTGACGACGTCGAAGCGCACCGTGGTTGGCTTGGTGCCGTCGGTCCATTTGAACTCGTGCGAGATGCCGAGATTGACCTGCGCGTACCAGGGCAGCGTTCCGGTGTTGGCAAAGCCGTCGCGCAGGCCGCTGCCGAACAGCACATCGGCCGAGAACCGCGTGCCGTTCCAGAGGTAGGAGGCGCCCGCCGAGCCCGACACGATCTGGGCGTGATCGGTGTAAACGTAGTGGCTCGCGATGAAGGCGAGCTCGTCCGGATCGAACAAGAACTGGTTCGACACCACAGAGGTCGCGATCTGCTTGGCGATCGCGATATTGCCATAGGCGTTGAAATTGCCGTTCTTGTAGGTCGCCTTGAACTCGATGCCCTCGTTCTCGCCGCGATCATAGTTGAAGGCGGTGAGCACATAGGCCGCGCCGAACTGGCCGTCGTCGAGCAGACCCCTGGCCATCTTGTAGTAGGCATCGACGCCGACCTCGAGCCCGGGGATCGCATGGATCTTCTGGGTGACGCCGATGTCGAAATAATGCGAGCGCTCGGGTTGCACCGCGTCGGCTTGCATGACCGCGGGCGCTTGCGTATTGGCCGGAGCATTGGGAGGCGTCAGCAGCGCCAGATTCGTAGGCGCCGCCAACACCAGCGACGGCGGCGTGAAATAGCGCGCATAGCCGGCGTGGAACGTCGTATCCTCAAACGGCTTGTAGGTCAGGCTGACGCGCGGGCTGAACTGATTGGCGTCGGTATATTGCCACATCTGGTCGAAGCGAAGCCCGGTACTCAGCGTCAGCTGGTTATTGATCTTCCACTCATCGCCGATATAGCTGCCGAACAGCGTCCCGGTTTTCTGGCTCTGATCGACCACCGAGAACGGATTGAGAGTCGGGTCGAGCGGCAACACGGTCGAGAAGTTGCTGACGAAGCCCTGCTCCACGCTCGTCATCACGCCGAACTTCAGCGTGTGCGCATCCGACAGCCGATAGGAGCCGTCGCTCTGGATGCCGTTGACGAAGCTGCGGCGATA
>NZ_JBARGP010000148.1:0-4034 GCF_049798375.1 Bradyrhizobium sp.
GTTTTTAGACAAAAACGTGAACAAGGTTCTTGCTTCGATTCGGTTTCAGACTCGATCTGTTACGAAACTTGTTCTCGTTTCTGTCTATTTCCTGACAGCCCCGTCGCTTCGCTCCTCGCAATGACGGCCGATGATCAACGGTAGGGTGCGCAAAGGCGCAACGCGCCGTGCCCACCGCCTTTCGTCGTCGCGGCGGTCAATGGTGGGCACGCTGACGCTTTGCCCACCCTACTCTTCTCGCAACGAACAGCTCAGCCTTGCGCCAGCTGCCGATCCAGATCGTGCAGCACCTGGTAGCACGGCAGCACCTGCGCCACACTCGCGTTCGGCTCGCGGCCTTCGCGGATCGCGGCGAAGAACTCGCGGTCCTGCAGCTCGATGCCGTTCATGGAGACATCGACCTTGGAGACGTCGATCTTCTCTTCTTTGCCATTCACCAGATCGTCGTAGCGCGCGATATAGGTGCCGGTGTCGCCGATGTAGCGGAAGAAGGTGCCGAGCGGGCCGTCATTGTTGAACGACAGCGACAGCGTGCAGATCGCGCCATTGGCCGCCTTGAGCTGGATCGACATGTCCATGGCGATGCCGAGATCCTTACGGATCGGCCCCTGTACGGCGTTGGCTTTCACGATCGGAGATCCGGCCTGATAGGCGAACAGATCGACCGTGTGGGCGGCATGGTGCCACAACAGATGATCGGTCCAGCTCCGCGGCTGGCCCAGCGCGTTCATGTTGGTACGGCGAAAGAAGAAGGTCTGCACATCCATCTGCTGGATGCTGAATTCACCGGCCTTGATCTTCTTGTGCACGAACTGATGGCTGGGGTTGAAGCGGCGGGTGTGGCCGCACATCGCGACCTTCCCGGTCTTCTTCTGCAGATCGACCACCGCCTGCGCATCCTTCAGCGAGTCCGCCAGCGGAATCTCGACCTGGACATGCTTGCCGGCGTTCAGGCAGTCGATCGCCTGCGCCGCATGCATCTGGGTCGGCGTGCAGAGAATGACGGCATCGACCTCCGGCAGCTTCAGGCTGGAGGCCAAGTCGGTCGAGACATGCTTGATGCCATATTTGTCGGCGACCTCCTTGGTCTGCTCCAGCCTGCGGCCGACCAGCGACACCACCTCGACGCCATCGATATTCTTGATGCCGTCGAGATGCTTGATGCCGAACGCGCCGGCGCCGGCCAGCGCGACCTTGATGGACTTGGCCATATCAGGTGTTCTCCAGGACCAGGTGGCCGACCGCGGTGTTGCTCGCGGGCACGTGGTAGAAGCGATGCAGCACCTTCGGCTTATGGCCGCCATTGACGTCGCTCATCGCGCCGCGCGCGATCAGCCACATCACGAGCTCGATGCCCTCGGAGCCGGCTTCGCGCACGTAATCGATATGCGGCATCTTCGACAGCCCATCCGGATCGTTGATGATCTTATCGAGGAAGGCATTGTCCCATTCGCGGTTGATCAGGCCGGCGCGCGGCCCCTGCAGTTGGTGGCTCATGCCGCCGGTGCCCCAGATCTGCACGTTGAGCGGCTCGTCGTAGGACTCGATCGCTTTGCGGATCGCCTGCCCCAGCATGAAGCAGCGGCGGCCTGACGGCACCGGATACTGCACCACGTTCACCGCGAACGGGATGATCGGGCACGGCCACTCATCGACCTGCCCGAACACCAGGCTTAGCGGCACGGTGAGGCCGTGATCGACATCCATCTTGTTGACGATGGTGAGGTCGAAATCGTCCTGGATTACCGACTGCGCGATGTGCGCGGCAAGCTTCGGATGGCCATACACCTTCGGCACCGGGCGGGGCCCCCAGCCCTCGTCGGCCGGCTGATACTCGGCCGCGGTGCCGATTGCGAAGGTGGGAATCATGTCCAGGCTGAAAGCGGTGGCGTGGTCATTGAAGACCAGGAACACGACGTCCGGCTTCTGCTGCTTCTCCCACTGCTTGGCGAACTCATAGCCCTCGAACACCGGCTTCCAGTAATCCTCACCGGTCTTGCCGAGGTCGAGCGCGGCGCCGATTGCCGGGACGTGCGAGGTGTAAACGCTGGCGGAGATACGGGCCATTACTTCTTCTCCCCGGTGTAGCGGTTGCCCTCGACGGAGCGGCCACCCTTCACCATCATGTCGCGATATTGTTCTTCGCTCATGCCGGTCATGCTGCCGGCCATCTGCTGAAAGCTCTTGCCGTCGGTCGCGCCGATCTTGGCGAGAAAGTAGATGTTGCCGCCGAGCGCGATGCAGCGGTTGAGGTCGCGATCGAGCACCGCCTGCTTCTGCTCCTCGCTCATCGGCCATTCGTCGAGATAAGCGCGCTCATTGGCCTTGAAGCGGGTGCGGTTTTCCGCCTTCATCAAGGACATGCAGAACTGGTTCAAGTGATAGCCCTGGCGCGACATGTCGGCATCGAAGATGGTCGTGCCGGGAACGTCCATATAGGGTTTGTCGAGCGACATCGATCGTCTCCTTTTAGGATTCTTCGGGCCAGTAGAGCCGCATCGGGTTATCGACCAGGAGCTTCTGCTGCAGGTCCGCCGTGACAGCGATATGCGGAATGAAATCGACCAGCAGCCCATCATCGGGCATGTGGTCCTTCAGGTTCGGATGCGGCCAATCGGTGCCCCACAGCACGCGATCCGGGAAGGTCTCGACAATACGCTTCGCGAACGGCACCACGTCACGATAGGCGTTCTGCTCGCCGTTCAGCGCGGGTGGGCCCTTCACCGAGAGCCGCTCCGGGCAGCTCACCTTGGACCAGACGTTCTTATGCTCGCGCATGAACTTGACGAACAGCTCGAACTCGGGGCCATCGACCGGCTTGGTCACGTTGGGCCGGCCCATGTGGTCGACCACGACGGTGGTCGGCAAGGTCGTGAAGAAGTCCCACAACTCCGGCAGATCGACCGCCTCGAAATAGATCACGACATGCCAGCCGAGCTTTGCAATCCGGGTAGCGATCTCGTTCAGCTCGTCCTTCGGCGTGAAGTCGACCAGCCGCTTGACGAAATTGAAGCGGACACCGCGCACGCCGGCGTCGTGCATCGCCTTCAGCTCGGCGTCAGTGACGCTGCGTTTGACCGTTGCAACACCACGCGCCTTGCCGCCGGAGTTCACCAGCGCATCGACCATGGCGCTGTTATCGGCGCCGTGGCAGGTGGCCTGCACCACCACGTTGCGGGCGAAGCCGAGATGGTCGCGCAGTGCATAGAGCTGCTGCCTGGAGGCGTCGCACGGCGTGTATTTGCGCTCGGGCGCGAACGGAAACTCGGCGGCGGGGCCGAACACGTGGCAATGCGCATCAACGCTGCCGGCCGGCACCTTGAAACGCGGCTTGGACGGGCCTTGATACCAGTCGAGCCAGCCCGGGGTCTTTTGAAATTCCATCTCGTCCCTACTTCTTCTTGGCATGCGCGAGGATACGGTCGGCCTCGGTGCGCCAGTCCACACTACGCGCAAATTCCTTCGTGCCCTTGACGCCGAACAAACCTTCATCGGCGAGATCGGCCACCCAGGCCTGGCGCTCGGCCGTGCCCTCCGCCGACCACGGTGTCAGCCCGGCGTCGCGCACCGTCTCAGCCACTTCCCGCACCTCCTCGGCGCGGCGGCGGCCGTGCTCGATCACGCGCTGGAAGAAATAGGCGCCCTGCTTCTCCCAGTCGATGCCGGGAAAGGTCTCCTTCAGCGAGGCCAGCACCGCATCCTCGACGCCATAGGCGCGCGCGGTGGTGAAGGCCTCGATCACCATCGCCTCCATGCCCTTGATCATGATGCTGCGGCACATCTTGGTCGCCGACGCGACGCCGAGCTTGTCGCTGGCGGGCTTGGCCGCAAAGCCGAGATCGTTGAGCAGCGGCGCCAGCTCGCGCGCCCCGGCACCGCCGAGCAGCAGCGGCACCTTGATCCGATAAGGCGGCACCGAGGTCATCACGGCGCCCTCGACATACCGCCCCGCGGCCCCGTCGATCAGCACCGCCGCGCGCTGCTTGGCGCCGGGCGAGGCCGAGTTGAAATCGAGAAACCAGGTGCCCTGGTTG
>NZ_JBARGP010000149.1:0-17823 GCF_049798375.1 Bradyrhizobium sp.
ACCACGGCGGCGTAGCCGAAGCAGATATGGATCACGGTCGGCACATTGATGCCTTCGAGCGCGCGGTTGATCGCCTTGACCGCGTAGCGGCGCGCCAGGTCCGGATTGTTGCGCACCCAGGGCTCGTCGAGCTGGATCACGTCGGCGCCGGCATCTTGCAGGTCGCGCGCCTCGGCGTTGACGGCGGCGGCGAACGCCATCGCCATCTCTTCCTCGTCCTTGTAGTGCTCGTTCTTCGCCTGCTGGCTCATGGTGAACGGGCCGGGAAGGGTGATCTTGGCGGCGCGGTCGGTGTTGCGGCGGAGAAATTCCATGTCGCGCAGCTCGATCGGCCGGCTGCGCTTGATGTCGCCGACCACGCGCGGCACCGGCGTCTGCATCCCCGATTGCGAGGTGATGATGGCGGGATTGTCGGTGTCGATGCCGTCGAGCGCGGTGGCGAACCGGTTGGAATAGCTCTCGCGGCGGATCTCGCCATCGGTGACGATGTCGATGCCGGCGCGTTCCATGTCGCGGATCGCGACGATGGTGGCGTCATCCTGCGCTTCCTCGAGATGCGCTTCAGGGATCTGCCACAACTCCTGCATGCGGACCCGCGCCACCGACTTCGACAGCATGGCACGATTGAGCAGCCAGTCCGGCTGCGGATAACTTCCGACCACGGTGGTCGGCAACAGATGCTTTGGCAGATTCATGCTGCTCTCCTTTATGTCGCTGCTTCAGCGCGCGGCTTCGTTCTTCACGGGGTTGCGCAGCACGCCGATGCCGGTGACCTCGACCTCGACGGTGTCGCCGTCCTTCATCCAGAGCGGCGGCGTGCGGTAGGCGCCGACGCCACCGGTGGTGCCGGTGACGATGACGTCGCCGGGCACCAGTTCAGTGAACGTCGAGCAGTAGGCGAGCAGCGCCGGCACGTCGAACACGAGGTCCGAGATCGGCGCCTTCTGCACTTCCTGGCCGTTCAGCCGCGTGATCAGGGTCTGGGCCGCGATGTCGGTGAGTTCGTCGGTCGTCACCATCCAGGGACCGAAGCCGCCGGTGCCGACAAAGTTCTTGCCCGGCGCGAATTGCGAGGTGTGGCGCTGCCAGTCGCGGATGCTGCCGTCATTATAGCAGGCATAGCCGGCGACATGGTCGAACGCGGCCTCACGGGAAATCCGGCGGCCTGCCTTGCCGATGATGACGGCCATCTCGCCTTCGAAGTCGAAGCGCTCGCTCTCCGGCGGCCGGATCATCGGCTGGCCGGCGCCGACCTGGCTGTTGGCGAAGCGGGTGAAGATCATCGGGTGCGGCGGTGTCGGATGGCCGCTTTCCGCCAGATGCGTCGCGTAGTTGACGCCGATGCAGAAGATCTTGTCGGGATCGGGAATGGTCGGCAGCAGTTCGACGTCAGCAAGCGCATGGTCGGTTTTCTCGCCCTGCAGCTTGCGCAGCATATCGAGCGAGCCTGTCGCCAGCAGTCGCTTCAGCGTCGGATGATCCGGCAGTCGCTTGCCGGCGTCGACGACGCCGCCATCGGTGACGACGCCATAGCTGGCGCGGCCTGCGGCCTTGAAACTTGCGATCTTCATGGTGTCGTACTTTCCTCGATGGATGAAACGAAACTGTCGATCGGCCGCACGATGTTTCCTTCGCGGATCGGCAGGCAATCGGGTGGGAAATCCTGGCGGAAGCGGGCGCCGGCGGCGCTGGCGCGGTCGAGAAATTCGTCGAGACGGGCCATGGCGCCGGTCGGCAGGTCGTGCAGCACGATCAAGGTCCAGGCTTGCGCGCGGCATTGGTCGAGCGCCCGGTCGACCCAGTCCCCCGGATCGGCCCAGTCGCGTGGGATCGCATTCCACAAAACGCAGCTATGCTTGTGATGCACGAGATGATCCACCACCGAGGGCTTCAGCAGCCGCGTGTCGAGATTGCCGCCGCCGCCGAACGGACGGAACCAACGCGCGGGATGGGCGAGTTCGCCGATCAGCTCTTGCGTGCGCCCGACTTCGCGTTCGGCCGTGTGCGGATCGCGCTGCTCACCGAGCGGCACGTTGTGGGTGAAGGTGTGGTTGCCGATCCAGTGGCCCTCGTCGTGGGCGCGCTGCGCAAGCTTCCGCCGCGCCGGATCGGTGAGCTTCTCGCCGATCACGAAGAAGGTCGCCTTGAGGCCCCGCCGGCTGAGAATATCGAGCACGCGCGGCGTAACCTCAGGTTCGGGGCCGTTGTCGAAGGAGAGCGTAACGTCGAACATCTCCGTGCTCCGTCAGGTCGCCGGCTGCAGGGCTGGCGCGATGTCGCGGGCCGCGCCGCGCGTGCCGGTCTGCCAGATCGCGGCCTTGCGTTCGAGCAGCCGGATCGCGGCGTTGAAGACGATCGCAAGTGCCAGCACCAGCAGCACGCCGGCGAACACATGCGGACTGTCGAGCACGGTGCGGTAGCGCGAGATCAGATAACCGATGCCGGCCGAGGAGATCAGCATCTCCGAGACTACGACGCCGACGATGACGAGCGCGCCGCCGACCCGCAGGCCCGACAGCACAGTCGGAATTGCGGCAGGGAGAACCACGCGGATGAGCCGCTGGCTCAACGTCGCGCCCATGCTGCGGGCGGCGAGCAGAAGTTGCGGATCGATGGTCTGGATGCCGGCTGCGGTTGCCAGCATGGTCGGCAGGAAACCGTAGATCGCGGCGAAGGCGATCTTGGATTCCGAGCCGATGCCGAACCAGACGGTGAAGACCGGATAGAGGATCACCAGCGGCACAGCGTAGAGGCTCGAGACGATCGGCATGATCAGGATGCGCTGAGACGGCAGGCTGCCGACGACGGCGCCGAGCAGGATGCCGCCGCCGCAGGCAAACAGCACGGCGATCGCGACTTCGTAAAGCGTCGTCACCAGCGCCTGGCCGTATTCGCCGGCATCGCTCCAGCCTGCAATCAAGGTCGAGGAGAGCGACGGCAGGAACAGCTCGGGCACCAGGCCGCTGCGCGGCAGCACTTCCCAGAGCACGATCAGCGCGGCGATGATCAAATAGCGGACAGTCTGTGCCTTCATGGCCTACGCCGATTTCCGGATATGGCGCCAGATGCGCTCGCGCAGCGCGCCAAACGTATCGCCCGAGAGCATGTCGTAGGTGCGCGGCCGCGGCAGTTGTACCTGAAGGGTATCGACGATGCGGCCCGGGCGCGGCGACATCACCACGACTTCGTCGGCAAGGTAGACGGCTTCGGTGAGGCTATGGGTCACGAACACCACGGTCTTGCCGGTCGCGGCCCAGATCCGCAGCAGCTCATCGCCCATGGTCATGCGGGTCTGCTCGTCGAGCGCGGCGAACGGCTCATCCATCAGCAGCACCGGCGGATCCTGCACCAGCCCGCGCGCGATCGAAACGCGCTGCTTCATGCCGCCGGACAATTCATGCGGATGGCGTTTGCCGAAACCTTCAAGCCCGACCAGCTTCAGCGCCTCCTCGGCCTTGGCGCGGCGCTCGGCCTTGGGCATGCCGCGCAGCGCAAGCGGGAATTCGACATTGTCTTCCGCGGTCAGCCACGGAAACAGGCTCGCCTCCTGGAACACGACGCCGACGCGATTGGGATCCGGCTTCTCGATCGGCGTGCCATTGATACGGATCGTGCCGCTGCCCGGCCGCTGCAGCCCCGCCATCATCATCAGCAAAGTGGACTTGCCGCAGCCGCTCGGCCCGACCAGCACGACGAAGTGGCCGGGCTTGACCTCGAGCGAGACGTCGGACAGCGCGACGACGTCCTGGGTCGCGGTCTTGAAGACCTGGCTGACGTTGCGGACCTCGATGGCGCCCGCGCGCGACAAGGGATTCAGCGGGGTTACGTTCGCCAGTGGCTGCATCGCGTTTCCACCCATCTGATCAGTTCATTGAAGGCGATCGCGATCACCGCGATCAAGACGACGCCCGCGAGCAGCTGCGGCATCTGGAAATTCTCGCCCCAGGTCGCGATCTGATGACCGATGCCGTCGCGCGAAGCGTACATCTCGGCGAGGATGACGCCGGTGAGGTTGAAGATCATGGCGATCCGAAGCGCCTCCAGCAGCACCGGCAGCATCGCGGGCAGATAGATCCGGAACGCCGTCTGCGCCGGCGTTGCGGCATAGGAGCGCGCCACCGTGAGGTATTCGAGCTTGACGGATTCGACGGCGGTGGTGGTCGACATGATCACGATGAAGATGGTCGAGAAGAAGCCGAAGCCGACCTTCTGGGCGAAGCCGACGCCGAACACCAGGATGAACATTGGCAGGAAGATCGACTTCGGAATGCTGAAGGCAAAGAACAGCAGCGGCTTCACCACATCGGCGAAATAGCGGTTCTCGGCGATCAGGAAGCCGATCAGGCAGCCGAACGGGACCGCGAGCGCGAAGGCGCTCAGCACCTCCATGGCCGTGACGCCGAGATCGTTGCGCACAGCCGCGCGCCCCAGCAGATTGACCAACATCGCCAGCGTCTCGGACGCCGACGGCAGCAGCCGCGGGTTGACGAGGCCGCTGCGCGAGGCCGTCTCCCACGCGGCTGTTATCGCGAGGATCACCGCCAGACGTGTGAGCTTGAGGACGAGGCTGTGCGCCATTGCGGATGTCACGGCTTGGTCGGCACCGGCTTGAACTGGGTCGAGATCACATCCTCGGTCGGCACGATGTCCTTCAGCCCGCCGAGCTTGGCGAGATCGAGCGACAGTTGCACGGCATCCTTGACGTTGGCGGCGGACATGTCGCCGGAGGTCTCGACCTTCATGATGGTGTTGTCATATTCCGCCGCCGCGATATCAGCCGGCATCTCATAGAGCTCGGCGATCAGCTTGACGGTGACGTCGCGATTGGCACGCATGAAGGCGACGGCGCCGTAGAGCGCGTTCAGCGCCTTCTGCACCAGTGCGGGCTTGTCCTGCGCGAGCTTGTCCGGCACGATCCAGCCGGCGGTGAGGTTCGGCGGCACTGCGGTAGCGTAGTCGAGGATCGTCTTGGCCTCGCCGGATTTTCCGATCTGGAAGCTGAGCGGCGAATAGACCACGGCGGCATCGACGTTGCCCGAAAGCAGGTTCGGCACCAGGCCGCCGCCGCCGACCGGCACGCGGGTGAATTCGACCTTCTTGTCCTGGACGGTCCACAGCGCCAGCAAATCCGAGCCGGAGCCTGCGGAGGTGATGCCGACCTTCTTGCCGCCGAGATCCTTGACCTCCAGCGTCGACTTGGCCGGCACCATCAATTGCCAGCCAAAATTGCCCATGGCGGCGTTGGCGACCAGCTTCGAGAGCACGCCTTTCTTGCGGCCGGCGGACACCAGCGACGGCGGATCGAGGATGATGTCGGCCGCGCCTGCGGCCATGGCTTCGAACGTCTCGGCGCCGCCGCGATAGATCGTGAGCTCGGCGGTGATGCCTTCCTTCTCGAACAGCTTCTGCCGTACCGCCGTCTCGGCGATCGTGGTCGGCCAATAGGTTTTGGTCGGCAGCCCGACACGGATGGTCTCGGCTTGCGCGGCGTAGGACGCGGCCGCAAGCACGGCAGCGCCGAGCAGGCTCAGGACGAGGCGGCGAGCAATGGTCATCGTTTGATTTCCTCCCGATTGATTTTTTATTGGTGGGCCGGCAGCACGTTAGCGGATCACCTCCGGAATTCTGGGTGCTGCGAGTTCGACGAACTGCATGGTGGTGGCGAAATGGACGGAGAGCGCGGTCACCGCAGCATCCGCATCGCGCCGGCGCACGGCATCGACGATTGCGGCGTGCTCGGCATCGACGTCGCGCGGCTGCCCAACCTCGCGCCGGATCGATAGGCGACGATAGCGCTCGCTCTGCTCGTGCAGCACATCGCGAAAGCCGAGCAGCCATTGCGAGCCGCAGGCGCTGACCAGCGTGCGATGAAAGACACGGTGACGGAGCACCCAGACTTCGTAGTGAACGCCGGGATCATCAGGGTAGCGATAAGGAACGGCCCGCAGCGCATCCCAGGCCAATTCGACGGAGGCGAGCCATGCCGCATCGCCGCGCTCGATCGAACGTCGCAGCGCCAGGCCTTCGATATCGATCCGGGTTTGCGTGACGTCGGCAAGATCCGCCAGCGACACCGGGCTGACGCGGAAGCCGCGTTGATCGGACGCCAGCACCAGGCCATCCGCGACCAGCCGCGACAGCGCCTCGCGCACCGCGGCCAGGCTGACGGAGAATTGTTTGGCGAGACCCGCGATATGCAGCTTCTGTCCGGGCAACAGCCGCGTCGCCAGAATGTCGGCGCGCAGCCGCTCCTGCACCGCCGATGTCAGGCTCCTCGGCCGCTCCACGTCGGTGCCGAAACTCAGATCTACGCTACCCCCGCCAGTCATACCGGCAGCATGCCGGGGCAGATTTTGATCGTCAATCGAAAATCGATTTTTTAGTAGAATCGGCCGATTCTTGTGCTTTGCACCATCGACCATCGACCATCGACCATCGACCAATCCAGTTCGGCAAAATCGGGGTCTACGACTTTTGGGTATTCGATCGGCGCGACGATGCGATCTGCGGCGTCGCCGTGCCCGCCAATCGACGAAGCTCGTCGCCGGCAGCGAGCTGCGACTTCCGGCTGAGTGCTCTGGCGTCGCCAACACTGACTCCATCTTCGCGGTTCGCGTCATCCTTACTCACACGCAATTGAGCGCATGTGATCATTCAGAGATCGCGATGACATTGATGCGGCCGCCGTCCTTTGATTAGACAACGGCCGACATAGGGATTGTTGGTGTTTGCGCCGATTCGCCCGGCCGAGCCCTTGCTCCGCAGGCTTGTTCGGCGATGTGCTCTTCGCCCGAGGGATCATGAGAGGTTCGCTGAGACAGGCATTAGTCGGCAGCATCTTCGGCACGCCATTCATCTTCCCGTATCACCGATGATCAAAACCAAATCTATCCGTTCGACGCGTCGCGGCTTGCCGATGCGTTGAAGGCTTCACGCAGAAGGGCCCGAAGAGGTCACGGAAGAGAAACGTCACGAGGACCGCTGATCATGATCTCCGCACAGAATCTGACACGCAAGTACGGCGCCTTCACCGCCGTGGATGACGTCAGCTTTCGTGTCGGGGATGGCGAGATCGTCGGCCTGCTCGGCCATAACGGGGCTGGCAAGACCACGATCATGAAGATGCTGACCGGCTACCTGGAGCCGACCGCCGGTACGGCCTCGATCGACGGCTTCGACATCGGTGACCAGCGGCGCCAGGCGCAGGCGCTGATCGGCTATCTGCCGGAGAACTGTCCGCTCTATCCGGAGATGACGGTCGTCGAATTTCTCGATTACGCCGCGGAGCTCAAGGGCATCGCGCTTGGCGAGCGGCCGCAGGCGCTACGCGATGCCATCGCGGCGACAGGGCTCGGGGAGAAGGCCACGGAACCGATTGCCAGCCTGTCGCGCGGCTATCGGCAGCGCACCGGCGTGGCGCAGGCGATCCTGCACAGGCCCAAGATCGTGATCCTGGACGAGCCCACCAACGGCCTCGATCCCGCGCAGATCGCGCAGATGCGCGGCCTGATCAAGACACTGGCCGAAACTGCGACGGTCATTCTCTCCACCCACATCCTGCAGGAGGTGCGCGCCGTCTGCGAGCGCGTGCTCGTTGTCAACCGCGGCAAGCTGGTGCTGGACGCCAGGATGGATGAGCTCGCCGGCGCCAGCCGGTTGCGGCTTGTCACCAGCGGGCCACCCGAGAAGGTCGAGCCGCTGATTGCGGGGCTGGGACTCGTGACCCGCGTGGATCGCCTGGCGGATCAAGGCACCGGGCACGCTTACGCGCTCGGCCTGAACGGGCACGGTGTGGAGACCGTCGCGCCGGCCGTGGCGCGCGCCATCACCGCCGGAGGCCTCGACCTCTATGCGCTGCATCCCGAGCAGCGTGATCTGGAAGCGGTGTTCGCCGAAATCACCTCGGTCGGCGCGGCGCATGCGGAGGCCCACAATGCATAACGTGCTTCGCATCGCTCGCAAGGAATTGGCCGCCTTCTTCGCCTCGCCGGCCGCGTTCATCTTCATGGCCGCCTTCCTGGCGATCACCCTGTTCCTGTTCTTCTGGGTCGATCGCTTCTTCGCCCGCAACATTGCCGATGTCCGGCCGCTGTTCGAGTGGATGCCGGTGCTGATGATCTTCTTCGTCTCTGCGGTCACCATGCGGATGTGGAGCGAGGAACGGCGCGCCGGAACGCTGGAATTCCTGCTGACGACGCCGGTCGCGCCGCTGCAGCTCGTGCTCGGCAAGTACCTCGCCTGCCTCGCGCTGGTCGCCATCGCGCTGGCGCTGACCTTGCCGCTGCCGCTCACGGTCTCGATGATCGGCCAGCTCGATTGGGGACCGGTCGCGGGCGGTTATGTCGCCGCGCTGGCGCTTGCGTCCGCCTACATCTCGATCGGCCTGTTCGTCAGCGCCCGCACCGACAACCAGGTGATCAGCCTGATCGTTTCGACGCTGATCTGCGGCGTATTCTACCTGCTCGGCTCCAACACGCTGACCTCGCTGTCGGGCAATGAGGGTGGCGAGGTGCTGCGGCTGCTCGGCGCCGGCTCGCGCTTCGATTCGATCGCGCGCGGCGTCATCGATCTGCGCGACCTCTATTATTATCTGAGCATCTTCGGCGTGTTCTTGGTGCTCAATCTCTATGTGTTGGAAAGCGTGCGCTGGTCCGCACAGGGGCGGGCGCCGCAGCACCGGCGCTGGCGCCTGATTGCCGGGCTGACGGTCGCCAACCTGATCGCCGTCAATCTGTGGCTCGGGCAACTGACCGAGGCGCGCGCCGATCTCACCGAAGGCCATATCTATTCGATCTCCGACGAGACCCGCGGCTATCTGCACCAGTTGCAGGAGCCGCTTCTGATCCGCGGCTATTTCAGCGCCCAGACCCATCCGCTATTGGCGCCGCTGGTGCCGCAGCTGCGTGATCTGCTGAAGGAGTACGAGATCGCCGGTCACGGCAAGGTGCGGGTCGAGTTCGTTGATCCCCAGCAGAACCCGGCGCTGGAGGCCGAAGCCAACAAGCAATACGGCATCCAGCCGGTGCCGTTCCAGACGTCGAGCAAATACCAAGCGTCGGTGACGAACTCCTATTTCAACATTCTCGTCAAATATGGCGACGAATACACCACGCTCGGCTTTCGCGACCTGATCGAGGTCAAGGAGCGCGGTGAGGGCGAGGGCAATCTCAAGGTCAATCTGCGTGACCCCGAATACACCATCACCCGCGCCATCAAGAAGGTGCTGAACGGCTATCGCGGCTCCGGCGACGTGCTGGCTGACCTGCCGCAGCCGGTGACGCTGCAGGCCTATATCTCGTCGGAAAAACTGCCGGATCCGTTGCCGGCGCTGAAGACCGGGCTCGAGCAGCTGATCAAGGACTACCAGGCCAGGGCGCCCGGCAAGCTGAAGGCCGAGATCGTCGATCCCGACGCGGACGGCGGCAAGACCGCGAAGATGCTGCAGGATGATTACGGCCTGGAGCCGCTGTCCGCCGGGCTGCTCAGTCCGCAGCGCTTCTGGTTCCACCTGATCCTGAAAAGCGGCAACAAGACCGAACAGATTCCGCTGCCCGACACGCTCGACAAGGACGGCTTGAAGCGCAACATTGATGCCGAGCTGAAGCGCTTCACGCCGGGCGCGCTGCGCACGGTGGCGCTCTATACGCCGCCGCAGCAGCAGGCGATGCCGCAGCTCGGCATCCCCGGTGGCGGCGGGCCCTCCTTCGATCTCCTGAAGCAGAAGCTGGAGGAAAACGCGTCGGTCGATGCGACGGACCTGAAGAGCGGTGTTGTGCCGGAAAACGCCGATATCCTGTTTGTCGCCTCGCCGCAACAGCTCGATCAGAAGCAGGTGTTCGCGATCGATCAGTTCCTGATGAAGGGCGGCACGGTCATCATGGCGACCTCGCCCTATCAGCCGAGCCTGCACGGCGAGCTCAATGTTACCAAGATGCCGTCGGGGCTGGAGCCGTGGCTGGACTTTCAGGGCCTGCATGTCGATGACAGCCTGGTGCTCGACCGCCAGAGCACGCCGTTTCCGATCCCCGCGGAGCGCGACGTCGGCGGAGGGATCAAGGTGCGGCAGATCCAGCTGATGGATTATCCGTTCTTCGCCGACATCCGCAGTGATGGTCTGGCGCAAGGCGCGGCGCCGACGGCGGGCACGCAGCAGCTGACGCTGTCCTGGGCCTCGCCGATCTCGATCGCGCCCGACAAGAACAGCAAGCGCAAGGTGGTGCGGCTGATCCAGAGTTCGCCGCATTCATGGGCTGCGAAGACGACCAACGTCGTGCCGGACTTCCAGGCCCACCCTGACATCGGCTTTCCCGCCGGGGGCAAGGAGGGGCGGCAGCTTCTCGGTGCGATGATCCAGGGCGAGTTCAATTCCTTCTTCGCGGGCAAGCCATCGCCGCTTGCCAGGGACGCCTCGAATAATGATGCGTCGGCAAAGGATAAGCCGGACCAGAAGGCCGGGGACAAAGGCGCGGCCGCGGCCAAGGACGCCAAGCCGAGTATCACGGGAGTGATTGGTCGTTCGCCGGAGAGCGGCCGGCTGATCCTGATCGGCTCCGGCACGTTCCTGTCCGACGAGGTCCTGGCGCTCGCCTCCAGCGTCGACCGCACCCAATATCTCGCTCCGGTCAACTTCGCGCAGAACCTGGTGGACTGGTCGCTCGAGGATCGCGGGCTGCTGGCGTTGCGTAACCGCGGCGGCCAGTTCTCGCGGACGCTGGAGCCGATGAAAAGCGGCGGCCAGATGTTCTGGGAATATCTCAACTACGCGCTCGCCCTGGTGGGATTGGGCATCGTCTTCGTCGTGCGGCGCTGGCTGCGGGTTGGGGCCCGGCGAAAATATCTCACCATGCTCGGCACTGAGGGAGCCACGATATGAGGCGGCCGGTCGTTCTCGTCCTCACCGCGCTGCTGGGCGCGCAACTCGCGCTCGCGTTGGCGGTCGCGTTCACCCGTTCGGACCACACTGCCTTCGACGCCAAGGAGCCGCTGCTTGCGTTTCAGCCTGCGAAGGTCGATCAGATCGCGATCGACGACGACGAAGGCAAGAAGGTTGAACTCCGGAAGCAGGACGGCAAATGGGTGATTCCATCCTCCTTGGGCTTTCCGGCCGACCAAGCCAAGGTGGAGAGCTTCCTGAACAAGCTGGCCGCGCTGAAGAAGGGCTGGCCCGTTGCGGAGACGACTGCGGCCGCCGAGCGCTTCAAGGTGACGGAGAAGACGCACGATCGCCGCGTGGTGCTGAGCAGCGGCGGCAGCAAGGTCGGCGAGCTCCTGATCGGCACCTCGCCATCCTATCGCCAGGTGCACGTCCGCGCCGGCGATGCGGCCGGCATCTATACTGTGGAGCTCTCGGCTTACGACGTGGGCTCTGGCGCCGACACATGGATGGATCGCGGCCTGCTCGATACGCCGCGCGACAAGATCGCCAGCATCACGCTCGGTGATGTCACGGTCGACGGCAAGGACGGCAAGTTTACGCTGGCCGGGCTGACCAAGGATGAGAAGGCGCTTCCCGACAAGGTCGATGCGCTCGCCAGCGCCATCGCGCATCCGTTGTTCGATACCGTAGTGGGCAAGGGCAAGGACGCGCTGGCGCAAGCGGACAGTCCGGACGTCCAGGCAATGGTAAAGCGGACGGACGGAAGCGCCATCACCTATCGCTACAAGAAGGCCGCCGCGGGCGGCGGCTACCTGTTCGCCAGCTCGGCGCAGGATTACCTGTTCCGTGTTGCTGATACGGAAGCCGCGCCGATCGTCCAGGCCAAGCGGACAGCGCTGATCGAAGCGCCGAAGCCGGCCTCAGAGGCCAAGCCGGATCAGCCGCCGGACACCAAGCCGAATGCCGCGTCCGAAGCACCGAAGAATGACACCGACCCTTCGAAAGGACCAGGCGGATGAGTTGCGAGGAGCAGTGAACGCACCTGCGATAATCGCGATAGACTCTCGCTGGCCCCTGATCGACAGTGGGGCAGGTCGCATCGATCGCGGATCGCGGAATGGTTCAGCACGTCCTCACGCTCAATGCCGGCTCGTCCTCGATCAAGTTCGCGCTATTCGAGCAGGAGGCTGAACTCGTCGAGAGACTGCGCGGCGAGGTCGATGGGCTCGGAACGAACGCGCCGCGCCTCGCGGCGAGTGAGGGCGACAAGGCCATTGCCGACGAGCGGCTCGATGCGGCGAGGGCCGCCGACCACGAGACCGCGCTCGGTGCGGTGCTGGGGCTGCTGCAGAAGACCATCGGGCACACTGCGATCGAAGCTGTCGGCCACCGCGTCGTTCACGGCGGCATCGATTTCACCCAGCCGATCGCGCTCGACGCCGCGAGCCTCGACAGGCTGGCGAAGCTGACGCCGATGGCGCCGCTGCATCAACCGCACAATCTCGCCGGCATCCGGGCCGCGCAACGCGCGTTTCCCGATGCGATGCAGGTCGCCTGCTTCGATACCGCGTTCCACCGCGCGCATCCCTGGGTCAACGATACTTATGCGCTGCCGCGCGAATTCTACGACCAGGGCATTCGCCGCTACGGTTTTCACGGCCTGTCCTACGAGTACGTCACGGGACGGCTGCGAGAGATCGCGCCGCCGGAGGGGCAGGATCGGGCGGTGATCATGCATCTCGGCAACGGCGCCTCTATGTGTGCGATCCGCGACGGCCGCAGCGTCGGCTCGACGATGGGGCTGACCACGCTCGACGGCCTGCCCATGGGCACGCGCTGCGGCGAGCTTGATCCCGGCGTCGTGCTCTATCTGTTGCAGGAGAGACACATGAACGCGGAGCAGATCACCGATCTGCTTTACAATCGCTCCGGGCTGAAGGGCCTGTCCGGTCTGTCGCAGGACATGCGCGAACTGGAGGCCGCCGGGACGCTGGAGGCGGCCCAGGCGATCGACTATTTCGTGTTCCGCATCCGCCGCGAACTCGGCGCGATGGCGGCGATCCTATCGGGCTTCGATGCTGTCGTATTCTGTGGCGGCATCGGTGAGCACGCCTGGCGGATTCGCGAAAGGGTGTGCCGCGATTTCGAGTGGCTCGGCATCGAACTGGATGACGCGCGCAACCGGGCCGGCGAGACTGTGATCTCGACCGATCGCTCACGCGTGCGTGTCCTCGTCATCAGGACCGATGAGGAGACGGTGATCGCGCGCCATACCGCAAGCCTGCTGGCGAGGAGGGCAACATCATAACTGCCGCTTGCATGTCCCCGCGATTTGGTATCTGCAGGACCAAGAAAAAAGCCTGTTCCGGAGGAAATGATGGGTGGCAATGGCGTGGCGTCGCGTGAGGCGGATCTGGAGTTCGACTACGTGGTTGTCGGTGCCGGTTCGGCCGGGTGCGTGCTCGCCAACAGGCTGAGCGCCGACGGCAAGCATTCGGTGCTGCTGCTCGAAGCCGGACCGAAGGACAGCAACATCTGGATTCATGTGCCGCTCGGCTATGCCAAACTGTTCAAGGAAAAGACGGTCAACTGGATGTATCAGACCGAGCCGGAGCCCGGTCTTAACGGTCGGCAGGTATTCCAGCCGCGCGGAAAAGTGCTTGGCGGTTCGTCGTCGATCAATGGCCTGCTCTATGTACGCGGCCAGCACGAGGATTACGATCGCTGGCGCCAGCGCGGCAATGTCGGCTGGGGTTATGAGGACGTGCTGCCCTATTTCAAGAAGGCGGAAAACCAGCAGCGCGGCGCCGACGACTATCATGGCGTCGGCGGGCCGTTAGCGGTGTCAGACTGGCGGCACGAGGATCCGTTGTCGGAAGCCTTCGTCAAGGCGTCGGTGGAATACGGCCTGCCCTACAATCCCGACTTCAACGGCGCGTCCCAGGAGGGCGCCGGCTTCTTCCAGACCACGACCCGGCGCGGCCGGCGCGGCAGCAGCGCGTTCTCTTATCTGCGCCCCGCGAAGGACCGCCGCAATCTCCGCATCGAGACCGAGGCGCTGGCGCAGCGTCTGCTGTTCGAGGGCAAGCGCGCCCGCGCCGTCGAATTCAAGCAGCACGGACAGGTGCGCACGGCGCGGGCACGCAAGGAAATCTTGGTCTCGGGTGGCGCCTACAACTCGCCGCAGTTGCTGCAGCTCTCCGGGGTCGGTCCGGCGGAACTGCTGAAGAGCCATGGCATCGATGTCGTGCTGGACGCGCCTGGTGTGGGCAACGATCTGCAGGACCATCTGCAGGTGCGCATCGTCACCCGCTGCAGCCAGCGCGTCACGCTCAACGACGTCGTCAACCACCCGCTGCGCAAAGTGATGGCCGGGGTGCGCTACGCTGCGCTGCGCAGCGGACCGCTGACGATTGCGGCCGGGACGTCGGCCGCTTTCTTCAAGACCGATCCGAGGCTCGCCACCCCTGATATCCAGATCCACTTCATCCCATTCTCGACCGACAAGATGGGCGAGACGCCGCACGCCTATTCCGGCTTCACTGCGTCGGTGTGCCAAATGCGTCCGGAAAGCCGTGGCACGCTCCGGATCAAGAGCGCGGATCCGTCCGCCGCGCCGGCCATCCACATCAATTACCTCGCCACCGAGACCGACCGCCGCGCCAATATCGATGGTCTGCGCATCCTCCGGAAAATTCTGGCGCAGCCGGCGCTAAAGGCCTATGTGACCGACGAAGTCTATCCGGGCGCGAAGGTGGTCGGCGACGAAGACCTGCTGGCGTTCTGCCGCCAGACCGGTTCGACCGTCTACCACCCGACCTCGACCTGTCGGATGGGCCAGGATCAGCTCGCGGTGGTCGACGAGCGGCTGCGGGTGCGAGGGATCGAAGGGCTGCGGGTGGTCGATGCCTCTGTTATGCCGGACCTGATGTCGGGCAATACCAATGCACCTGTGATCATGATCGCGGAGAAGGCCTCCGACATGATCCTGCAGGACGCACGTTAGAGCATGGTCCGGAAAAGTGGACACCGGTTTTCCGACAAGACCATGCTCGAATAAGATGGGAGTTTGACTGGTGACGAGGTTTCGGATCGGTACGCGCAAGAGCACGATGGCGCTGGCGCAGACCGAGGAGATTGCCCGGCGACTGACGGCCGCGATCCCCGCGCTCGACGTGGAGATCGTCAAGTTCGAGACCACCGGCGATGCCGATCAGACCAGCAAGCTCCTGACCCATGGCGGCAAGGGCGGCGCCTTCGTCGCCGAGATCCGCCGCGCAATGCTGGACGGCAAGCTGCACGCGGCGATGCATTCGCTGAAGGACATGCCGGGCAACGAAGAGACGCCCGGCCTCGTCATCGCCGCGCTGCTGTCGCGCGATCCGGCCGGCGACGTGCTGGTGCTGCGGCGGGGGCTGTCGCTGGATGAATTTCGCAAGGCCGGGGCCAAGGGCTTCAAGATCGGCACCAACGCGGTACGCCGCGCGGCCTATGCTCGGCGGCTGTTTCCGCATGTCGAGATCATCCACTTCCGCGGCGCTGCCGACACCCGCATCCGCAAGCTCGACAATGGCGAGTTGCAGCGGCTGCCGGATGGCGGCACGGTCGGTCCCGCCGACGCGCTGATCATGGCGCGGTCAGGCCTGGAGCGCGTCGGGCTGATCGATCGTGCAGCGTACGAATTTCCGGCCAACGACATGCTGCCGGCCGCGGGACAGGGCATCGTCGCAGTGGAGTGCGTGGCATCCGATTGGGAGACGCGGCGCATTCTCGCCTCGATCGATGATGCAGCCGCGCGCGCCTGCGCCGATGCCGAGCGCGAGGTGCTATGGGTGCTCAACGGCCATTGCAATTCGCCGATCGCGGGCTTTGCCACCATTAATGGCAACGCAATGACGCTGACAGCGTCCGTGCTCGATGAGGCCGGCGGCCGCTTCATCGAGGCCCGGCAGTCTGGCCCCGCCGGTCGGCCGCGCGAGCTTGGCCGCGCAGTCGGGCTGGAACTGCTGGACAAAGGGGCGGCCGAACTGATTGAGACTAGCCGGCCGCGATAAATTCTCAGCCCTTGTAAGCCCGCACCCGCGCGATCATCTGCTCGACATGCGCGATCGGCGTCTCCGGCTGGATGCCATGGCCGAGATTGAAGATCAGCCGGCCCGACGCGTAGTTCGCCAGCACGTCGTCGATCGCCTGATCGAGCGCGGCGCCGCCGGCGATCAGCGCCAGCGGATCGAGATTGCCTTGCACGGCGACCTTGCTCTGCACGCGCTCGCGGATCAGCGCAGGCGCCGCCGTCCAGTCGATGCTGACGGCATCGACGCCGGTCGCCGCGACATAGTCCGGCAGCTGGGCGCCGGCGCCGCGCGGGAAGCCGATGATCTTCGCATCCGGCCGCGCTTTGCGCACGCCCTCGACGATGCGCCGGGTCGGCTCGACCGACCAGCGCGCGAATTCGCGTGGCGACAGCACCCCGGCCCAAGTGTCGAAGATCTGCAGCGCGTCGGCGCCGGCTTCCAGTTGCCGGATCAGATACGCGATCGAGGTCTCGACCAAAACGTCGATGATGGTCGCGAACGCCTCCGGGTGCCGGTAGGCGAGCAGCCGGGCCGGCGCCTGGTCGGGCGTACCCTTGCCGGCGACCATGTAGGTCGCGACTGTCCACGGCGCGCCGCAGAAGCCGATCAGCGCCGTTGCCTGCGACAGCGCTGCGCGAACGCGGCTGAGCGCCTCGCAGACCGGCTCGAGCTTGGTGAAATCGGCCTCGCTCGCCAGCGTCGCGATCTTGTCCGGCGTATCCAGCGGATCGAGCCGCGGGCCTTCGCCGACCTCGAAGCGGACCTCGCGGCCGAGCGCGTAGGGCACCACCAGGATGTCGGAGAAGATGATGGCGGCGTCGAAGCCGAAACGCCGGACCGGCTGCAGCGTCACCTCGGCGGCGAGTTCCGGCGAAAAACATAAATCGAGGAAGCTGCCGGCCTTGGTGCGAAGCTCGCGATATTCCGGCAAATAACGGCCGGCCTGCCGCATCATCCAGATCGGCGGTACCGCCTGGCGCCGGCCAGAGAGCACGTCGACGAAGGGCTTGTTGGTCACGGGCTGGGCCAAGCGAGAAACTCCGCTACATCACGGGAACGATATGCCGCTCCTGATACATGGGGCGGCCGGCCCGGCCAAGGCATATCCGCCGCCAGTGGAACACGTTCCGGGAACAGGCCGTGACCGGCCGCGTTGTCTCCGCTCAAGGGAGATTGATCATGGCTGAGAAATTCAATCCCGCGCCGCACGACAAGCATGCCGAGGATCCGCGCGAGGCGTCGCGCCTCGACCGCGAGACCAAGACAAAGCTCGACACCGGGTTGATGGACACGTTCCCGGCATCCGATCCGGTCAGCGTGGCGCAGCCGACGAGCCGGCCGCGGGCCAGCAACGTCGAGGAGCTACGAAGGCCACGTAACGCGGACGAGCCGTCGCTGTGGGACAAGGTCCGATCCGTCTTTGCGCGATGATCATCATCTGCTGAAAGGCGGCATTGGCCGCTATCAATAATGCGGCGGCCGCTCGTTCGAGGGGCCGCCCGTGGTCGTTTCGGCATCTGCGACGCGTTCGTTCAAGCGGGCAATCTGTCGCTTCAGCGCGTCGATCTCGCTCCATTGTGCCGTAATGGTCTGGTTCAGCGTCTCGATGGTATCGTCCTGATACGTCAAACGCGCTTCCAGCGCGTCGATCCTGTCGGTCAAATCTCTGCTGTCATTCATCGGCTACGACCTTCATGCGGGGCGAGCGTTCGCGCAAGCCGTGGCCGAGCGAACCACGCTCGTCGAACACGAAGCACTCGCCGCGCCAGCGGCTTTCGCTTTCCGGAATCTGCTCGAGATATCTGAGGATGCCGCCTTTCAGGTGATAGACCTCGGCAAAGCCGTGGGCGAGCAGATGCGCGCTCGCTTTCT
>NZ_JBARGP010000150.1:0-1890 GCF_049798375.1 Bradyrhizobium sp.
CAGCTTTCTTGCCAGCCTTCTTGGCTGCAGGTGCCTTTGCCCTGATGGCCTCGATCGATTTCTTAGCGCGCTTCACCGCTTTCTTCGCGCCAGTGCTGCGCTTGGCGGTGCCGGCCTTCTTGGCGGGACGAGCAGCACCGGGAGCGCCGAGCGCGGTCAAGATCCGGCCGATCTCCTCGGTGACCTCCTCGATCGACATCATGCCGTCGACGGTCGCCAGCTTGCGGCGGTCGGAATAATAATGGATCAACGGCTCGGTCTGGTCGCGATAGTTCGACAGCCGCCGGGTCAGCACCTCGGCGGTATCGTCCGCGCGAACTTCCTCGCCCCTCGCGCGTGCCTCGGCGGCGCGCCGCTCGACCCGCTCCAGCAGCACGCTTTCGTTGACCTTGAGCTCGATCACCGCATCAAGGTTCATCCGCTCGGCGGTTAGCAGCTCGTCGAGTTCCTCGGCCTGCCGCTCGGTGCGCGGAAAGCCGTCCAGGATGAAGCCGTTGGCGGCGTCCGGCTGCTCAATCCGGTCCTTGATGATGCCGATCACGACCTCGTCGGGCACCAGATGCCCGGCAGCCATGATATCCTTGGCCTTCAGGCCGATCGGCGTCTGGGCGGCTACCGCAGCGCGCAGCATGTCGCCGGTCGACAGCTGCACGATGCCATAGCGCTGCACCAGCCGCTGCGCCTGTGTGCCCTTGCCCGAGCCCGGCGGTCCGAGAAGAATCAGTCTCATTAAAGTTCGCCCCCCGGCATGCGGTGAGCGAAGTCCCGCGCACCATCTGATCTTGACATCCCCGGGCCGGCCAGCCGCTAGCCGCGGCGGCGCCCCCGGAGTTTCGACTTCCTGATCAGCCCTTCATACTGATGGGCGAGCAGATAACCCTGGACCTGCGCCACGGTATCCATCGTGACGCTGACCACGATCAGGAGCGACGTACCGCCAAAGTAGAACGGCACGGAGGCGTAGGAAATCAGAATTTCCGGAATCAAACAAACAATTGCCAGATAGACCGCGCCGATCACCGTGATCCTGGACAGGACATAGTCGATATATTCCGCAGTGCGCTCGCCGGGGCGGATGCCCGGGATGAAACCGCCATGCTTCTTCAGATTGTCTGCGGTCTCGGTCGGGTTGAACACGATCGCGGTGTAGAAGAAGGCGAAGAACACGATCAGCGCCAGATACAGGATCAGGAACAGCGGCCGGCCGTGGCCGAGCTGAGTCGTGATCCACTGGAACCATTCCGGCCCCTTGCCGGCGTTGAAGTTCGCCACCGTGGTCGGCAGCAGCAGCAGCGACGAGGCGAAGATCGGCGGAATCACGCCCGAGGTGTTGAGCTTGAGCGGCAGATGCGAGGACTGGCCCTCGAACATCTTGTTGCCGACCTGGCGCTTTGGATACTGGATCAGCAGCCGGCGCTGGGCGCGCTCCATGAACACGATGAAGGCGATCACGGCGACCGCCATGATGATGACGATCAGGATCAGGCCGGTGGACATCGCGCCCTGGCGGCCGAGTTCCAGCATGTTCGCGAGCGCCGAGGGCAGTTCGGCGACGATGCCCGACAGGATGATCAGCGAAATGCCATTGCCGATGCCGCGCGAGGTGATCTGCTCGCCGAGCCACATCAGGAACATGGTGCCGCCGGTCAGCGTGATCGCGGTCGACAGGCGGAAGAACATGCCGGGATCGCTGACGACGTTGCCGGCGCCTTCGAGGCCGACTGCAATGCCGTAGGACTGGAACGCCGCCAAGATCACGGTCAAATAGCGCGTGTACTGGTTCAGCGTCTTGCGCCCCGACTCGCCTTCCTTCTTCAGCGCTTCGAGCTGCGGCGAGACCGTGGTCAGGAGCTGGATGATGATCGATGCCGAGATGTACGGCATGATGTT
>NZ_JBARGP010000151.1:0-4123 GCF_049798375.1 Bradyrhizobium sp.
TCGGCGGCGAGGTCGTCAAGATCAACCTGCAGCAGCCGATGAAGGATATCCTCAGCACCCTGTCGAAATATCCGACCAAGACGCGGCTGTCGCTGACCGGCACCATGATCGTGGCGCGCGATTCCGCCCACGCCAAGCTGCGCGAGCGGCTGGAGAAGGGCGAGCCGCTCCCGGACTACTTCAAGAACCACCCGATCTACTACGCGGGTCCCGCCAAGACGCCGGACGGCTATGCGTCGGGCGCGTTCGGTCCGACCACCGCGGGCCGCATGGACTCCTTCGTCGATCAGTTCCAGGCCGCCGGCGGCTCGATGGTGATGGTCGCCAAGGGCAACCGCGCGCCGGCGGTGCGCGAGGCCTGCAAGAAATATGGTGGCTTCTATCTCGGCTCGATTGGCGGTGCGGCGGCGAACCTCGCCGAGCACTGCATCAAGAAGGTCGAGGTGGTGGAGTATCCCGAGCTCGGCATGGAGGCGATCTGGCGCATCGAGGTGGTCGACTTCCCGGCCTTCATCATCGTCGATGACAAGGGCAACGACTTCTTCAAGGAGCTGAACCTCGGTTGAGGTCGGTCGATATGTGACGCGAATTGCCGCGTCATCTCGTCAACGTTGCCCTCTCCGTTGCCGGAGAGGGCAAGGCATTTCAAAGACGAGAAAGCTCAGGCGCGCGAGCCGGTGAACGCGAACGAACCCATGAAGCCGAGGCCCATGTCGCCGGAGATGGAATCGCCCGCCACTTTGCCGGTGAATTCGAGCGTCAGCGGCATCGGGTTCGTGATCGAGACCTTCCAGGCCACGTCGTCGCCACTGACAGTGCCGTCGAAGATCTCGGCCGAATCGCCTTCGGCGGCCTGCGTGCCGGTCAGCGTGTTGCCGGAACTCTTCAGGCTCACAGTGGCCGTCCGCTCGCCCATCGGCGTGTTCAAGGTAAGATTCCAATTGCCATCGACGGCCATCTGATCATGCTCCCAATGTTGCCGGTCTCAGGCGCCGAGCTGGCCTGAGACATCATTCTGCGATCCATATAGCCCATGTTTCGACATAAGCCCATTGCGGCGATCGGGCGCGGCGGTGCGGATATACTGGGTGACCAGGAGACGGAAGCTCACGTACTGGATTGCGAAGGCGGCGACCTTGGCGCCGATCGCCACAAAAGAGATGTAGAACGCCCACAGCTTGAGATCGCCGGTAAAGGCCACGACGATGGTGCCGAGGCCGAGCGCGAACATCAATGCTGCCCAGGCATAGCCAGCTACGGTGACCGCGGCCGGAATCGTGTCGGTCACGATCGGCGGCACGTAGCGCAGCATCCAGCCGCGCTTCAGCATGATGACGCCGATCGCGAAATGGGCGATCGCGGGCTTGGCGAACATGAAGCGGGGATCGTGGGTCAGGAGCGTCACCCCGCCGAGCACGACCACGAGGGCGAGGCTGGCATAGGTCATGAAGCCGAGCGGCCGGCCCTTGAGATGGGCATAGGCCACCTGCGCGACCGCGACCGCGATTGCAACGGATGTGCCCAGGATGACGCTGCCTGTAGCCAGATAAAGCACGAGAAAGACCAGGGCGGACAGGAAGTCGGAGCCGAGCTGGAACAAGGCCGCTTTCATTGGTCGCATCCTCTCGGGGTGGCGCTGTGTGTCGGTTTATTTCGCGGCCAGCATGGCGCCGATTCGTCGGCTTTCCTGCAGACTCGCGTTCTTCAGACGATAATAGCCCGGATACCACCGGGTGAAACAGAGGGCGGAGTTGCGGGCGGCGAAAGCAACCGCAAGCCCGGTCCAGATCGGCAGGCCCGGCACGTAGAGCATGGTGGCATTGGCGACGATCATCAAGGCGGTCGCCAGCGCCCAGGCACCGGTGATCACATAATTGGCGCGGCGGAAGCCCGGCATGGCGGCGGTCTCGATGGGCTCCGCTTCGAGCGCATATTGCAGGGTGAAGGGGAAGCGGGCGAGGATCGAGCCGAGCGAAATCGCGAACACGCCGCTGTCGACCGCCAGATGCATGGCGGCGGCGCTCATGGCGGGATCGATGTAACAGCGATAGCAGCCGAGCCCAGCGAAGACGATCGCGGATCCTGCGCTCAGCAGCTTGATCGAGCGGCCGCGCGCGACATCGATGATCACAACTGCGAGGCAGAGCGTCGTGCCGACCACCACGCTCAGCATCGGCGAGACCAGCACCAGCGCCGCATAGGCCACATAGGGCAGCATGATCAGAATGGTGGTCATGGCCGGATCCTCGAGCCAATCTTTACGATGAAAAGATAGGTAGTCTGGAGAAGTTTGGTTCGTCAAGTAAAAATCTTGACATCGTCAAGATTGGCTCCGTGGTATTTTCGGATGCCTGGAACGCCCCGGGAAAGAGGGCTCAGACCGCCAACCAGTTGCCATGGAAGCCGTCCGGCACGCGGTGGCCGAGATGGACCACGGCCACAGGTCCGGCACCGATGTCGGTGGCGTTGAACACGGCGAGATCGCTGCAATTGGTCGCCGCGCGCCACACCGCACTGAGCAGCCAGCCATCGCCCTCGGCGGCATCGTCGCTGCGTGGCACGAAGACCGGCTCCGACAACGTGTCGCCCTCGGGCAGCAGATAGGTGGCCTTGCGCGCGCCCTTTCCGTCGACATGGGCGATGCCGGACAACGCGCCGAACGTCGGCGTGTCGGGATTGGCACAGGCGTACCAGCCGTGCTGGGTTACGAGACCGGCGCGGCGGTCGTCGATGCGCGGAAATTCACCGGTGAGGTCGTCGAGATAGGTTTGCGTGAAACGGTCGGTTTGGCCTGCGAGATCGAAGCTCCAGCGGCACAGTCGGGCGCGCGACTTCTCGGGATCGGTCGGGCGACCATCCGGATGCGGAAACAGCGGCGCTTCCTCGAATTGCATGACGTCGGCGACGATGCGGTTGCCGTCCTCCCAGGCATTCATGACATGGAAGACGTAGCAGCTCTCACCGCGGAACCAGACGATGTCCTTGACGTCGCCGCTGCGCTTCATGACGCCGACGAAGGCGCCCTTGTCCGGCTCCCAAGCATAGGGCGGACGCCCCGACATGGCGCGGTCCATGCTGCCGGTGATCGGCAGCACCGGAAACAGCACGTGGTTCGCCGTGACGATGAAGTCATGCACCATGCTGGCATAGGGCACCTCGAAGCGGGTGAGGCGCGTCAGCTTGCTGGACGAACTGATCGTCCCGAACGACAGTGTCGGCGTGAATGGACCGGAGGCGTTGTAGCTGAAGAAGACCATCTCGCCGGTGAGGGGATCGATCTTGGGATGCGCGGTGAAGGCGCCGCGCAGCCGGCCGTCATAGTCCTGATAGCCTGTTGTCGCGAGCGTGCCGGGCACGATCTCGGTCGGCAGATGTGCTTCCTCCAGGGCCAGCAGGCGACCGGCATGGAATACGACGTTGGTATTCGCGACGCCGCCGTCAGTGAGCGAAGCAGGCGCGTCCGGCAGCTTGCGGCCGAAGCCGCCGAACAGCGCCCGGCCGGCATCATGCTCGGCAAGCCATTTCGGGGTGCGGATCCAGCGGTTGCGATAGGAGGCGCGGCCATTCTCCAGATGAAACGCGTGCAGCATGCCGTCTCCGACGAACCAATGCGCGCCCGGAGAATCGAACTGCGGGTTGGGACCATTGCGATAGAGTGTGCCGTTCAGCTCGTGTGGCAGCTCGCCTGATATCTTCAGGAAGGGCGCGTCGCATTCGAAAGGGATTGGCGCGAGATTGCTGCGCGGCTCGCGGTGACCGCCTTGCGTGATCGCGCTTGTCATTTCCTGATCCATTTCCAGATCCATGGGGTCGCCTCCCTCATATATCTTTACATCGTAAAGATACGATTAGGCCTGTCCGATGCGATCGTCAAGCATAATCTTTACGTTGTCAAAATGGCGGCGTATGAAGGACTTATGGCACAACAGAAGCAGACACGTCAGAAAGAAGCCACCCGCACGCGCCCCCGGCGTGCGACTGCTGCCGCAAGCGCTTCCGCGCAACCCAAGCGGAGCGCGAAGACGGGCGGCGGCGAGGCCGCGCCTTACCATCATGGCGCGTTGCGCGAGGCATTGTTGAAGGCAGCCGAGACGGTGCTCCGGCGCGACGGGCTGGCCGGCCT
>NZ_JBARGP010000152.1:0-2600 GCF_049798375.1 Bradyrhizobium sp.
GCATCGGTGTGCGCGCGCCGCCGAAGATCGCGGCCGCACGGTCGTAGGAGTTGCGCGCCTGCTGGTTCAGCGCCTGCACGCCGCTCCACAGCGCGGTCGCCGAGATCAACCCGATCAGGAGCGTGGCGAGCTGCATCGGATGTCGCCGCCAATGGCTGAGCAGAACGGCGAGGATCCAGAGCACGCGGCTCATGCGACGCGTCCTGCATGCAAGGTGACGCGGCGGTCCAGCATCGCGGCGAGCCGCGCGCTGTGCGTCACCATCAGGAAGCCGCAGCCGGTGCGCGCGACGAGATCGCGCGTCAGGCCCATCACCTCGTCGGCGGTCGCCTCGTCGAGATTGCCGGTCGGCTCGTCGGCGAGCAGCAGCAGCGGCTTTACCGCCAGCGCGCGGCCGATTGCAACCCGTTGTTGCTGGCCGCCGGAGAGCTGCTCAGGGTAGCGCGAGAGCAGTGCCGACAAGCCAAGCCGTTCCACGAGTTCATCATGCCAGGTGGCATCGTGGCGACCGGCGAGCCGCGCTTGAAATTTCAAATTGTCATCAACCGAGAGGCTTGGCACCAGATTGAATTGCTGGAACACCAGGCCCAGTCGATCGCGCCGCAACGCCGCGCGCCCGGCATCGTCAAGCTTGCCGATGCGCACATTGTCGAGGTCGATGTCGCCGCTGTCGGCCGCATCGAGCCCCGCGATCAGATGCAGCAGCGTGCTCTTGCCCGAGCCGGATTCGCCTGTGAGCGCCACGCGCTCGGCCGCCGCGACGTCGAGGTCGACGCCGCGCAGCACGCTGACCGGCTCGCCGGCGGCCCGATAGGTCTTGGTCAGGTGACGGATGCTGAGCACGATCGTTTCGCCAGATTGCTGGTTCGCTTTGTCTTGACGCTATGCGGCATATAGCAAGTCCGCAGCGCAAGATCACGGCTTCGTTGCAATCGCAGCGGGGCACGCGCAGGTTTGACAAATGCCTTGTTGCCTGCGCCGTTGGACCACGGCTACCATGGCCGGACGACCGCCAAAAGGCGGCATAAGAAGAACGACAAGGAAGGATGATGGCCGTGCAGACGACGCCGGAGAGCGCGCAACAGACGCCCGATGGCGCTTGGAAAATTGTAATCCTCCTGTTCCTGCTGATGGTGGTGAACTTCGCCGACAAGATCGTGGTCGGGCTGGCGGGCGTGCCGATCGCGAAGGAGCTTCAGCTCACGCCGGAACAGTTCGGCCTGCTCGGCTCGTCGTTCTTCCTGTTGTTCTCGATCTCCGCCGTCGCGGTCGGCTTCCTGGTTAATCGCGTCGCGACGCGCTGGGTGCTGCTGGTGCTCGCGCTGGTCTGGGCGCTGGCGCAGTTCCCGATGCTCGGCACCGTCAGCCTGACGACGCTGATGATCTGCCGCATCGTGCTCGGCGCAGGCGAGGGGCCGGCCGCCTCGGTCGCGCTTCATGCGATCTACAAATGGTTCCCGGACGAGAAGCGTGGACTGCCGACCGCGATCATGACGCAAGGCTCCGCCTTCGGTGTCATCCTCGCGGTGCCGGCGCTGAATGCGATCATCGTCCATTACGGCTGGCATTATGCGTTCGGCGCGCTCGGAATGGTCGGGCTGCTGTGGGTCGTCGCGTGGTCGCTGCTCGGCAGGGAAGGGCCGATCGCGGGCGCCGCGACCGCCGCCGCGCTGGACGCGCGCGTGCCATACGCCCGGCTGCTGTCGTCGCGCACCTTCATCGGCTGCGTCGCCGCGAGCTTCGGCGCCTATTGGGCGCTGTCGCTCGGCCTGACCTGGCTGACGTCGTTCCTGGTCGCGGGCCTCGGCTTCAGCCAGCAGCAGGCCGGCTTCGTCTCGGTGCTGCCGTGGCTGTTCGGCGCGGTGACCGTGCTGCTGACGGGTTGGCTGTCGCAAGTGATGATGGCGCGGGGCCTGTCGACCCGGATCGCGCGCGGCGTGCTCGGCGCGGCGCCGCTGGTGGTCGGTGGCCTGATCGTGGCGCTGGTGCCCTATGGCGGCAGCGCGACGATCCGGATAGTGCTGCTGGTGGTCGGATCGGGCCTGACCGGCGCGATCTACGTGGTGTGCCCGCTGATGATTGGCGAATTCACGCCGGTGTCGCAGCGCGGCGCCGTGATGGCGATCTATGGCGCGATCTATACCCTGGCCGGCATCCTGGCGCCGAACGTGATGGGCAAGGTGGTGCAGAACGCGAGCAGCGTGATCGACGGCTACATGCTCGGCTACACCATCAATGCCGTGATCATGATCATCTCCGGCCTGATCGGCTTGTTGTTGCTGTGGCCGAACACCGAGCGCGCCCGGCTGCTGGCGCATCAGGAGAAGACCGCGCCGAAATTTGCTTGAGCAGTTACCAGTACGTCGCGCGGTGCCGCGCCATTCACAGATGTCGTCACCCGCGAAGGCGGGTGACCCAGTATTCCAGAGGCAGTAGTGCTTGAACGAGACGCTGCGGCGTACTGGATCGCCGCCTTCACGGGCGATGACAGCGGAAAGAGCAACGTCAATTCACATCTGCCTGCGCGCCCCTGATCAGCCGTCCCGGGCGCGCGCCGGTGGCCTTGCCGCCGCGGCGCGTTACCTGGCCCGCGACGATGG
>NZ_JBARGP010000153.1:0-12536 GCF_049798375.1 Bradyrhizobium sp.
GAGGTCGGCAAGCCGATCGCCGGCAAGACCGGCACCACCAACGAAGCCAAGGACGCCTGGTTCGTCGGCTTCTCGCCGGATCTCGCGGTCGCCGTCTACATGGGCTACGACAAGCCGCGTCCGCTCGGCCGAGGCAATGCAGCGACCGGTGGCCATCTGGCGGCGCCGATCGCGCGTGACTTCATGAAGCTCGCGCTCGCCGACAAGCCGGCGACGCCGTTCAAGATCCCGGCCGGCATCAAGCTGGTGCGGGTCGACGCCAAGACCGGCATGCGCGCCGGCCCCGGCGATACCGGCCGCACCATCATGGAGGCGTTCAAGCCGGGCACGGCGCCGCCGGACAATTACTCTGTCATCGGCGTGGCTGATGCCGATCAGAACCATGGCATGCCGCCGGGCGCGCCGCCCCCCGATTCCGGCAACTTCATCATGCGTCCGGGCACGGGTAGCCTCTATTAAGGCACAGGAAACCAGCTGAGGCGCCGACGCGGAGCGATTGCGCTTTGCGTCGCGCGCGGCTACATCCGCGTTGACCTGAATTGCCACAGCCTTCGGAGCTGGGCCCAAAGAGATCGATATGCGCGCTGAAATCGAAAAGATCGTAGAAGAGATCAAGCAGTCGGTCGGGCTGCTGAGGAGGCATCTTTGACGTCGATGCGTCGACGGCAAGGCTGGCCGAGCTGAACAAGCTCGCGGAAGATCCCAATCTCTGGAACGACCCCCAGAAAGCTCAAAGACTGATGCAGGAGCGGACCTCGCTGGAGGATTCGCTGACCGGCATCGGCAAGGTGGAGCGCGAGCTCGCCGACAACATCGACATGATCGAGCTCGGCGAAGCCGAGAACGATACCGGTGTGGTGACCGATGCTGAGAAGGCGCTCAAGGAGCTGAAGAAGGAAGTGGCGCGGCGCGAGCTCGAAGCGCTGCTGTCGGGCGAGGCCGATCGCTTCGACACCTATCTCGAGGTCCATGCCGGTGCCGGCGGCACCGAAAGCCAGGACTGGGCCTCGATGCTGCTGCGCATGTACACGCGCTGGGCCGAGACCCACGGCTTCAAGGTCGAGTATCTCGAAGAAACCCAGGGCGAAGAGGCCGGCATCAAGTCCGCCACCGTCCAGATCTCGGGCCACAACGCCTATGGCTGGCTGAAGACCGAGGCGGGCGTGCACCGCCTGGTGCGGATCTCGCCGTTCGATTCCAACGCGCGGCGCCACACCTCGTTCTCATCGGTCGCGATCTTCCCTGTCGTCGATGACTCGATCAAGATCGACATCAAGGAGTCCGACGTGCGCACCGACACGATGCGCTCGGGCGGCGCCGGCGGCCAGCACGTCAACAAGACCGAATCGGCGGTGCGTCTGACGCACATCCCGACCGGTGTCGCGGTGGTCTGTCAGGCTGGCCGCTCGCAGCACAAGAACAAGGCACAGGCCTGGGACATGCTCCGCGCGCGGCTCTATGAGATTGAGCTGAAGAAGCGCGAGGAGCAGGCGGCGGCCGACCAGGCCGCCAAGACCGACATCGGCTGGGGCCACCAGATCCGCTCCTACGTGCTGCAGCCCTACCAGATGGTGAAGGATCTGCGCACGGGGGTGCAGACGTCCGATACGTCCGGCGTGCTCGACGGCGAACTCGACGAGTTCATGGCCGCGACCCTGGCGCAGCGCGCGTTCGGCACCACGCCGGGCGCCGCGATCGAGGATGTGGACTAAATGGCCCGAGTCGCTTTCGTCGGGCTCGGGCGCATGGGCCACGGCATGGCCGGGCGCTATCTCGATGCAGGCTTTCAGGTCTCGGTCTGGAATCGAAGCAAGGCCAAGGCGGAAGACCTGATCGCGCGCGGTGCGCGCTGGTCGACCTCACCCGGCGATGCCGCCATCGATGCGGATGCCGTGGTCACCATGGTGGCGGACGATGAGGCCTCCCGCGCGGTGTGGCTCGGTGCCGACGGTGCCGCGACCACCATGAGGGCCGGGACGCTCGCGATTGAGTGCTCGACGGTCTCACACGACCACGTGCGGCGCATGTCGCGCGAACTCAATGCACGCAGCCTGATCTACATCGATTGCCCCGTGACGGGTCTGCCCGATGCGGCAGCCAGCGGAAGGCTGACCTTGCTGGTCGGCGCCAACGCCGCCGATCTCGAACAAGCGCAGCCGTTTCTCGCGCCGCTCAGTTCGACGATTCGCCATTTCGGCGAGGTCGGCTCAGGCACCGTCTACAAGCTGATCAACAATCTGATGGGCGCGATCCAGATTGCAGGGATTGCCGAGGGACTGGCGATCGCGGAACAAGCCGGCCTCGACATGAAGCTGGTGCTGGAGGCAGTCGAAAGCGGCGTCGCCGCGAGCCCGCAGGTGATCCGGCATTCCAAGCGGATGGTGACGCGCGACTTCTCCGGCGCGACCTTCACCGCCGCACTCCGGCACAAGGATGCCGCCTACGCCGTCGCGCTCGCCGAGAGCCTGTTGCGCGATAAGCCGCTTGTGTCCAGCGCCGCGGTCGAGGCTTATGCGAGAGCCAAGGCGAGCGCGCCCGATGACGACGAGGGCCGCATCATCGAGGTCGTGTCCGTCCCCAAGGCTTAGCTGCCGGACCGCGTCCTTTTCCATTCGTCATACCATTGCGCAAACCGCGCGTCTTTGCCGTCGCGGGCATGACGAACCGCATAGGTCGCGCCGTCGTCGGCGACCATGATCACGGCGTCCAGTCCCCCGGCGCGGCGCAGCGTTTCGACGGCCTGTTGCGGCGTCTGCGCGATCGGGCCGGCGACATTGAACGAGGTGTTGACCGACATCTCGACCCCGACATGGCGGCCGAGCGCTTTCAGATAAGCGTAGGTGAGAGGATCATCAGCCTCGCGCACGATCTGGATGCGACCGGTGCCGTCGGCATGGATCACGGCCGGGATCTTGCCGCGCGCATGCGGCTTCGCATGCGCCGTCAGCACCATGTAATTATAGGCGTTGTAGTTGGCGTCATCAGCGCCGTCCTCGAGCTGGAAATAATCTCGCGCGGCTTCCAGCGTCGCCATCGGTGCCAGCGGCCGGATCGCCTCGCGATATTTCACCCGCGCGTTGAGCCGCTCACGCACCTGGGGATCACAGGGGTTGGCAAGGATCGAGCGGTGGCCGAGCGCGCGCGGGCCGGTCTCGCCCGCGCCCTGGTAGAGCGTGATGACGCCACCTTGCGCGACCATGAAGGCCATGAGGTCGGCGACCGCGGCCTGGCCTTCCTCTGACGTGATCTCGCCGATCCGCTCCGAGACGATGTCATCGGCCGTGAGCGCCGCGTCGATCTCGCCACGCGCGGGCGGCAGGCCGCAATAGAACGCATGCTTCAGCACCGGGCCGCGCGGCGCGCCGGCGAGATGCGCAAACAACCAGGCGGCGCCGATCGGCACGCCGGGATCGCCGGGCACCGGCGGGACCCACAGATGCAGCCGCGTCTTGCGACCTTGCGCGCGCGCAAACCATGCCTCGTCGAAATGTTCGAGCAGACGCATATTGCCGACCGCGTTCAATGCCACCCCGCCGGTCAGGATCAGCCGGTGGGCGCCCGTCATGCGCAACAGATGATCGACGATGTGGATCATCGCATCCTCGAACACGAGCTGGGTCGCGGCCGCCTTGTCGAGCCGGTCTTGTGTATCGGGACGATGGCTGATGTCCTCGACCCGCAGTATGGCGTCCGGGTTCCAGAGCTGCGATGGCGTCAGCGGGTGGCCTAGAATGTCGACGAGGGCAGGGTGATAGGGCTTTTCGAACGGGTCGGCGTACCAGTTCGCCAGCGCGCGGTTGATGCGGACCTCGCCATTGTCGGCGAGCACCAGGACATCTTTCAGCTGCGCATAATAGGGATTGCTGGCGCGGTTCATGTCGCCCCAGGCCGCAGCACCCATGTAGCGCCCCTCGCAGGAGAGCCAGGTCCAGCCGCCCTGTGTCGAGGAGATCACGCTGTAGAACGCGCCGAGCGACTCGAACATGCTGTCGTTGCAGGCGAGCAGGCGCAGCGCGCCGTCACGCGCCTCATACAAGGAGACCGAGCCGCGATCGCCGGTGCCGTCGAGCACCGCGATGGCGATCGGCTCGCTGTCATCCGCAAACGGCGAGGCCGCATAGGAGAACCAGGCGTGGTTGTCATGATGCGGCATCAGGATCAACGGCACGCGCTCGCTCAATCCAAGCTGTTTGGCCAGGACTTTCGGGGTCCGCGTCATCGCGTCCATGCGGCGCGCGTCGAAGCCGGCGGCCTGGGTGGTGCGCAGCAGCTTCAGGCTTTGCGGCGCTTCCTCCAGGATGGTGCGCGTTAACGTGCCCGCCAGCGCCGGATAGTCCCAGGTCGTCAGCCAAGCGAAGACGTCGGAGACGTCGCGTCCCATGCCGCGTAGCGCGGCCACCATCGCATCGATCGACTGGCGCGGATATTCCGTGGTGTGCTTATTGCCGGAGAAGCGCTCCTCCTCATTGTTGAGGATCAGCCGCGGGCCGGAACTCTGCGTCACCTCGACCATAGCGACGCCGGAATTGTGCGTGCCGGGTGGCCCGAGCCCGGCGAGATAGAGCGTCTCGCCGCAAGCGAGTCGCTCGCGCGCCTCGGCGATGCGGTCGTCGGCAAAGGCCGAGCCGAGCCGGTGGAAACCGGCGCGGGCGAACAGCTTCGTCGCCAGCCATTCTGCGGCGTGGCCGCAGGCCGCGCCAAGCCGCGGATGCCTTGGACCGATGCGTGGTTTTAATTGCAAAGGACGGACCTTCTCTCCCGGCCCGCATCAATCACAAATAACCTTCCGCAACAATGCCGTTTCGCGACTGCGGCAAAGCCTACGCTTGCATCATCAGCCGCAAGTTGAGACACTTCACACCAACGAAAAAAGCGCTTTGGGAGGATAGGATGCGGACGCAGATCATGCGTATTGCCGTCGCGACCATGGTCGTCGCCAGTGCCGCAGGCGCGGCGCGGGCGGAGAAGAAATACGATCCAGGGGTCAGCGACACCGAAATCAAGATCGGCAACATCATGCCCTATAGCGGCCCGGCCTCGTCGTACGGCGTGATCGGCCAGACTGAAGCCGCTTATTTCAACATGATCAACGACGAAGGCGGCATCAACGGACGCAAGATCAAGTTCATTTCTTATGACGACGCCTATTCGCCCCCGAAGGCGATCGAGCAGGCCCGCAAACTGGTTGAGAGCGACGAGGTGCTGCTGATTTTCCAATCGCTCGGCACGCCGTCCAACTCCGCCATCATGAAATACATGAATACGAAGCGGGTGCCGCAGCTGTTCGTCGCCTCCGGCGGCACCAAGTTCGGCGACCCCAAGAACTTCCCCTGGACCATGGGCTTCCAACCGAACTACCAGAGCGAGGGGCGAATCTACGCCAAATACATCCTCGATCATTTCCCGCACAGCAAGATCGCGGTATTCTGGCAGAACGACGATGCCGGCAAGGACCAGTTCAAAGGGCTGAAGGACGGGCTCGGCGACAAGGTCGGCATGATCATCGCCGACAAGTCCTACGAGGTGTCCGATCCCTCGATCGACTCGCAGATCGTGGCGCTGCACGATTCCGGCGCAGACATCTTCTTCTCCTGGGCGGCGCCAAAGGGTTCGGCGCAGGCGATCCGCAAGGTCGGCGAGCTCGGCTGGAAGCCGAAATTCTTCCTCGCCAACACCGCAACTACCGTGGCCTCGGTGCTGAAGCCGGCCGGCCTCGAATATGCCAAGGGCATCATCTCGACGGAATATGTGAAGGACCCGACCGATCCAAAATGGAAGGACGATCCCGGCGTCGCCAAGTGGCGCGCCTTCATGACCAAATACTTTCCCGAAGGCGACCAGGCTAACTCCAACACCGCTTATGCCTATGTCGAATCCCAAGCGATGGTGCAGGTGCTGAAGCAGTGCGGCGACGAGCTGACGCGTGCCAACGTGATGAAGCAGGCCGCCAATCTGAAGAACTTCACCTCCGATATGCTGCTGCCGGGGATCATGGTCAACACCTCGCCGGACGACTACTTTCCGATCGAGCAGATGCAGCTGATGCGCTTCAACGGCGAGGCCTGGGAGCAGTTCGGGGACGTCATCACCGGCGAGGTCGGGCACGGCGCCATCCATTAAAAGCTATTTCGTGCCGAACATCCGGTCCCCGGCATCGCCGAGGCCGGGCACGATGTAGCCGTGATCGTTGAGCCGCTCGTCGATCGCGGCGGTCCAGACCGGGATCTCGGGATGCTCGGCCTGAAAATGCGCGATGCCCTCGGGCGCCGCGAGCAGGCAGACGAAGCGGATGTCGCGCCCACCGCGCGCTTTCAGCAGATGGGCCGCGGCGCAGGCCGAATTGCCGGTGGCCAGCATCGGGTCAACCAGGATCACGGTGCGGTCCGACAGGTCCTGCGGCGCCTTGAAGTAGTATTCGACCGCCTGCAGCGTGTCGGGATCGCGGTAGAGCCCGATATGGGCGACCCGGGCGGACGGCAGCAGCGCCAGCATGCCGTCGAGGAAGCCGACGCCGGCGCGCAGGATCGGCGCCAGCGTGAGCTTCTTGCCGGCGATCTTCGGCGCCTTCATCTGACACAGCGGCGTCTCGATCTCGACCAGCTCGACCGGCAGGTCGCGGGTGACCTCGTAGGCGAGCAGCATGCCGATCTCGTTGAGCAACTCGCGAAAGCCCTTTGTCGAGCGGTCGCGCTCGCGCATCAGGGTTAGCTTGTGCTGGACCAGGGGTGCAGGACGACATTGATCTGGTGTGCCATGTCCTTGCTCTACCGGCATCGCCGCACCGGCGCCAGATGATTGCAGTGGCAGCGACGGCATCGGATCTCGGCAGCTGGGCAGGCCAGACATTTGGCGGATCGTGCCATCGGCCGATCCGCCAAATGGCGGCCTCACCGCTTGGGATAGCCGGTGAAGACGTAGTCCTTGGTCGCCACGATTGTGTGGCAGGCATAACCGCAATCGGTGCCGTTGCCGTTGGGCGCGAATGCGCCGGAGCCGGTCTCGAAGTCGAACTGGGCGTAGCCCCAGTTGCCGGTGTCGGCAAACCGCTTGCTGTCCCTCACCATGAAATCGATGTCGTGCAGGTCGCCGGGCACCACGGTCGGCGAAGGCGCATCCGCACTCTTGACGGCCTTCCAGTGGATCTTTGCCATCTTGGCGCCATCCGGGAACGGCTTGCCGTTGCCGGGCGTGCCGGCGCGATAGGCTTCGACCGTCACGGGATTGGCGAGGATCACCTCGATGGTCTCGTCGGTCTCGCTGACGCCGACGGTCTGCCAATCCTCGTAGCCTCTGAACTCGGCGAAGCCGAGCCCGTTCGGCACCGACACCGTGTATTTGTCCGGTGCAGAGATTGCTTGGCCGGCCAATGCGGCGAGCCCAGCGGTTGATATCGCGGCCGCGAACAACAATGGAATTCTTGAAATGCGCATCTTCCCTCTGCGGATGACGGATGAAGTTCTGGGATGCTCGATCGAGCGATGTTGGTGCCCTCATGACTGAAGCGGGCCTGGACCACCTGTGATCCGGCAGGGCCCGCGATCTATCAAAATCGCCCGACGACCGATCCTGCGCGCGAGTCCGCCACGGCGCCTCCGGGGGAGGGACGCACAGCCTGATCGCGCCGACGGCGATCGCACCGGATCGAAGCGCGGCCATGGAATCCGGCCGAGCAGGTCGTTCGCTTGAGCATCGGCCTGGAGGAGCCCGGCGAACTCTGGTCCGATCTCTCCGGCTTTCTCGCGGCGCTTGCGGAGGGTTGACGATCGGCCTGATATCAGGACGCTGCCGAGCGCTGATCCGGCATCGGCAGCGGCTTCGAACGGCGTCGCCCTAGAATGTTGATCACAATGCCGACGATCACAAGCGGCGCCGCCGCGACGATCAACGCCAGTGGCGACAGTGGGGCAGGCGTGACCATCTCGAGTACCATCCCGGAGACCATCCAGACGGTGGCAAACGCGACCGCGAAATCGAGCTTCGGCACCCGCAACCAATACAGCGCCGCCGAGATCGCGGTCGCCGGGGCGATCGCGGCGCCGATCAGGTAGACGCTGAACTCCTTCGGCGTCACCGCGTCGATCAGCATGGACCCCAGCAGCCAAAGGCTGACGAACATGATCGCGGCGTCGACATGTCTCACGCCCCTGCCTCCGGGATAATCGAGAGGGAAATCGAGATGTGACAATCTGGCACAGCCCTTTGTCGGCCCGGGCGCCGGGATCGTCAAGGGCGGTGCTTTCAAGCCCGGTTTTGCCCAATTGCCCCCAATCGGATGTCCTGGAAGGGCTAGGGTTGACGTTTGGGAACTTTCGGCGGCCGTCGGCGTTATCGGGCCATGCTGGATAACCTCTCAGAACGTACACCCCGAATCTTGACCCCTGAACAACGCCGCGCCCGCGACGCGACTCGGAAGGCCGATGCGGAGCAGGCTATGCGCGAGCATGATGCTGCGCAAAAGGCGTTCTATGCCAATCGCGAACGCCTGCGGGCGGAGCGCTTGGCGCGCGAGGCTAGCGAAAAATAGCGGCGCAATCTGTATCTAAATACTCTTTTCGCTGGCTTGTGCCCGTGACAGCTCCGGCAGTGTGCAGCGCGCGCCGTCGAGAAATGACACGACCGCATCCCGCACGATCGCATCGAGATCGGGCGGGATCGGCGTTTCGTAGATGAATTTGCGGATCGCGAGATAGAAGATGCGGCCGTGCAGGCCCCAGAACATCTCGATCTCGCGCTCGCTGAGTGCCGCGCTGCCGACATCCGGCAGACCGAGGTCGTGCCGCAGCTCGGCTGCCGCTGCCTCGATGATCTCGCGACGGACCAGGTCGAGATAGCGGCCGGTGATGCCGAAGGACTTCATTCCGGAGAACACGAAGATCCGCACCCAATTGTATTCGAACACGTGCGCGACATAGCTGAGATAGAAGCCGGTGAGCCGTGCCTCCAATGGCAAGGCACGGTTGCGGATCAATGTGCCCCAATCCGGCGACCAGCGGCTGAGATAGACCTCCTGATAGACGCGCTCGATCAGCGCCTCCTTGCTCGGAAAATGCCGGTAGATCACCGAATGCGCGATGCCCAAGCGGATCGCGAGCTCGCGGATCTCGCCATCGAAGCCGCGCTCGGCAAAGAAGCGGATCGCTTCGTCGACGATCAACCGCTCGCGATCGGCCGCGCGCATGTTGCGCCGTCGTGGCGCCGCCGTTTTCGGCGTCTTGGCGCGTTTCGCCGGCGGCTGCGCCCTGCGTTTCGCCGGCGCCTGCTTCGCTGCGCGCTTGATTGTCCTGGCCATGATCGTCCGGATCGCAATGCCCTTGTGATCCCTTTTAGCTCATCCGCGACTTGTGACCAAATGGTCTGTTCTGATTGACCGGGCGGCGCCTGCGTGCGAGGATTTTGAGACCAGATGGTCATGAATCTGGGCGGGCCGGCTGGAGCGCCGGTCAGAACAGGGAGACGGCAATGAAAGCGAGGGCTTTCAGCTATCTTCGTGCGCGAACCGTTGAAGAGGCGTTGACGGCCCATGCGGAGGCCGGTGACGACGCGCGCTTCATCGCCGGCGGTCAGAGCCTGGTGCCGACCTTGTCGCTGCGGCTGCAGGCGCCGAAGCTCCTGATCGACATCACCCATATTCCCGAGCTGCGTGGCGTCGGGCGCGAAGGCGAGACGTTGCGCATCGGCGCGCTGACGCGCCATTGCGAGATTATGACCGAGCCGCTGATCGGCGAATTCGCGCCGCTGCTCCGCGCCGCAGCGCCCTTTGTCGCCCATCCCGCCATCCGCAACCGCGGCACGCTCGGCGGCAGCATCGCGCTGGCTGATCCCGCAGCCGAATTCCCCGCCATGGTGCTGGCGCTCAACGCCGAGATTGAGATCGCCGGCCGTTCGGGCGCGCGCCGCGTCAAGGCGGACGATTTCTTTGTCGATCTGTTCGAGACCGCGCTGGCGCCCGGCGAACTCGTCACTGCCGTTCATGTGCCGCTGTTCAAAGACCACCAGCGTATCGCCTTCGATGAGCTGGCGCGGCGCCGCGGCGACTATGCGCTGGTCGGTTGCGGCATGATCGCAACTTGCGACAAGGTCCGAATTGAGACCATCCGCATCGCGTTCTTCGCCGTCGGCAATGTGCCGATCCGGGCCAAACATGCTGAAGCAGTGCTGATCGGCCATGCTCTCGACGCGGCGCGGATCGCCGCCGCACAGGCCGCACTGGACCATGATCTCGCGCCGCCCGAGAGCGACGAGGTGGCGTCGGCGATGCGGCTGCATCTGGCCCGTGTGCTGCTTGGCCGCCTGCTGGGGCGCATCGGAGAGGGCGCATGAGCGTAACAGGCACATCATTCGACCCCGGCGATACCGACGAAACCGTTCGTGTCCGCTTCATCGTCAACGGTCGCAAGACAGCCTGCGAGGTCGCACCGCGCGATACGTTGCTGGATTGCCTGCGCACGCAGCTTGAGCTGACCGGTACCCATGCCGGCTGCGAGATGGGCGCCTGCGCCGCCTGCCTGGTACTGCTCGACGGACGTGCTGCGCATTCCTGCCTGATGTTCGCGGTGCAGGCGGATGGCGCAGGGATCGACACGATCGAAGGGCTGGCGGAGAGCGGCGTGATCGCCGATCTGCAGGCCGAATTCCATCGCCGCAACGCGCTGCAATGCGGCTTCTGTACGCCGGGCATGCTGATCAACGCGCATGAGCTATTGTCCCGCAACGCCACACAGAGCCGCGAGGCGATTCGCGACGCGCTGTCGGGCAATTATTGCCGCTGCACCGGTTATGAGGCGATCGTCGATGCCATCGCCGCGGTGGCTGCGGCGCGCAGCCAGGCCGAAGGATAACTCGCCCATGACCGCGCCGCTCACCTCGCTCGATCGCCCGAACTCCTATATCGGCCGTTCGGTGCCGCGGCCGAACGCCAAGCGGCTGCTGGCAGGGCGCGGCCGCTACGTCACCGATATCAAGCTGCCGCGCATGCTGCATGCGGCCTTCCTGCGCAGCCCGTACGCGCATGCGCGGATTGTCGCGGTCGATGTCAACGCGGCGCGCGCGCTGGACGGCGTGCATCTTGTCGCCACCGGTGCCGAGCTCGCAAACATCTGCATGCCCTGGATCGGCACGCTCGATCATTTCAAGGGCATGATTTCGGAGCCGCAGCTGCCGCTGCCGCTCGAGCGCGTGGTGTGGGCGGGGCAGGCCGTGGTTGCCGTTGTCGCCGAGAGCCGGGCGCTGGCCGAGGACGCGCTGGAGCTGATCTCGGTCGACTATGAAGAATTGCCCGCGGTGGTCGACCTCGACGAGGCGCGAAAACCTGGCGCGCCGCTGGTCAATCCTGCCGGTCACGGCAATCTCTGCTTCAAGAGCCAGCTCGACAGCGGCGGCGTCGACGAGGCCTTTGCGCGCGCCGCTCATGTGGTGGAAGAAGAGTTCAGCTTCGGTCGCCACACGGCGGTGACCTTGGAGCCGCGCGCGATCATCGCCGACTATGAGCCGGAAGCCGGCATGCTGACCGTGCATCACGCGATGCAGACGCCATATCAGTTCCAGGATCTCTATGCCCGCCACTACGGCATCCCGGAAGCGCGGGTACGCGTGATCGCGCCCGACATCGGCGGCTCTTTCGGGATGAAGCTGCATGTCTATCACGAGGACATGGCGGTGGTCGGGCTGTCGATCCTGCTGCGACGTCCGGTGAAATTCGTCGCCGACCGCATCGAATCCTTTGTCTCCGACATCCATGCTCGCGACCATCGCGTGCGCGCCCGCATGGCACTGGACGAGAACGGCGAGATCCTCGCCATGGACGTGCACGACGTCACCGCGATCGGCGCGTTCTCGAGCTATCCGCGCACCAGCGTGGTCGAAGGCAACCAGGTGATCCGCCTGATCGGCGCGCCCTACAAGTTCAAGAGCTATCGCGCCGCGCTGGAGGTGATCTTCCAGCACAAGGTGCAGACCAGTCAGTACCGCGCCGTCGGCCATCCCATCGCCTGCGCCGTCACTGAGCGGATGGTCGATCTCGCCGCCGTCAAAATTGGGCGCGACCCGTTTGATATCCGTGCGCAGAACCTGATCGCCGATGACGGCTATCCGCTGACATCTCCGACCGGCTACAAATTCGAGGCGCTGTCGCACCAGGTCTGCCTGCGGCGGCTGCGCGACATGATGGACTACGACGCGTTGCGCGCCGAGCAGACGGCACTGCGGCAGCGCGGCGTCCATCGCGGCATCGGGATCGCGAGCTTCGTCGAAATCACCAATCCGGGCCCGGCCTTCTATGGCGTCGGCGGCGCCCGGATTTCGTCGCAGGATGGCGCGACCTTGAGCCTGACGCCGTCCGGCGAGGTGCGTTGCGCGATTTCGGTCACTGAACAAGGGCAGGGCACCGAGGCTGTTATCAGCCAGATCGTGGCCGACCAACTCGGGATCGCGCAGGAGCGCATCAAGGTCATCACCGGCGACACCGAGACGACGCCGCATGGCGGCGCCACCTGGGCCTGCCGCGGCGCCGGCATCGGCGGCGAGACCGCGCTGCAGGC
>NZ_JBARGP010000154.1:0-15708 GCF_049798375.1 Bradyrhizobium sp.
CGCAGCCGCGCCACCCGCTCGGCCAGCGGCAGATCCGCGATGGCCCGGTAGCTCGGATGGGTCTGGAACGGATTGCGCGACAGTTCGAGCCCGAGCAGCAGGCCCACGGGCCGCGCCGGGATCTGGGCGGTGATCGACAGGCCGCGCTCGGCCGCTTCGTTGATCTCGGCCAGCGTTTCGCGCCAGCGCTCCGGCGCCTTGTCGTTCTGCGTCACCGAAAACGAGATCGGACAGCGGGTCGCTTCCGCCACCCGCAGCATCATCGGCAAATCTTCGTGGATGGTGGAGAGGTCGAGCACGAATTGCAGCACGCTGCGGCCGGCGCCATGCATCGCGCCCGCGATCGCGGTCAATTCGTCCTCGCCGGCCTTCAAGGTCGGCGTGTAGTCGCCGGTCGAGGTGCGGTGGTTGAGCGTGCGCGAGGTGGAGAAGCCGAGTGCGCCTGACCGCACGGCATCACTTGCGAGCGCGGCCATCGCACGGTTGTCTTGTTCCGTGGCCGGATCACGCCGCGCGCCGCGCTCGCCCATCACATAGACGCGCAGCGCCGCGTGTGGCAGTTGCGCGCCGATGTCCATGTCGAAATCGCGCTTGCCCAGCCAGTTCATGTAGTCCGGAAAGCTCTCCCATTCCCAGGGAATGCCGGCCTCGAGCACAGGCTCGGGAATATCCTCGACGCCTTCCATCAACTGGATCAGCCGCCGGTGATCGGCCGGCCGGCACGGTGCGAAACCGACGCCGCAATTGCCCATGATTGCCGTGGTGACGCCGTTCTGCGACGACGGCGTGATGTCGTGGCTCCAGGTTACCTGACCGTCGTAATGGGTGTGGACGTCGACGAAGCCCGGCGTCACCAACCGGCCCTTGGCATCGATCTCCTCAAAGCCCTTGGCCGCGACCTTGCCGACTTCTGTGATGCGACCATCCTTGATGGCGACATCGGCCTCATAGAGGTCGTTGCCGCTGCCGTCGGCGAGCGTGCCGCCGCGGATCACGAGATCGGGCTGCTCGGTCATGACGTTCTTCCCTGAATTGATCTTGTTTGATGCGGCATCATCGGCGCATGAGCTACGATGTCAACTCACGGGGATGTTGAGCTGGGATGCCGACGTAGCGCGAGTAGGAAAGGATTGAACGGCGATCCGTTGCGCGGAAAATGGTGCACCCTCTCCCCTTGCGGGAGAGGGTGGATCGCCGGCGCGGCACGAGGCGGCGAGCCGGGTGAGGGGTCTATCTCCGCGGATGCAGACCCCTCATCCGGCGCTTCGCGCCACCTTCTCCCACAAGGGGAGAAGGTGCACTGAATTCGTGGGTGCAGATTGGTCTCGTCGATGAAATCTAGGCTACCGTCTTCACCTTCGTCCCGCGCTCGGTGAAGAAGGTCAGCACGATCGTCAGCAACATGAAGATGACGGAGGCGCCGAACAGCCAGCGCGGTGCGTTGGCGTCCATGATGTAACCGAACAACAAGGGACTGATGATGCCGGCGAAGTTGAAGCCGGTAGAGACCAGGCCGAAAGCGCGGCCCGCAGCCCCGGGAGGTGCCGCGTTGCGCACCATCATGTCGCGCGACGGCGCGATCGCGCCGCTGAGGAAGCCCGCGACCGTCAGCACGGCGGTGAGCACGATCATCGGCGGGGTCAGGAAGGTGATGAAAAGCATCAGCACCGTGTTGATGGCAAAGCTGACCGCCGCAACCAGACTGTGATGGCTGATCCGGTCGGCGAGCACGCCGCCGGCCAGCACGCCCACCGCGGTGGCTCCGAGGAAGGCGGTCAGCGCGATGTTGGCCTCGGAGAACGAGACATTGTAGCCGTTCATCAGCGCGACGAGGCCGAAGCTCGCGATCCCGGAGGAGGACAGGCTGAGCAGCATGAAGAACGCCGTCAGCATCATCAGCGTCGGCGTCAGCAGGTTCGGCTTCGGTACCTTGGCGCCGTCCTTGTGGTGTTGGTGAGGGTGCACCTCCGGCACATTGCCGACGACCTGCAGCAGGGCGGCCACCGGGCCGACCAGACCCGCGACGATCAGTGCGCCGGGACCGCCGATCCATGCCAGCAGCGCAGCCATGGCAGCCGGCGCGACCGCGCCGCCGAGATAACCCGCAAAGGTATGGACGCCGAAGGCGCGGCCCATTCGCGACTCGTCCATATGCGCCGCCAGCAGCGCATAGTCGGAGGGGTGATAGACCGCGTTGGCAACGCCGAGCAGCACCGCGCAGACGATCAGGCTCGGATAGCTCAGATGCAGGCCCAGCATCACCAGCGACAGGCCGCCGAGCGTGAGGCCGACCAGCAGGATTCTTTTCGCGCCAAAATGGTCGACGATGTAGCCGACCGGGGTCTGCACCAGCGCCGTCACCACGGCGAACACCGTCATGGCAAAGCCGAGTTCGACATAGCCGACGCCGAGCTGCTGCTTCAGGAATGGGAACAGCATCGGCAGCACTAGCATGTGGAAATGGCTGACCCAATGCGCGAGCGAGATCAGTGACAGCGTGCGCACGGGGGACACGGTCCTGGTTGGGGTCTCGGTATGTTGCGATGCAGCGAGAACGTCAGCCATATTCAGGTCCGTTTCACGTCCGGCGCAGGTCTCGAAGCCCGATGTCTTGAGCCTGGATGTCTGGAACTTGGGAGCTTGTGCCGGGCGACGCCGATGTCCCGGGCGGGGCGCGGCAATGCGCCACACTAATGCAAAGCGGTTTATTGTCCACGAATGCAGGCGCATGGCACGTGCGCGCGCCGTTGATTATCTGCTGACAGGCGGGTGCGGCATTCACGGTGTCGTCCGGGTCAGGCGCGCAATTGCGCGCCGAGAACGCCGGGATCCATAATTACCGCTGCTCGTGTGATGATCCGCTGTGGCTCCAGGATTGCTTGTGCAGCATCGCCGGTGGCTATGGATCCGGGGTCGGGCTTCGCTTGCCCGGGACGACGGCTGAAATTGTCGTGCGCAAGTAGCTCATCAGCGCCAACTCGGCAGCCCCGACTACCCGCGGCCGGCCAGCACCGGGCCGCCGGCCTTTTTCCAGGCATCGATGCCGCCTTCGATGTGGGCGGCGTTGCAAAGGCCCGCCTCTTGCGCCGCCTTCACGGCCATCGCCGAGCGCTCGCCATAGGCGCAGAAGAACACGATGCGGCGGCCGGTGGCGGCAGCGACCTCGCGCAGCATGCCGCCGGCTTCCAGATTCTCCGCGATGGCGGGGTAGGGCGCGTGCAGCGCGCCCGACAGCGTGCCGTGCTTGGCCCGCTCGGACGTCTCGCGCAGATCGACCAGCAGCACATCGGGACGGCCGAGGCATTCGATCGCCTGTCGAGCCGACAACGACAATCCCTGTTTGGCGAGTTCGTCCTGATGCAGCCCGACCCGCATGTTCGCCGGCACCGCGACATCCATCATCTTCGGATTGGGCAGGTTCAGATTGGCCATCAGCGTCACGTATTCGTCGACCGAGCGCACCTGCAGTCGCGGATTGTAGCGCCGCTCCTCGCCGATGGTGGAGACGGTGTCACCCTTGTAGTCGTGCGCCGGAAATACCAGCGTTTCATCGGGCAATTTGAGCAGGCGGTTGAAGATCGAATCATATTGGGCGCGGGAATCCCCGTTCTGGAAATCGGTGCGGCCGGTGCCGCGGATCAGCAATGTGTCGCCGGTGAAAACTCGGTCGCCCATCGCGAAACTGTAGGAATCGTCGGTGTGGCCGGGCGTGAACATCACATCCAGGCTGACGCCTTCGATCGTGACCTTGTCGCCCTCGGCAACCCGCATCGCCACCACGTCGGCCTTGCTCTGCTCGCCCATGATGGTCATGCAATGGGTGCGGTCGCGCAACGCGCCGAGTCCGGTGACGTGGTCGGCGTGCAGATGGGTGTCGATCGCCTTGACCAGCTTCAGGTCGAGCTCGCGCAGCAACTGGCAGTAACGGTCGACCTTCTCCAGCACCGGATCGATGATCAGCGCCTCGCCGCCGGCGCGGCTCGCCAGCAAATAGCTGTAGGTGCCGGAGACACTGTCGAACAGTTGGCGGAAGATCATCGGCGTAGTCCCATCGATGGTATGGCTCGCCTGGCCGGGAGCGACGCGAACAACATCGGCAAACCGGCTGCCTCTCTTGTTGCCGACGACGGCTTTGCCAGGGTGCAATAGAATGTTTCTGTCGCTCTTCGATCTTACCAGAAAATGTCATTCTACAAAATGGGATCGTGTCGCAGAATAAATGCTGCTTGCCGCAGCGTGAGGGCTGCGCCCCTGAAGACGCGGTTCGTCAGCGCGTAGGCAGCTTTACGACGGCTCGGCAATGCCGGGATTGCCGTCGACGCCGGTCAGCATGACATCATGGACGGCACCGGCCGGCGTTCCGCGGGCGCGCAGATGGTTCGCGACCACGTCCCACACCGGCTTGCCGGCTTGGGGGTTCATCGACGCCCAGCCGGCCACCTTGTAGCGCGCCGAAGCCGCCAACGGCTTGCCGTTGTCACGCGTCAACTCGGTGATACGCTGGCCGATCGCTGCATTCGGCGCGCAGCGGTATGAAAGGCCGCCGACGCGCACCATGTCGCCACCCTGCTGCAGGTAGGGATCGGCGTTGAAGAGGTTATCGCAGACATCCTCCAGGATGGTCTTGATGTCCGCGCCGGTCATCTCCTGGACGTAGGTTTCGGGATAGGTGATCGCGGTCTGCGCCAGCACATCCTCCATCGTCACCGGCTGGCCGGCGAGCACGCTGGTGCCCCATCGGAAGCCCGGCGACAGCGCGATCTCGGCGTCGAGCTCGCTGCGCAGTGCCGCGCAGATCAGATCGTCCATGGAGCCTGCGAAATTGCCGCGGCGATAGAGCAGGTGCTCGGTGGCCGCGAGCTTGTCGTTCCAGGCCGCGACCTGCGGCTGCTGCATCTGGTCGATCAAAGCCAGCATCGCGGTATCCGGCTTCAGCAGCTCGGAGAACACCGGTAGCAACCGGTAGCGCACATCGTTGATGCGGCCCTTGGCGATCTCGAGGTCGAGTACGCCTAGGAATTTCCCGTTCGAGCCGGCATTGGTGACGAGCGTGATGCCCTTGGCGTTCCTGATTGCAATCGGCTGCGGCACCGCATCGTGGGTATGGCCGCCGAGGATCACGTCGATGCCGGTGACGCGGCTCGCGAGCTTCAGGTCGACGTCCATGCCGTTGTGCGACAGCAGGATCACCGCATCGGCCTTCTTGGCCCTGATGTCGTCGACCAGCGCCTGCAGCTCGGCCTCGCGAATGCCAAAGGTCCAATCCGGCGTGAAGCGCCGGGGATGCGCAATCGGCACGTAGGGAAAGGCCTGGCCGATCACGGCGACATGCGCGCCGCCGATCTCCTTGACGAGGGCAGGTTTGAAGACGCGGCCCGAGGCCGCATCGAACGCCTGGGCGTCGTTGAACGCGGCCTCTTCGGTGAGAAACACGTTCTGCGCCAGAAACTCGCCCTTGAAGCGGGCGAGGTTGGTGCGCAGGTCGGTCTCGCCATAGGTGAATTCCCAATGGCCGGTCATCGCCGCGATGCCGAGCAGGTTCGCCGCATCGACCATGTCGGCGCCACGCGTCAGATGGGTCAGGCCCGTGCCCTGCCAGAGGTCGCCGCCATCGAGCAGAAGCGAGCGGTGCTCGCCGACATCGGCACGCAGCTTGTCGATCAGGGTCTTGAGATGGGCGAAGCCGCCGAGCCGGCCGAAGCGCGGCGCCGCCTTCTCGAAATCGACCGACGTGAAGGCATAGGCGTCGGCGCTGTCGGCGTGAATGCCGTAGCGATCGAGGAAGGCGCGGCCGACCAGATGCGGCGGGTTGCCCCACATCTCGCCGACGCCGAGATTAACGCTGGGCTCACGAAAATAGACCGGCCGAAGCTGCGCATGGGTATCGGTCATGTGCAGGATGCGGGCATTGCCGAACCGGTCGAGGTCGTAGAGGCTCGCAGTGTCGGCGGCGTGCGCGAGGCGGACAACAGCGGGCGCCGCGAGCGCCGCTGCTGTCACTTTAAGAAAATCCCGGCGACGGATCGTCATCGCGCTGTTCCGGTCGGAAGCAAAGCTAGCGGATCTCCATGGCCTTCCAGCGGTCCTTCTCCGAAGTCGCCTGGAAGATCGAGGCCTTGGCGAGCGCTTCCGCCTCCTGTGCCGATTTCACCGCCTGGTCGTAATTGCCGGCGTCGCCAGCCGTCTTCGCAGCCTTCAACGCCGCTTCCGTCGTGGTCCATTGGTTGCGCAGCCGTCCCGCGTCCTTCTCGGCGCTGTCGGCCGCGGCGAATGCCGCCTTGAAGTCGGCCTCGGAGGCAGCGCGCGCGGGCATCGCGGCTGCGGCGAGCATGATTGCGGCAAACATGATCTTTTTCATGGCTACGTTGCGGCGCTCGCTCATGGCCGTGCTCCTGGACCCGAGATCGGCAGGCCGTTTGCGACATAGGACAGATAATATTCGAGGTCGCGATATTCGTCGGATTGCGGTTCAAGCGGCACGCCACGGATCTGGCTGTTACAGCTGGTGAAGCGACGGCTGATGGTGCCCATGCCGCTCCATTCCGAGCGGTAGATCGGCATCGCGTTCAGGATGCCGAGCGCCGGTGCCAGGATCTCGGCGCGGATGCGCTCGCCGGGGTTCTGCACGTGGCAGCTCGCGCAGGAAAAATTGAGCTGGCCGCGACGGGTGTAGAAATATTCCTTGCCCTTCTCGAAGGCGGCGAGCGCACGCGGATCGTTCGGCACCTTGATGTCGAACGGCTTGCCGCGCGAAGTAAAGGCCATATAGGCGGTCAGCGAGGCCATCTCGTCCTTGACGTAGGAATAAGGCTGCTCGCCATTGGCCTCGCGGCATTTGTTCAGCGCGAGCTCCAGCGTGACGACCTTGCCTTCCTTGCCGTCGAAATACGGGTAGTTCTGACGGATGCCGATGCCGCCATTCGCAAAGCAGTCTGCATAGGTCTTGCCGTTCTTGAACGGCTTACCGAACATCTCCTTGCCGGCCTCGAGCGCGAACTCGTAGGGCGGAAACTCCTCCTTCTCCTCCCACTGCTTTCGCATGTCCTCGTTCATCGAGTAGGGCCCGTTGACGAAGTCATTAAACTTCACCTTCGGGAACTTCTTGACGAAGAAATCCTGGAACGCCTTGAGCTCAGTCGCGGGATCGACCGTATCGGCCGCAGGCGCCGCGGATGGCAGCGCGGCGAACGCCAGCGCGGCAGCGAGGAAGGAGAAAGCGGAGCGCGCGCGCATGTTGCTGGGTCTCTTACTGGATCTTGGCAGTCAGGCTGTCGGTCGCGCCCTTGTTGTCCGCCCAGCTCACCTTGAGCTCATCGCCCTTGGCCGCACCCTTGAAGGCGAATTTGACATAGGGGTCCTTGGAGACCGCGGTGCCCCAGTCGGCCTGGAATACCGCCTTGCCGTTATGCTCGAAAGAGAGCTGCTGGATGTAGTGCGCCGGGATCAGCTCACCCTTGGCGTCCTTCACCAGGCCGGTGTCCATCGGATGCTGGATCAGGGTCTGCACGTCGGTGGTGTCGCCGTTCAGGATCGCGCGGACGCGAATGCTCGATGCCATCGTGTTGCTCCTTCGGGATATCAGCCGCCGCAGCCGCCGACGGTGACCTTGACCTCTTTGGTGGCGCTGTAGAGCTTGCCGCCGGCTTCCACCAGCGCAATCACGTTCGAGGTCTTGGCCATCTTCAAACGGTTGGCGACGGCGGGTACAGTGCCTTCGGGAATCTTGTAAGAGGCGGCGAGCGCGAACGGGTTCTCGCTGACGACGAAAGAAATCGAGGTGACGTCATTGAGCGTGGTCCTCACCGAGATCGGCACCACGCCGCCATTCTCGGCGATCTCGGGTGCGTCGAGCTTCACCTTGTCGGAGGCCTCGTGATCCCTGCCATAGAGCGCCTTGATCGCCTCGTTGGCGTTCTTCTGCTTGAACGCGTCTTCCGGATATTTGTCATTGGCGGCGGCGAGCGCCGGCCACGGGCCCAGCGTCGCATGGCCGAGGCCGACCAGCGCCACCGCGCCAATGCCCTTGATGATCAGGCGGCGCGTCACCGAAGGGCCGAACGAGGCAGTCATCTTCACTTTCTCCAAGGTCGATCAGAGGGTCTGCAGGAAATCGACGACGGCGTTGATTTCCTGCTCGGTCAGGATGCGGTTGCGGCCGAATGGCGGCATCACCGTCTGCGGATTGCGCTTGGTCTCGTCAGAGACGATCGCGATCAATTCAGCGCGATCATATTTGCCCTCGAGACCCTCGAGCTTGGGACCGATGGTGCCGGGCAGGTCGCCGCCCTTGATCACGTGGCAGGTCAGGCAATTGCCCTTGCCGCGGTCGAAAGCGATCTTCTGGCCCTCGCTGGGGCCCGATTGCGCCCACGCTGAGCCGGTGCAGGCGGCGAGCCATAGCCCGAGAGCCAGGACGGGGCGCGAGATGGATAATGCGGGCAAGGTGTGTTCCGAATTTTCGGTGAGCCATCGAATTATAAGGACTCGGAAGCACAAAGGCCACCGATCCGCAATCGGACCGTGCATGACGGGTTAACGTCCGTCGCCCGGCAGGAACGGAATAGCAGGATTGTGTCGCCAGTACCTGCTTCTCGCGAAAATTTTGCTATTCGTGATCCAGCGGGCTAAAGCCCTGTGACAGGGGTGAGCATGGCGGAATACGTCGTCGAATTCGGCAGGGATGGGCGTCCGGTTGAGCCGGACGGACGGCTCGACGCTGCGGCCTTTCACCGTAACCACCAGCCGATCTGGGCAGTGCTGTCGCGCCTGCTGGCGGGATGCTCCGGCGACGTGCTCGAGGCCGGCAGCGGCACCGGCCAGCACGTGGTTCATTTTGCAGCGCACACACCGGATCTCGTCTGGTGGCCCAGCGACCTCAACGAACAGCACCTGAAGAGCATCACGGCCTGGCGTGCGCATGCCGGCCTGCCGAATATCCGCGCGCCGTATCGCATCGACCTGTCCGATCCAAACTGGTTCGCGGCGCTGCAGCAGGAGGGTGGACCCGCAGAACTCGCCGCGATCTTCTGCGCCAACGTCGTCCACATCGCGCCATGGACCGTCGCGGAAGGGCTGTTCGCAGGTGCCGCGCAAGCGCTCAAGCCCGGCGGGCTCCTGATGCTCTACGGCCCGTTCAAACGCGATGGCAGGCACACCGCAGTCAGCAACGCGGTGTTCGACACCTCCCTGCGCGAGCGCGATCCAGACTGGGGGGTGCGCGACATCGCCGACCTCACCGCGCTCGGCGCCCATGCTGGCCTTTCGCTGCGCGAGAGCGTCGAGATGCCTGCCAACAACATGATTCTCGTGTTCGGCCGGCCAGACTGAAGCCTGGATAACGCAATGATCGACCAGACCGTCACCGCCGAGATCTCTGACGATGCGCGTGCGCGCCGCAATGTGGCGCGGCTGGCCGCGGCGCAGGCGCTGACCGGCGCCAATTCGGCTGTCATCTTTGCGACCGGCGCGATCGTCGGCGCCGCTATCGCGCCCGATATTTCCTTCGCGACGGTGCCGCTCTCGATGTATGTGGTCGGCCTTGCCGCCGGCACCCTGCCGACCGGCGCGATCTCGCGCCGCTATGGCCGCCGCACCGCTTTCATCATCGGGACCGGCTGCGGCGTACTCACCGGCCTGCTCGGCAGCTTCGCGATCCTGCACAATTCGTTCTGGCTGTTCTGCGCCGCGACCTTCCTCGGCGGCCTCTACGGCGCGGTGTCGCAATCCTACCGTTTCGCCGCAGCCGACGGCGCCAGCGCCGCGTTCCGGCCGAAGGCCGTATCCTGGGTGATGGCGGGCGGTATCTTCGCCGGCCTGCTTGGTCCACAGCTTGTGCAGTGGACCATGAATTTCTGGCAGCCTTATCTGTTCGCCTTCAGCTTTTTGATCCAGGCGGCGGTGGCCGTGGTCGCGATGGCGATCCTCGCCGGTGTCGACCTGCCGAAGCCAGCAGCTGCCGACCTGCACGCCGGGCGGCCGCTGCTCGAGATCGTGCGCCAGCCGCGCTTCATCGCCGCTGCACTGTGCGGCATTATCGCCTATCCGGTAATGAACCTGGTGATGACCTCGGCGCCGCTGGCGATGAAGATGTGCGGGCTCACCATCTCCGATTCCAATTTCGGCCTCCAGTGGCACATCGTCGCCATGTATGGGCCGAGCTTCTTCACGGGATCGCTGATCGCGCGGTTCGGCGCGCCTGTCATCGTAGCGCTGGGTCTGCTCTTCGAAGCGGCGGCCGCGGTGATCGGGCTGTCCGGGATCACCGCGCCGTATTTCTGGGCCACCTTGATCGTGCTCGGCATGGGCTGGAATTTCGGCTTTGTCGGCGCTTCCGCGCTGGTGCTGGAGACGCATACGCCGGCCGAGCGCACCAAGGTGCAGGCTTTCAATGATTTCCTGGTGTTCGGGATGATGGCGATCGGCTCGTTCTCGTCGGGACAACTGCTCGCCAATTTCGGCTGGTCGGCGGTGAACGTCGTGGTGTTCCCGCCGGTCGCGCTCGGGCTTTGCGTGCTCATGCTGGTCTGGCACGCCAAGCGCCGCGCCACGCGGCTTGAGATTCTGCCGGAATTGCCGGAGCCGATGTGACGAAAGCAAGATGCTTCGATCGCTGTCGAATCTTGCCGCTTTTCCTATCCGGTAACTATGGTCGTCGTGCCGGGGCTCGACCCGGCCATGACGGAGCAGCAATTGGACGCCACTTCTCATCTTCAGCCTGACGAAACGTCGCTGCGCTACGAAGGCTGGCGCATCGTCGCGGTGTGCTTCCTGGTCGCGACCTTCGGCTGGGGGCTCGGTTTCTACGGCCAGAGCGTCTATCTCGCCGAGCTGCACCGCGTCCACAGGTGGCCGGCGTCGCTGATCTCGGCCGGCACCACCTTCTTCTATCTGTTCGGCGCCCTGATCGTGGTGTTCGTCGCAGAGGCGATGCGCGCCTTCGGCCCGCGCACATGCATGATCGCGGGCCTCTTGGCCATGGCCTGCGCGGCGCTGGTGCTGGGCCAGGTGCGCGAACTCTGGCAGCTCTATCTCGCCGATGCCCTGCTCGCCTTCGGCTGGGCCGGCACCAGTCTGGCCATGATCACCAACACCGTGAGCCTGTGGTTCGAGCACCGGCGCGGCATGGCGATCAGCCTGGCGCTCAATGGCGCGAGCTTCGGCGGCATCGCCGGCGTGCCGCTGCTGGTGTTCGCGATCGGCCATCTCGGTTTCGCGATGACGATGACGCTGGTGGCAGTCGTGATGGTCGGCGTTGTGATCCCGATCGTTGCCTGCAGCGTCGGCCGGCCGCCGCTGCAGGGCGGCGGACCCAAGGCGGTGCCAGCGTCGGCACGGCAGGTCCGCAAGGCGGCGCTCGGCGACATCGCCTTCCTGTCGATCGCGATCGCCTTTGCGCTGGTGCTGTTCGCGCAGGTCGGCTTCATCGTGCACTTGATCGCCTTCCTCGATCCAGTGATCGGCCGCGAACATGCCGCGCTCGCACTGTCGCTGCTGACGATCATGGCGATGCTTGGCCGCGTGCTCTTCTCGGCCGTGATCGACCGCTTCGATCAGCGCCTCGCGTCGGCGCTGTCGTTTGTGAGCCAGGCGCTGGCGCTCGCCGTGATCATCAATTCGCACAGCGAGGTCCTGCTGATCGGCGCCTGCGTGGTGTTCGGCTTCTCGGTTGGCAATCTGATCACGCTGCCATCCTTGATCGTGCAACGCGAGTTCGATTCCATGAGCTTTGGCGTGCTGATCAGCCTGGTCACCGCCATCACCCAGGTCACCTACGCCTTCGGCCCCGGCGTGGTCGGCGCCTTGCGCGACCTGTCCGGCAGCTACACGCTCCCCTTCTACGGCTGCATCGGGCTGGAGCTGATTGCAGCCGTATTGATCATGGTGCGGGGACGGCGCGTTCACGCGTGAGCCCAATTGACAGACGTCACGTCAGCTCCGAGACTTCGCCATCCGGCAATCCAAAGTCGAACGTGTTCAACGTCATCGACACCATCGTGTAGTAGCCGCAGAGGCCGATGATCTCAACCAGGCCCCGCTCGCCAAGCAGCGCGATCGCGGCGTCATACAGCGGCTGCGCCAGGCCATGGCCCTCATGCAGCGATTTGGCGACGTCATAGATCATCGCCGCCTTGGGATCGTCGAAGCTGGGCGTGCGGCGGTCGCGGATCGCATCGATGATCGCAACATCGAGCCCGCCCTTCAGCGCCAGCCGCTTGTGCGCCCACCATTCATAATGCGCGGTCCAGTGCCGCGCCGTCACCAGGATCGCGATCTCCGACAGCTTTGGCGGAAACATGGTGTTGAAGCGCAGCTGCTCGCCGAGCCGGGTCGCATGGCGCGCCATGTCCGGGCTGTTGAGCCAGGCCATCATCGGCGCCGGCGCCGCGCCGCGCTTGCCGGCGACCGCCTCCTCATAAGTGGCCTTCTGGTCCGCGTTCATTCCGTCCGGCGAAAGCAGCTTGATGCGCATGGCGTTTCCTGACCCGTTTTCGTTCATCGACATTGAATTTCAGCGACGGCTGAGGTTACCTCAGTCCTCAAGGATACCGAAACGCGAGAGATGCCCATGGCCGATCTGGACAAATTCCGCAGCGAGACGCGCGCCTGGCTGGAGGCCAATTGCCCGCCGGAGATGCGCAGGCCCATGACCTCGGACGAGGACACCTTCTGGGGTGGCCGCAACGCGAAGTTTTCTTCGGAGCCGCAGCGCGTCTGGTTCGAGCGGATGCGCGACAAGGGCTGGACCGTACCGCATTGGCCAAGGGAATATGGCGGCGGCGGCCTCGACGGTGAGGAGGCCAAGATCCTGCGCCAGGAGATGGCGGCGATCGGCGCGCGCCAGCCGCTGACCTCGTTCGGCATCTCCATGCTCGGGCCGGCGCTGCTGAAATACGGCACGGACGCGCAGAAGAAGGAGCACCTGCCGAAGATCACCGCGGGGCTGATCCGCTGGTGCCAGGGCTATTCCGAGCCGAACGCCGGCTCCGATCTGGCCTCGCTGCAGACCCGCGCCGAAAGCGATGGCGACGACTACATCATCAACGGCCAGAAGATCTGGACCTCCTACGCCAACTACGCCGATTGGATCTTCTGCCTGGTGCGCACCGATCCCACGGCCAAGAAGCACGACGGCATCAGCTTCATCCTGTTCGACATGGCCTCCGAGGGCGTGTCGACCCGGCCGATCCTGCTGATCTCCGGCCGCTCGCCGTTCTGCGAGACCTTTTTCGACAATGTCCGCGTACCGAAATCGCATGTGGTGGGCACCGTCAATCGCGGCTGGGATGTCGCGAAATATCTCTTGCAGCACGAGCGCGCGATGATCTCGGGCATGGGCGAACGCGGCGTCGGCCGTCCGCTCGGCCAGATCGCCGCGGATTCCATTGGCAGCGATGCGCAAGGCCGGCTGGACGATGCGTCGCTGCGCGCAGAGATCGCGAGCTTTGAGGTCGACGAGGCCGCGCTCGCGGCGGCCGCGGAGCGCATGGTCGATCTGGCGAAAGCCGCGCAGGCGCATCCGGCGTTCTCCTCGGCGATGAAATATTACGGCACCGAGCTCAACAAGCGCCGCTACGAGATCCTGATGTCGGCTGGCGGCATCGACGCGCTGGAATGGGAGAGCGAGCGCTCGCGCGAAGGCGCTCGCCCGCGCGCCTGGCTGCGCACCAAGGCCAATTCGATCGAAGGCGGCACGTCCGAGGTGATGCTCGGCATCGTCGCCAAGCGCATCTTGGATCTGCCGGGGGCGTAGGCAGCTACATGCTCCGTCATGCCTGGGCTTGTCCCGGGCATCCGCGCCTCTCCGCGCGAAGAAAGACGTGGATGGCCGGGTCAAGCCCGGCCATGACGAATAGAGAGAGTTGCGCTTCAACAGAACACCTATTCTGGACATCAACCCATGCCTCTCCTCCTCACCGAAGAACAATCGATGCTGCGCGACAGCGCGCGCGGGCTGATCAGCGACAAGGCGCCGGTGGCGCATCTGCGCAAGCTGCGCGACGATCGCGATGCAATCGGCTTCTCGCGCGAGCTCTGGGCGACCTTCGCTGAAATGGGCTTTGCCGGCCTTCTGATTCCGGAGGAGCATGGCGGCAGCGGCCTCGGCGCGGTCGAGGCCGGCGTCATCATGGAGGAGATCGGCCGCACCCTGATGCCGTCGCCATTCTTGTCGACCGCGGTACTGGCGGCGTCCGCGCTGACCCGCGCCGGCTCCACTGCGCAGCAATCTGAGTATCTGCCGAAGATCGCCGCGGGCTCGCTGCTCTCCGCCCTTGCGATCGATGAGGGCGCCAAGCATCGTCCCGCGAACATCGCCATGCAGGCCGCGCGATCCGGCAATGGCTTCAGGCTCAACGGCGCCAAGGCGCTGGTGGTCGATGGTCATGTCGCGGATCTGCTGATCGTCGCCGCGCGCAGCGCGGGCACGGTAGGCGAGCGCGAGGGGCTGACCCTGTTCCTGGTCGATCCCAAGGCCAAGGGCGTCGCGGTCGAGCGTACCATCATGGTCGATGCGCATAACGCGGCGCGCATCATCTTCGACAATGTCGAAGTCGATGCCGACCACGTGCTCGGCGAGGTCGATGGCGGCTCCGCGCTGCTCGACGGTGTGCTCGATCTCGGCCGCGCCGCAATTGCCTCCGAGATGGTGGGACTGAGCGAGGAGGTGTTCGGCCGCACCGTCAATTATCTCAAGGAGCGCAAGCAGTTCGGCAAGGCGATCGGCGAATTCCAGGCGCTGCAGCACCGCGCCGCGCAGCTCTATATCGAGATCGAGATCACCCGCGCCGCCGTGCTCAAGGCGCTGCAGGCGATCGACGGCCACGCACCGAACGCCGCATCGAGCGTCGCCGTCGCCAAGGCCCGCGCCGGCACGACAGCGACCCGTGCGGTGCAGGAGGGCGTTCAGATGCATGGCGGCATGGGCATGACCGACCAGTTCGATATCGGCTTCTTCATGAAGCGCGCCCGGGTCTGCGAGGAGCTGCTCGGCGACGCGAATTACCACGCCGATCAGCTGGCGCGGCTGCGGAGTTATTAGGACGAAAGCCCACGAACGTCGTCCCGGGCAAGCCCCGCAACGCGAAGCGCCGACCCGGGACCCATACACGCCAGATTTCGTTTTGCGAAGGCTGGAGCCACATCTCACACTCTCGCGAATTATGGTGTTTATGGGTCTCGGCGCGAGGCCGGGACGACAGTGAGCGTGTGGAGGTGGTATCCTACGAACCATCTACTGAAACGCCACCTCCGCAAAGCTGCGCAGCTTGCGTGAATGCAGCCGCTCGGCCTTCTCGTGCTTCAGCCGCTCCAGTGCGCGCAGGCCGATCTCGAGATGCTGGCCGACGCGCTGACGGTAGAATTCGTCGGCCATGCCGGCGAGCTTGATCTCGCCATGCAGCGGCTTGTCGGAGACGCAAAGGAGCGTGCCGTAGGGCACGCGGAAGCGGTAGCCGTTGGCGGCGATCGCGGCCGATTCCATGTCGAGCGCGATCGCGCGCGATTGCGACAGCCGGCGGATCACGGACGTGCCGCCGATCTCCCAATTGCGGTTGTCGACGCTCGCCACCGTGCCGGTGCGCATGAGCCGCTTCAGCTCGAAGCCCGACAGGCCCGTGACGTCGCCGACCGCGCCTTCCAGCGCGACCTGCATCTCGGCCAGCGCCGGGATCGGCACCCATGGCGGCAGTTCCTGATCGAGCACATGGTCCT
>NZ_JBARGP010000155.1:0-5288 GCF_049798375.1 Bradyrhizobium sp.
CCTCGAGCACCAGCGGGTGCGCGATGTAACGGTCGAGTCCAAACCCGTGCGCCTCGAGGTAAGAGCGGTTGGGGCAGGCGGCGAGCAGATGTACGGTGATGTCGTGCGCGCCGTGGCTGGTGACCGGAAGGTTGAAGGCTTCCGCAAGCCGCGCGATCTTCATGAAGGACGTGACGCCGCCGCAATTGGTGACGTCGGGCTCGGGATAGGACACCGCGCCGGCGGCGATGTAGTTCTTGAAATCCCAGAGCGAGCGCAGGTTCTCGCCCGCGGCGATCGGCACGCCGCCGGCCGCGAGGATGCGCGCGTGACCGGCGATATCGTCGGGAATGATCGGCTCCTCGAGCCAGGTGAGGTCGAACGGCACGAGCGCGCGGGCGGCGCGGATCGCTTGCTCCACCGTCCACTTCATGTTGGCGTCCGCCATCAGCGGAAAGCCGTCGCCGAGATGCTTGCGCATCGCCGCGACACGCGCCACGTCGGACGCCAGATCGGGACGGCCAACCTTCAGCTTGATGGCGCGACAGCCCTTGGCAAGATTGTCGTCGGTCTGCTTCAGCAGCGCCTCGACCGACAGATCGAGGTCGATGCCGCCAGCGTAGCAGGGCACTCCCGCATCGAAGCCGCCGAGCAGACGAAACAGCGGTTGATTGGCGCGCCGCGCCTTGAGGTCCCACAGCGCGATGTCGAGCGCGGAGAGCGCCAGCACGGCGGCGCCGCCGCGCCCGCCATAATGCAGGCCCCACCAGACGCGATGCCAGATCGCCTCGGTGTCGTCGGCCTCGCGGGCTTCGATCAGCTCCGGGATTTCCCTGCGCAGGATGTCGGCGATGGCGCCGCCATTGCGGCCGACCGTATAGGTGTATCCGACGCCCTCGGCACCATCGGCGTCGCGCACGCGGCAGGTGACGAGCTCGAACGCGGTGATCTCGCCATGCGTGCTGTCCGACAGCGCAATAGCGAGCGGAATGCGGTAGAGCCCGGTTTCGGTCGTCTTGATAAGCGCCATTGTTAGTTTCCTCCGAGCTTACGTTGAGGTTAAGCCGAACAGGTAGACCGGGCAATCGATTGTGTTACAGCATTGGCGACGGTCCCGATCGAGTTGCGGTTGAGCCTCACGACTGCGCCGGACCCGCAGTCCCTGATGTGACGATGTTTGGCTCACTAAGTCGTCCCGGCGAACCGCTGCTTGCCGTACCGCCCTGACAGCTACCCCGCCACCGACCGCCGATCGCGGGGACCCCATCGGCCGGCCTCCACCAGCGCGATGAAGCGCTCCACCGTGGCGTTGAACAGCGACGGCTCCTCCAGGTTCAGCACGTGGCCCGACTTCGGGAACAAGGTCAGGCCCGACGCTGCGAGGTGCTGCTTCAAGAACAGGCTCGGCGCGATGCAGGCATCGTCCTCGTCGCCGCAGATGATCAGCGCCGGCGTGGTCACTTTGCCGATGGCGTCCGTCATCGTGTAGATCGACGGCCGCCCGCCTTGAAAGCCGCGCATGGTGTTAGCCGAACCCTTGGCGTCGTGACGCGCCAGCGCGGCATAGAAATCCGCATGTCCACGCGGGTCCTTGACCAAAAATGCTATCCGTCCCGGCGCCTCGCGCGTCACCTTGGCGACTTCCGCCGATCCCAGCGTCTCGAACTGTTCGGCATTGGCGCGGCACTGCGCGCGGAAGGCGTCGAGGTTTTCGAGGGCGGAACCCGAGCCGACTCCGGCGAGCGTCATCGAGCGCACGCGGCTCGGCGCGTGCAAGGCGACTTGCAGCGACGAGTAGGAGCCCATCGACAGACCGACGAAATGCGCAGCCTCAATCTTGAGATGATCGAGCACCGCGAGCGCGTCGGTGTAGAAGTGCTCGTAAGTGTAGGCGCCGGCGAGAGGCGGCACGTCTGACGGCGTGTAGCCGCGCGCCGCATAGGCGATGCAGCGATGGCCGCGCGAGAAGTAGCGCATCTGCGGCTCCCAATTGGTGTGGTCAGCCGCGAACTCGTGCAGGAAGATGATCGGCGTGCCGTGACCCGCTTCCTCGAAATAAAGCCGAATGCCGTCTCTCGCCACCGCATGGGGCATCGTCGAATCTTTCCTGTTAGATCGCTTGTTAGGTCGCGTTATCGACCCTCACAGCATTGCAGGTTAACGCTCCGGCGGCAATTTTGGCAGCGCGTGTCTGTTCCAGTCATGCAGCCAGCGCAGGCCGATCTGTCCACTGCCGCTGTTCACCGCTCTCCGCCTTTTTTTCGTCACATCGCACCACTTTACGGGCGGCCCGCTGTCGGCATTCCGGGGAGCCGACCGGAAACAAGGGGGTGTCCACGTCTACGTACAGGGGCAAGAAAAAAGGATCGAGTGAGTATGGTTGTGTCACTACTGCGTCGATCGCTGCAGCTCGCAGCGCTCGTTCTGTGTTCGGCGGCCTTTGCCGCTTCCGCGACGCCCGCTTCGGCTCGCACCCATCACGGCGCCAGGCATCATGCCCATGTGCGCCATCATGTGCGCCACGTCAGTCACTTTTCACGGCGCTATTTCCGTCATCACGCCAGTCCGCCCGTCTGTCGCGCTGGGAGCGCGGCGTCGCGCAACTGCGCGCGGGTGGCTTCGCTGACAGCCAGGCGAGCCTGATGCCCGGCAATGCGCCTGGGAGCAATGCGATGTCGGGCGGCTTCGGCGGATCGAACGTCGTCGCCGAGGCGCGGCGCTATCTCGGCGGCAATCCGACCAGCCGCCGCAGCCTGTGGTGCGCGCGCTTCATGAACATGGTGCTGGAGCATACCGGCCATCGCGGCACCGGCTCGGATATGGCGCGCTCGTTTGCGAGCTACGGCCAGCGCGTCTCGACCCCACAAGTCGGCGCCATCGCGGTGATGGGCCGGCGCGGCGGCGGCCATGTCGGCGTCGTCTCCGGCATCGATGCCAATGGCAACCCGATCCTGATCTCCGGCAACAACGGCAATCGCGTTCGCGAGGCGCCGGTCTCGCGCGGCCGGATCTACGCCTACGTGATGCCGAACTGAGCGAGGATGCACATGACTGCGCCCTCTCCCCCTGCGGGAGAGGGCTGCACGATTGTCCACGACATACTCGCTGGGTGAGGGGTTCGTGCGGCGGTCGTGGCTTTACGAGGAGGAGAGAACCCCTCACCCGGCGCAATCCCGCAAGGGGAGAGGGTGCAGCCAGGCTGCCGCACGAGAGCATTCACACCAGGCTCGGCTGCTCCATGGCGAGCTGGTCGCCGATGGCGATGTCGCCATCCTGGATCACCTCGGCATAGATGCCGCATTCATTGTTGCCGCGGTGGCGCAGCAGCGCAGGCGGGATCTCGAGGTCGCGCACGGCGGTCGCGGGGTCGACATTGACGGCGGCGCAGCGGGTGATGGTCTTCACCACTTTCAGCCGCGCCGCACCGATGCGGAGCGTCTCGCCGACCATGCCGGCTTCGTGCCAGGCCGGCCAGTCCCTGACATAGAGATTGGCGCGGAAGCGCAGCGGATGCACGGGAGCATTGATCATCGCCTCGATCTCGGCGAGGCTTGCCAGGTTGATGATCGACACCACCTTGCGGGCGACGTCGGAGAAGCTGTGTCCCTCTGCGGACAGGATCTTCGGCGGGCCGCGCAGCTCATCGGTGAAGTTGGCGGCGAAGAAGGCTTCGAGCGATGCCCGCCCGGAGGCGGTCTCCAGGTCGCCTCGCGCGACCACCTCGCCCGCCTTGCTGATGGTCAGCACATGGGTCGCGTCGTCGAACCGGCTCTTGAAGCCGGCCAGCCGCTCATTGCGCATCAGCATCAGGTAGACGGTTTTGCTCTTCCAGGCCGGCGCGGCCGCATCGAACCCGCTCGGGCCGTTCTCGATTGCGTAGCGGCGATCGGCAGGCAGGGTCTGGCCGGCCCGCAACGGGACCGACGTCAGTTGCTCGGGGGTGAGGCCTTTGATCGGGTAGCGGTACAGGCCGGTGATGGTGGCGGCGCGGTTCTCGGTCATCCGCTTTAGGTAAAAGATTCCGATGCATACGGGAACACCAAATTGTGACGGCGCCCCTTCCGTTCAAGACCCGTGCTTCCCACATTTGCCTCAAGCCGGCGGCGACAATGCTGGCGACGCGGCCGTTCGGCCTCGTTTTTGACGGACGTCAATGCGAGCCGCGCGGAACCCAATGAAGATGCCGCAGACGGTGCCTGAGGGGCCGACAGCGGCAGGCTGAGGGACATGATCCATGAACATCGAAAAATATACCGAGCGCGCGCGGGGCTTCATTCAATCCGCGCAATCGCTGGCCGTCCGCGACGGCCACCAGCAGTTTTCGCCGCTGCACCTCCTCAAGGTGCTGCTCGACGACGGTGAAGGTTTGGCCGGCGGGCTGATCGACCGTGCCGGCGGCAATTCGCGCGCCATCCTGAAAGCAACCGAGGACGCGTTGAACAAGCTGCCGAAGGTCTCGGGCGGCGGGGCCGGGCAGGTTTACCTGTCGCCGGAACTCGCGCGCGCCTTCGATGCGGCGGAGAAGGCGGCCGAGAAGGCCGGCGACAGTTTCGTCACCGTCGAACGATTGCTGCTGGGTCTTGCGCTGGACAAGTCCGGCGAGGCCGGCGCCATCCTCGGCAAGGGCGGCGTCACGGCGCAAAACCTCAACGCGGCGATCGAGTCTCTGCGCAAGGGCCGTACCGCCGATAGCGCGACGGCCGAGAACGCCTATGACGCGCTGAAGAAATATGCCCGCGACCTGACCCAGGCTGCGCGTGACGGCAAGCTCGATCCGGTGATCGGCCGCGACGAGGAGATCCGTCGCACGATTCAAGTGCTGTCGCGGCGGACCAAGAACAATCCCGTGCTGATCGGCGAGCCCGGCGTCGGCAAGACCGCCATCGTCGAGGGCTTGGCGCTGCGCATCGTCAATGGCGACGTGCCGGACAGCCTGCAGGACAAGAAGCTGCTGTCGCTCGACCTCGGCGCGCTGATCGCAGGTGCGAAATATCGCGGCGAGTTCGAGGAGCGGCTGAAGGCCGTGCTGCAGGAGGTGACTGCGGGCGAGGGCAATTTCATCCTGTTCATCGACGAGATGCACACCTTGATCGGTGCCGGCAAGGCCGACGGCGCGATGGATGCCTCGAACCTGTTGAAGCCTGCGCTGGCGCGCGGCGAACTGCACTGCATCGGCGCCACGACGCTCGACGAGTACCAGAAGCATGTCGAGAAGGACGCGGCGCTGGCGCGGCGCTTCCAGCCGATCTTCGTCACCGAGCCGTCGGTCGAGGACACCATCTCGATCCTGCGCGGCCTGAAGGACAAGT
>NZ_JBARGP010000156.1:0-5105 GCF_049798375.1 Bradyrhizobium sp.
ACCTCGAGCAGAACAACATCATCAAGCTGTTCTCGGTGATGGCCGTGGTCCTGATGCCGCCGACTTTGATCGCCTCGATCTACGGCATGAACTTCAAGGTGATGCCGGAGCTCGAATGGACCCACGGCTATCCGATGGCGCTGATCATGATGGTTGGGGCGGCGGTCCTACCTTACTATATCTTCAAGCTGAAGAAGTGGCTGTAATGGCTTGAAGCAATCGGGCCCTAAGGACGAACCTGATCCGCAGTGCCGTCATCGAGAAGGCCGAAAGGCAATTGCTCGGGCAGTGTGCAGGATTTGCCGGGTCGCATTGCCCCACATCCAGCGGCCACCAGCATTGCCGAATGCTTCGAAAGCTGGCTGACATCAGCGCGTATGAATTGCTGAGGTCGCGTCCCGTTTTTCGCGACCGCGATTCACGTTCGCTTCATCTGCGCGCGACGGTTTGGCAAACGATGGCGAAACTATCATTCGGACTTCTCGCCGCTGCAAAGCCGCCCCAATTCCTCAGCTAAAATTTGAGGAGTGCGCTGAACGTTTGGTCGAAACTTCTCTGCGATAAGCCGCAGAGAGCACGAGCATGACGACGCTGTTCGCGTTGCGTGAGACGCCCGCTCGAAAGTGGAAGGCGCGTTCACCGCGCCTTAGCCAAGAGGCAGCAATGGTTGAGAAACGCACAACGGCATCGGATAACGTGGTCGAGCTTGCCGCCTATCAGCGCGGTCGCATCGCTGCTACGGCGTTTGCGTTATCGCCGCGGAGCTGCTGCTATTGCGGGGCCGAGCTCGAAGATGGCGAGCGCGAGGAGGAATGCTCCGGCGCGCTCAACGTCGATACCGCGCGCCTGCGCTGGCGCGCCGCCCAGATCCTGCGTGGCCTGGTCTGACCGCCTGCCAGGGCTTGCTTTCTGATATTTGCTTCATCGTGCGGAGCGAGCAGCGAGGGCTATCCCTCACACATGCTGCCCGCCATTGATATGGATCTCGGCGCCGTTCACGTAAGAGCTGGTCTCCGTGCACAGCACGTAGATGATCTTGGCGACCTCGTCGGGGGTACCGAGCCGATGCATCGGGATCTGCTCGGCGACGATCTTCTCAGTGCCGGGCGACAGGATCGAGGTATCGATCTCGCCCGGCGCGATCGAGTTGACGCGCACGCCGACGCGGCCGAAGTCGAATGCCATTTCTCGCGTCAGCGCTGCAAGCGCCGCCTTTGAGGTCGCATAGGCCGCGCCCGCGAACGGATGCACGCGCGAGCCCGCGATCGAGGTGACGTTGACGACCGAGCCCTTCACCGCCTTCAGCTGCTCGATCAGTCCGCGTGCCATCATGATCGGAGCGAAGAAGTTGACGCGGAAGACGTGATTCCAGGTCTCGAGGTCGGTGTCGACGCTGCCGAGCCGCGAGCCATCAGCGCCCTTCGGCGAGATCGCGGCGTTGTTGACCAACGCGTGCAGCGCGTTGCCGTCGAGCCGCTGCTTGATCTCCTCGATCCCGCGCAGCGTGTCACTGGGATCGGCGAGGTCGACCTGGATGTGGTCCTCGGGGCCGCCGTCCCAGGGGCATTCTTCGGGAAACGGGTGCCGCGAGCAGGTGATGACGCGCCAGCCCGCTGACGAGAAGCGGATCACGGTGGCATGGCCGATGCCCCGGCTGGCGCCGGTCAGGATCATCGTTCGTCGTGGCTGGTTGGAGGCGGTCGCCATAAGGACTTTCTCTGGTTCTTTCTGTCGCCGGCCGATCTACCGGAAAGCGCATCTCTCGGCTTATTGCACGGTCATTCCATCACGATGCGTAGCATCCGAACTGTGGTGCGCAATCGCGCAACTGAGAATCTCGAGATTCCTCGATACGCAATTGCGCACCTGTGGTTCGGCCCTTCGGACCGTCCCGGAATGACAAGACTTACGGATACATCCGTACCTTCTCCCATGCGCCCTCAGGCACGTCGCGGCGGAATTCGATGCGATCGTGCAGGCGGAACGGACGGTCGTGCCAGAACTCGATGCGCAAGGGCGCGATGCGCCAGCCGCTCCAGCCGGGCGGACGCGGCACTTCGCCGATGATGTATTGCGCGGTCACCTTGGCGATCGCCTGCTCGAAGGCGAACCGGCTCTCCAGCGGCTCGGATTGCTTGCTCGCCCAGGCCCCGAGTTGCGCCTGTTTCGGGCGAGTGGCGAAATAGGCGTCCGCTTCCGCGTCGGTCACTGGCGCGACCGGCCCGCGGATACGCACCTGCCGACGCAGCGATTTCCAATGAAAGAGTAAAGCGGCCTTAGGATTTGCGGCGAGTTCGTGGCCTTTCTGACTGGCCTTGTGGCTGTAGAACACGAAGCCCGCCTCGTCGTAGCCCTTCATCAGCACCATGCGGACGTCGGGCAGGCCCGTCGCGTCCACCGTCGACAGTGCCATCGCGTTGGGATCGTTGGGCTCGCTCTTGGTGGCCTCCGCAAGCCACTCGGCAAACAGCGCAAACGGCTCGCCGGCCGCGGTGAAATCGGCGGAGTGACCTGATGTTAAGGTTGTCTGGTGTTTGATGGTCGTGGGGTCGGTCATGGAGGGGAGTCCAGGTTTTGCGTTCACCCGCGGCCAGAAGCGCGCTGCAGTGCCGTTCCGTTCCGGTCCTATATAGGGCATCGGTCCGGATTGGCCTATCGGCGATCGGTCCTGCCGGCACCGCGCTTACACTTATTCTGATCGCTCTGTCGGGGGCAGGATGCAGCATGTCCCACTCCGAAAATGCGTTTGCCAGCATGCAGGGCGGTGACCTCACCGGCTCGATCGGACCGAAGCAGGCATCATCCGTGCCGACGGACGCCGATCTCGCTTTTGCCCGCAATGCGGCTTCCGATGTTCTGACCCGTGGTGACAAGGATTCCAGCCAGCCCTGGCAAAATCCGCAGAGCGGCGCGCACGGTTCGGTGACCCCGATCGCGAGTTCTTATGCGGATAATGACGGCCGCTCCTGTCGCGACGTCCTGGCGAGCTATGTCAATGGCCATACCGAGCGCTGGCTTCAGGGCTCGGCCTGCCGCACCCCGCGTGGCCATTGGGAGATCCGCACCCTGAAGCCGTGGAAACAGGGCTGAAACCGCGCTGGAACCCGTTGCAAAAATACAACGGACTCCCCAGATGAAATGCAAAGCGGGCGCGGAGCCCATAGGTTAGTATCTGATTTTCTTCAAGGAGACGTGACGGATGCGCGACCCCTATGAGGTCTTGGGGGTGCCGCGGAGCGCTACCCCTGCGGCCATCAAGAGCGCTTATCGCAAGCTCGCCAAGAAGCACCACCCGGACAGCAACAAGGACGACCCCAAGGCTTCGGCAAGGTTTGCCGAGATCAACACCGCGAACGAGATTCTCGGTGATGAGGACAAGCGCAAGCAGTTCGACCGCGGTGAGATCGACGCTGACGGCAAGCCGCGCTTCCAGGGCTTTCCGGGCGGCGGTGGCGGTCGTGCGTCGCCGGGCGGTGGTTTCGAGAGCTACACGTTCCGCAGCGGTGGCGGCGCTGGGCCCGGCGGTGGCGGCTTCGAGGACATCCTCAACAGCATGTTCGGCGGCGCGGCGCGCGGTGCGCGCCCGGGCGGCGGCCAATTTGACTTCGACACCGGCGGCATCGGGCTTGATCTCGATCTCAACGTCTCGATGTCGGTGACGCTCGAGGAGTCCGTCGCCGGTGGCGAGAAGCGGGTGCGGTTGCCGAACGGTAAGGAGCTCAACGTCAAGATTCCGGCTGGGGTCACCGCCGGCCAGCAGATCCGGCTGAAGGGACAGGGCGAGAGCGCACCCGGTCACCGACCGGGCGACGTCCTGATCACGATCCAGATCACACCGCACCCTTACTTCAAGGTCGAGGGCAGCGACATCAAGCTGGACCTGCCGATCACGCTCTATGAGGCCGTGCTCGGCGCCAAGGTGCGGGTGCCGACGCTCGGCGGCGCGGTGGAGTTTCCGATTCCGAAAAATACCTCCAGCGGCCGCACCTTCCGCCTCAAGGGCAAGGGCCTGCCGAAGGCGGGTGGGGCTGGCGATCTGTTTGTCACGACCCGCATCATGCTACCTGATGGCAATGATGCCGAGCTCGAAACCTTGATGCAGAAGTGGCGCGACCGTCACCCCTATAATCCGCGTAGCAATCTCGGCTAATTCTTCAATCTCAACGTGCGTCGTCGGGCCCTGAATATGGGACCGGCGGCATACGGCTGTTCGAGGAAGCAGTCGGGAAAAAAGTGCGGCCTCGAGAGGGGGACCAGCGCGGTACAAAACCCCAATCGAGGCCGCTTGCGTGTCGATCGGCGGATCGAACGCTTCTCATTTTTTCGTGAGTTTTCGGTGCGATATTGAGACGCGCCGGTGACTTGATTGAAGACTTTCAATGTCCGAATTTGGACATTCGCGTTCAGCGTGTTGTCGCTTGGGCCGCACGTCGCCGCTGCTCGGCGGCTGCCGCAACATGGATTGTCTGGCGACTAACGGATTTTTGGCGGCGCCCGTCTTGCCAAAGCGCGTTGCATGCAACGCGCGCGTGTTATCCCCCCATCTTCTCGGCTTGGTCATAAACCAGCCGCGCAACCTGCGTCAGGCGCTCGCGGTCACTGCCGCCGCTGACGACATAGCCCACGCCGCGATCGGCCCAGAACAGTGCGCCGGTACTACCCTCGGTGGTATAGCGCATCTGCGTTTCATCAGTCGTGGCCTTGGCCGCGTAGATGGTGAAGCGCTCGCCGGACGGGCCTTCATACATCAGGAACGAGGCCGGGCCGCTCGGCCCCGGCAGCAGGCGGCCGCCGACCAGCTTCAATCCGGCAGCCTCGAGCTCTGGCGCGTTCACAGACCGGCCGCAACGGCGGGTCAGCCATTGCTGCAGATGGGTCTTCTCGTCGCCCGGCACCTCGACCGGATGGCGCACCTCGACGACATAGAGCTTGTGCGCGTCCAGCGCGTCATCGGTGATATTCTGGAACAGGGACGGCACCGACCTCGCGCCGTGCGCCACCCAGCCGGCCGCGCCGCCCGCCACAAAGGCCACGAGGCTCGCCGCAATGGCGCCATAGATCCAGCGGCGTGGCTGCCGCACCAGCCGCTCCAGCTCCAGCCGCTG
>NZ_JBARGP010000157.1:0-1988 GCF_049798375.1 Bradyrhizobium sp.
GGCCATCTGCGATCCCATTGGCGCGGCCGGCGCGGCATGTAGCAGGCGCGGATCGGCCTTGATCACCGTCGGCGGCGGTAGATTGTCCAGGCTGGCGCGGGGCGCGATCGGACTTCGCAGATTCTGGATCGGCAAATCCCGGCCCGGCTCATAGCGCATCCGCTCATACTGCTCGCCCCCTTGGAACGCGGGCACGAAACGGATGATGCGACCCGAGCGGGCATCGATCAGCAGCCTGCCGTCTTCGCCGTCACGATCGAGCACCGAGATCACATAGGTGGCGCCGCGCTGCCGCGGCGCGCCCAGCGGCGAGAAGCCGTTGTCGCGGATGATGGCATAGACCTCGTGCACCGGCAGGAAGGCCGGCGCGTAGCCGTACTCCGGGCGATAGCCGTCTTGTCGATAAGGATCGGGGCGATAGGGATCGGCGCCGTACACGGGCGCCGGCGGCCGGTAACCATACTCCGGCCCGGGGCCGTAACCGTAACGCGGCGCCGGAATGGGAGCCGGCGGCGGAGGCGGCGCGTCCGAATAATAGGGACCGTCGAGGTCGGAGACCGGCTGGTACAGCGGCGACGCGGTGATTCCCGACGGAACCAGCGGCCCGCCCTGCGCGGCCGCGCTCGCCGCGACAAGCAAGCTCGCCGAAACGATCCCAATGATTGGCTTCATGACCACAGCTCCTGATAAAGCCCCGAAAAGTGGAGCGTTTTCGCTCGCATCATTTTTCGCGCCGAGGTTCTAGTCCGATTCAGGCGGTCCTTGGTCGGACCCAAGGCGGGATCAGGGCGCCTCGTTTCAGCGTGAAACCCGGCTGTGGAGGACCGCAAGAAAAGTCAACTCGGTAAGGCCGTCCGGGACACTGGAATGCTTGTATGGTAGAGAAAAGTTTGGCATGGTGGCAGTTAGGACAGGATGACTGTCTCAAATTTCCTTGCAAAGACAGGACAGACTTTGCAATGAAATTTCGGCGTCCATGGGCGGGCGCTCAGGAAGTTACCAGGCTTGGCTGTCCGTCGGGGACGTTTCACCCGGACGCCCGCCTGAACTCTGAAAATGCGGCTCGCTGTCGTGGACGAGCGTGGGCTCGGAATGAGGGGCCGCGCTACGCCCGGGGTGCGCCGGACGGTGGTGGTTAAAGGCCGAGGCCCTTGCCGGAACGAAGGGGATGGATATGAGCGGATCGATGTTCGAGCACGACAAGATTGCAAGCGGTGTGCCGGCTCAGGATTCCCGTTCGAAACCGGCTGATATCACCCGCGAATTGCACACTTGGCGCCCCGAGGCGGAGGGTCTCTATGACCCGGCGCAGGAGAAGGATTCCTGCGGCGTCGGCTTCATCGCCAACATCAAGGGTGAGAAGTCGCATCAGATCGTTGCCGACGCGCTCAACATCCTGTGCAATCTCGAGCACCGCGGTGCTGTCGGTGCCGACCCGCGCTTTGGCGATGGCGCCGGAATCCTGGTGCAGATCCCGCACGCCTTCTTCAAGCGCAAAGCTAAGGAGAACGGCTTCGATCTGCCCAATCCCGGCGAGTATGCGATCGGCGCGCTGTTCATGCCGCGCGACACCGCCTGGCGCAACGTCATCAAGAGCATCATCGCCGACCAGATCAAGGCTGAGAACCTGGTGCTGCTCGGCTGGCGCGACGTGCCCACCGACAACTCCTCGCTCGGCGAGACCGTGAAGCCGACCGAGCCGACCTGCATGCAGGTCTTCATCGGCCGCAATGGCGCCGCCAAGACCGAGGACGAGTTCGAGCGCCGGCTCTACATCCTGCGCAAGTCGATCTCGCAGGCGATCTATCAGCGCCGCGACCGCGGCATGTCGGGCTATTATCCCTGCTCGCTGTCGTGCCGGACCGTGATCTACAAGGGCATGTTCCTGGCCGACCAGCTCGGCAAGTACTACGCCGATCTGCACGAGCCGGATTTCGAGAGCGCGCTGGCGCTGGTGCATCAGCGCTTCTCGACCAACACCTTCCCGA
>NZ_JBARGP010000158.1:0-4306 GCF_049798375.1 Bradyrhizobium sp.
GTCAGAATGCAGCTCGGCGCAGGGCTCACTACCCTCGGCCAGCCGCGGCATATGATTGAGATCGAGCCCGGTCGCCGCGAGCACGGTTTCCGACCAGCGGCGCTGGCCAACATCGAGCCACAACGTACCGGCCGCATCCGACATGTCCTCGACCATCTCGCCGGTCAGCCGATAGCGGACATAGGCCTTGGGCAGCAGCACTTTTGCTAGCCTGGCGAACACATCCGGCTCGTGCTTTGCGACCCACAGCAGTTTCGGCGCGGTGAAGCCGGGCATCGCCAGATTGCCGGCGATCGCATGCAGCTCCGGACAGCGGCGCTCGAGCTCCGCACATTCGAGCTGCGAGCGGCCGTCATTCCAGAGGATCGCGGGACGCAGCGGTTGTCCGTCCCGGCCGAGCAGGGTCGCGCCGTGCATCTGGCCGGACAGGCCAATGCCACGGACGGCCGCGATCTCGCGTGGATGGCCGCTTGCGAGATCATCGATCGCGCCGATCGTGGCGGCGACCCAGGCCTCGGGATCCTGCTCGGACCACAGCGGTGCCGGCTGCGACAGCGACAGCGCGCGCGCGGCGGTCGCGACCAGCGCGCCTGCATCGTCCTCCAGCACGGCCTTCACGCCGGATGTGCCGACATCCACACCGAGATACACGTCACTCCTCCTCAACTCTCATATCGGCGACGGACGATCTATCATCGTCTCGCCGCCGTCGTTGCTTTTCGCCGTACCAAGGTCACGGCAGATTGTCCCGCATCACGATGTCGATGCGGATCGTCTCCTGTTCGCTCAGGATCGGCTCGGCGCGGGCGAGCGCGAGCAGCACGCGCACCGCCGCGCGCGCCTCGTGTCCGGGGTTCTGCGAGATCGCCGCGTCCATCACGCCGTTCAACAGCAGCTTGCGCGTCAGCACCGTCACGTCATGGCCGACGAACATCACCTCGCCGGCGCGACCGGAGTCGACCAGCGCCTTGCCGACGCCCGACGTGCCGGCGCCGACATTGTAGAGACCGACGATATCGCGATGCTCGCGCAGCAGCCGCGTCATGACGCGCTCGGAGCGGTCATCTTCGTCATGTCCCTCGACGACCGGCAACACCTTGAGCTGCGGGAATTCGGCGGCAAGCACCTGGTTGAAGCCGAAGATGCGCTCGGCGTGATCGCGCAAGCCTTGCGAGCCGGCAACGATCGCAACATGGCCGTGCCGCCCGCCGACGAAGCGGCCGACCAGCGCGCCGGCGGTGCGGCCGGCGGCGATGTTGTCGATGCCGACGTAATGGTGACGCCGCGACGACGGCACGTCCGACACCAGGGTGACGACCTTGGCGCCGGCATCGACGAGATCGTTGATCGCGGCGCGCACGCTGGGATGATCGAGCGCAACCACCGCGACGCCATCGACCTGCCCGACCAGCTGTTCAAGCTTGGCCGACAGGATGGCCGGGTCGAATACATCGGTTTCCACCGTTTCGACGGCGAGCCGTCGCGCCGACAGCCAGCCGGCCATCTCACCGAGATGGGCCTGGATCTGCTGCATAAAGAGATTGGCGCCGGAGGGCATCACGAAAACGAAGCGCCGGGTGCGCGTGCGTGCAAGCTCGGACGCCGCGGCATGCGGCTGAAACGCGCTGCGCGCCATCGCGTCCTTGACGCGCCGCACCGTGTCGGGCCGCACGCCCGGACGGTTGTGCAGCACGCGATCGACGGTGGCCAGGCTGACGCCTGCCTGCCGCGCGATGTCCCGCAATGTCAGCGGCGCGTCCATGTCCTCCCCCTGTTGGGAGAGGAGGTTAATCGAATTCCTGAGGTACGCAACTCATTTCTGAGGTTTCAGCACTCAGCATTACGGTGCGCAGGTGAAACTCGCCGCCTCGCGGACTGGACCCGATTTGTAGTGTGGCCATGCCGGCCAACGGCACAGCGGCAGGCTGCGGACCGTCGCGAACGACGGCGCCTCGATCTTTTGCTCCGCCACTTCGAGGTCATCGGGTGCCTTGCCGTGCTCGACCCAGTCGACCAGCACGCTCAGCATGTCGACGTCAGCCGGCGCGCCGGAGCCGACATGATCGACGCCCGGCGCGGTGTAGAGCCGCGCGAATTCCGCGGTCTCAGCCTTGCCAAGCTTGCGCTCGACGCTCTCGAAATAGCGGATGCCGGCATAGGGGCTTTGCGCGTAATCGGCCATGTGCTCGAGCATCACCAGCCTGCCGCCATGGGCGCGGAATTGACTGAGATCTGGATTGGTCGAGTCCATCAGGTTGGAGACTTCGAGCACGCGCGCCTTGTGCTCCTCCGGCTTGTACGCCGTCACGTCCAGCTTCGGATCGCGCGCGAAGACATATTGGATGCCACCAGCGCCGTAGATCCAGGCAATGCCGTTGGCCGGGTTCGGCGGCAGCGTCGGCGCAGCTTTGCCGAGCCACCAGGAGATCCAGCCGCCGGCGGAGGCGAATTGCGGCGTGTCCTCGCCAGACACGCCCCACCCGGGATAGTCGTCGAGACCATTGGCGAGCGCGAACGGAAATTTGTAAGGAGAGTGCAAAGTGTCGATCGCCTTGATCTGCGCATCCGTCAGGCATTCATCACCGCTCTGCCCGGCGGCGCAGCGCAAGGTCTCCGGCTTGAAACTCGCCTTGCAGCCGACGGGGTTCTCGACCAGGCCGTCCTCGACGCCATCGGCCTTGTCGCAGGTCTTGCGGACCGCATCGGCCACCAGCTTCACCTGCGCAGGGTCGATCCAGCCGGCGCCCATGGTCACGAGCCCACTGCGTGTGCCGGCGTGCTGCAGGCCGGCCCAGTTGATGACCGGCACGCGGGCGAAGATGCCATCGAAATCATCCGGATAGCGCTGCGCCATGGTCAGCGCCTCGCGGCCGCCTTCCGACGAGCCCATGAAGTACATCCTGGCGGGCTTCTTGCCGTAGGCTTTCTGCATCAACTCGACAGCGGCATCGTGCACCTTCTTGTAGGCGAGGTGCGAAAAGTTCTCGAACGCCTCGTCGTTGAGCGCGAACACCTGCGGCGGCTCACCGGGCTTGGCCTCGTGGCCGGAATCGGTGCCATAGCTGACGAAGCCGCGCGCCAGCGGCGAGGCCTTGTCGAACGGATAAGCCGGCGGCAGGCCGAGTCCCGTGATCAGCACGCCGTTGAAACCACCGCCGCCGTATTGCAGCGAGCGGCCGTTCCAGTCGGTCGGCAGGTTGACCTCGAACTTGATCGGGGGCGCGGCGGGATCCCTGGGATCGATATGCCCGAGCACCTTGCAGAAGGCCGGGTTGGCCGGCACGACACGTGCGGCCGGCGAGCCGGCCTTGTCGGCGATCGAGAGCGCCGACGGCGACTGCATGGCCGCAGAATCGATCTTCATGCCATTTTGCGCAGAACCGGCGAGACCACTGCAGGTCGCCGCAGCGTCGCCGATGAGGCCGTCCGCGAATGCAGGCGATGCCAACAGTGCCACCATCAAGCCCGCACCGCATGCGCGCGGCGCATTCATCCATATCGCCATCTCTCTCGCCTCCCCATGCGTCCCGTTGTCCGGAACTTTTGTTTCGCATCTGTAGCGCAGCAGGCTGGCTCTAACCTCGCCCCGCTTGCGGGGAGAGGTCGATCGCGAAGCGATCGGGTGAGGGGGTACAGGTCTAACGATTCGCATTGCCCGTGCGTCTGCCCCTCACCCCCACCCTCTCCCCGTAAGGACGGGGCGAGGGAGCGCACCGCAACCTGCGCAATACCACTGTTCAATCGTCAAGATAATAGCGAACTAGAACGGCAGCCCGACATAGTTCTCCGCCAACGAGCGCTGCGCGGCTTCCGACGAGAACAGATAGGCCATGTCGGTGTCCTGCAGCCTGTCCTCGTAGGACAGGCGATCCGGGAAGCGATGCAGCAGCATCGTCATCCACCAGGAGAAGCGCTGCGCCTTCCAGATCCGCGCCAGCGCATGCTGCGAGTAGCTGTCGAGCCCCTTGTCGTCAGCCCTTTTGTAGTGATCGACCAGCCCATGATAGAGATAATAGATATCCGAGCCGGCGCTGTTCAGCCCGCGCGCGCCGGTCGGCGGGAAGATGTGGGCGGCGTCGCCGGCCAGGAACAGCCGGCCGTAGCGCATCGGCTCGGCAACGTAGCTGCGCAGCGGCGCGATGCTCTTCTCGATCGATGCGCCCGTGATCAGCTCAGTCGCGACATGGGCGGGCAGCCGCCGCTTCAGCTCGTCCCAGAATGCGTCGTCGCTCCACGCCTCGACCTTGTCCGACAGCGGCACCTGGATGTAATAGCGGCTCAAGACCTGCGAGCGCATCGAGCACAG
>NZ_JBARGP010000159.1:0-2496 GCF_049798375.1 Bradyrhizobium sp.
CGATCATCTGCCTGATCGAGCCGACCTCGCCCTCGTCGCGCGTGACGTCTTCGGATTGAAACCAGTTGAAGCAGCGCTGCGCATTGTTGGCGCGCTGTTGCTCCGGCAGCAGCAACGCGAAGCCGTAATGCTTGGCGAGCGTCGACCAGCCGGCGCCGAGATCATACTCCGCCGCGCTCTGCCCGCAGCCATGCAGCACCACGACGAGCGGCAGCAGCGGCTGCCGCTGCGGCGGCACATAGGCGAACATCTTGAGTTTGCCGGGATTGGAGCCGAAGCGCTCGATCTCGATCAGCGGGCTGTCCGGCACGACACGCGGCTGGCCGTGGAGGTCTCCGAAACCCGTGATGCCGTTCAGCTCTCGCAGACGTCGCAGGTATTCAACATTTTCGGCGAGGGACAACGGCAACTCCTGGATCGGCGAGGATCAACCCACCATGACCTAGATAGTTGCTGCGACGCAAAATAAAAACACTGCCCGCGGCAGATCAACAGAAAGTCAGCGGCGATATTGGTTCGATTGCGATCTAAATGTCACGATTGCCCGGCGGCGCGGCGTCGCCATGTCAGAAATGCGGCTGATGTTACGATCGACATCGCGAACAGCGAGAGCGTGACAATGAACGCAACTCTTGCCTGTTGAATTGATTCGATCGCGAAGTAGACCGCACCGATCGCAGCAACGCCGGCGGCATTGCCGATCTGCGCCACGGTCCCGTAAATTCCCGAGCCTGCGCCGGCACTGCCGGGCTTGACGGTCGCGAGCACGACATTCGACAGCGGCGCCATCACCAGGCCCTGGCCATAGCCGAAGATCATCAACAACGCCGCCAACACCACGGCACTGGGCGCCGGCATGGTCATCGCAAGCAGCGCAAGCGCTGCGAGCCCGACGAGCTGCAGCGCGCAGCCTTCGATCAACACCATCATGCCCCGGCGCTTGGCGCGCGCCCCCGCCTGCCGCGAAGCGATGACAAAGGTTGTCGTCAGCGGCAGGAACGCCATGCCGGCCTGCAGCGGCGGAATCTGCAACGCCTGCTGCATATGGACAGTCATCACCAGATAGAACGAGAGATTGGCGAAGAAGAAACAGAACACCGCGCAGAGGCCGCGCATGAAGGCGCGATCCTCTAGCAACGCGAGATCGATCAGCGGCATGCCGCCGCGACGCGCGACCGCGTGCTCCAGGCGGACGAGACCTGCGATGATGCCGATGCCTGATGCCATCACCGGCCATAGCCAGGGCGCCCAATGCAGGTCGCGGCCGAACAGCAGCGGCCCCATCAGGCACAGCAGGCCCGCGAACAGCACGCATGCGCCTGAGATGTCGAGCCGGACGCGGGTCCGGCGGGCGACCCGCGGCATGATGCGCAACGCAACAGCGATGATCAGCGCGCCGCCGGGCACGTTGACGAAGAACACCGCGCGCCAGCCGAGGCTGAACAGATCGAGCGTCACCAGCACGCCGCCGAGCATGAAGCCGGCGGCGCCGGCAAGTCCGAGCACGACGCCGTAGATGGCGAAGGCGCGGCCGCGCGCCTCGTCGGGAAACAAGAGATGCAAGGTCGTCAGTACCTGCGGCACCATCAGCGCCGCGGTCGCGCCTTGCGCCAGCCGCGCCAGGATCAGCTCCGGCCCGGATTGCGCCAGGCCGCACCACAACGAGGTCAGCGTGAAGCCGGCAACACCGATGACGAACACGGGCTTGGTGCCGAAGATGTCGCCGAGCCGGCCGCCGCTCACCACCAAGGTCGCATAGGCGATCAGATAGATCGCGATAACAGATTCGATCTGCGCCGAGCTGGCGTGGAGTTCGGCTGCGATGGTCGGCAGCGCGACGTTGACGACAAAGGCATCGACACCGAACATGAACTGGGCCGCAACCACGGTCGCGAGCACCCACCAGCGCCGCGTTTCGACGCCGCTTGAGACCATCTGATGCATGGAACACCTGCCGAATTGCGCGGGCTCAGGTGTAGCGGAGCTCAATCGCGGCGGCGATTACCTGCGAGATAAGCAAACGCTATGCTGCATGCTGTGTCGGCCCCCTAACCGGTGTCATCCCGGGCAAGCGCGCAGCGCGCCGACCCGGGGCCCATAGCCACCGTCCCTGGAGTTGCGAAGGCTGGTCGTGGGCAGTGTGCCACGAACAACGGCTGCGGAGTATGGGTCCCGGATCTGCGCGCTGCGCGCTTGTCCGGGACGACATTGATTGTGTTGAGGCGCTACTGCCGTACACGAATACAGCACACGGCATCTGCGCAGCGCGCCGACCGCAACAACGCGGCCGCTCACCCTCATGCAAATCCCTCTGCGCGGCCGTGATTTAATGGCGATTGCGTAACGCGCAGCCGCCAACTAGCCTCTTCGGCAACCAAGCAACACGACAACGACATTCCGTCTGGGAGAAAGCATCATGGCGCGCCTGAAGTTCGGAGCCTTCCTCGCCCCGCATCATCCGATCGGCGAGCACCCGATGCTGCAATTCCGCCGTGA
>NZ_JBARGP010000160.1:0-22573 GCF_049798375.1 Bradyrhizobium sp.
GCATCGAAGCGCAGGCCATCGAAGCGGTAATCATTGAGCCAGTGCAAGGCATTTTCGATCGCGAACGCCCGCACCTCGGGCACGCGGTAGTCGATCGCGCTGCCCCATGGCGTATGAGCTTCGGTAAAGAAGCTCGGCGCGTAACGGCCGAGATAATTCCCTTCCGGACCGAAATGGTTGTAGACCACATCGAGAAAGACCATCAGTCCGCGCAGATGGGCTTCGTCGATCAGTGCGCGGAGATCGTCGGGCCGGCCATAGGCGCTATCAGGCGCGTAGAGCAGCACACCGTCATAACCCCAGTTGCGGGCGCCTGCGAAATCCGCCAGCGGCATCAATTCGAGTGCGGTGATGCCGGTCTCGACAAGATGGTCGAGCCTGTCGATCATGGCGCGGTAGGTGCCCCCGGGCGTGAAGGTGCCGACATGGCTTTCGAGAAATACCGCATCCTGCCACGGCCTCCCGCGCCAGTGGCCGGCGCGCCAGGCGTAGGCCCGATGGTCGATCACCTCGCTGGGGCCAATTACATCGTCGGGCTGGAAGTCGGAGGCCGGATCGGGAACGTCGAGCTCACCATCGATCCGGAATTTATACAGTGTGCCGCCGTTCAGGCCTGGAACGTCTAGGACATACCAGCCATCGTCACGGCGCTGCATCGGCAGCGCGCGATCCAGCACCAGATCGACGCGCCGGGCGGCCGGTGCGAAAAGCCGAAACGACACACTGCCGTTGTTGATGCGCGGACCGAACCGGCGCGGCCTCATGCGAGGCCTGCATAGGCCAGCACCGAACGGGGCGGCGCTTTCAGCGCGGCGCCCGCCGCGAAATCCGCCGGCGTCTGCTTCGCTTCGGTGGTGTTCAAGACCTGTTGCCAGGTTTTGTATTCGGTTATTTTCGGCAAGGTGAATGCGATCTCTTCAGGTGCTGCGTTCAGCACGATAAAGATCGGTGCCTGCTCTTGTTCCACCGGGCCGAGCACATAGGCCAGAAATCGACCATCGGGAAACGTCCAGTCCGCATCCGTCATCTCGGCGGCCGATGGCGTCAGCCACAGCACGCCGAACGAGCCGTCGGGACGGCGGCCGTCGAGCCAGCGCCGCGCGCGGATCTGGCCGAAGCGCTGCCGCAGCTCGGTCATGGAGGCAATGAAATCGGTGAGATCGTCGTCCTCGCTGCCGAGGCCGCTCCAGTCGACCCAGCCGACCTCATTGTCCTGACAATAGGCATTGTTGTTGCCGCCTTGCGAATTGCCGACCTCGTCGCCGGCCAGCAACAGCGGCAGGCCCTGGGCCAGCAGCAGGCAGGCGAGCTGGTTTTTGCGCAATTGCCGACGCAGCGCGTTGATCGCTGGATCGTCGGTCGGCCCCTCGTGGCCGAGATTGTTGCTGTGATTGTCGCTGGAGCCGTCGCGATTGTCCTCACCATTGGCTTCATTGTGCTTGGCGTTGTAGCTGAACAGATCGGCGAGCGTGAAACCGTCATGCACGGTGACATGATTGACACTGGCGCGCTGGGTGCGGCCGTCGTGATTGAACAGGTCGGAGGAGCCGGTCATGCGGCTCGATACCTCGCCGATCAGGCTGCCTTCGCCGCTCCAGTAACGACGCATGGCGCTGCGATAACGGTCGTTCCATTCCGACCATTGCGAGGGGAAAGCGCCGACCTGATAGCCGCCGAGCCCGACGTCCCATGGTTCGGCGACCAGTTTGACGCCCGACAGCACCGGGTCCTGGCGGATGGCGGTGAGAAAGCCGCTCCTGCGATCGAAGCCGTGCGGTTCGCGCGCCAGCGTGGTGGCGAGATCGAAGCGGAAGCCGTCGACATGGCAGACCTCGACCCAGTAGCGCAGCGAATCCATCACCATCTGCAGCACGCGCGGATGAGTGAGGTTGACCGACGAGCCGCAGCCGGTGAAGTCGTCATAATAGCGCGGATTGTCCGGCTTCAGCCAGTAGTAGGAGGCATTGTCGATGCCCTTGAAGCACAGCGTAGGCCCGAGGTGATTGCCCTCGGCGGTATGGTTGTAGACGACGTCCAGCATCACCTCGATGCCGGCATCATGGAGCCGCGCCACCATGGTGCGGAAGGAATCGAGCGGATTGTCCTGAGCGTAACGTGGCTCCGGCGCGAAGAAGGAGATGGTGTTGTAGCCCCAGTAATTCGCCAGTTTCTTCTCGACCAGCATTCGGTCGTCGATGAAGGCGTGCACCGGCAGCAGCTCGATGGTGGTGACGCCAAGCCGCTTCAGATGCTTGATCATCGCAGGAGAGGACAGCCCACCGAAGGTGCCGCGAAGATTGGGCGGCACATCGTTGCGCTTCTGCGTCAAACCTTTGACATGCGCCTCGTAGATGATGGTGTCTTCCCAGGGAATCTGCGGGCGCATCTCGCGCCGGCCCCAATTGAAGGTCTCGTCGATGACGACGGCCTTCGGCATGCCGCGGGCATTGTCGCGACGATCGAACGAGAGATCCTCGCGCGGGCTTCCCGCGCGATAGGCAAAATGCGCATCGCTCCACACCAGGCGGCCGGCGAGCCGCTTGGCGTAGGGATCCAGGACGAGCTTGTTTGGATTGAAGCGATGGCCATGTTCGGGCTCGTAAGGGCCGTAGACCCGATAGCCGTAGAGCTGTCCGGGCGAGACATCGTTGAGATAGCCGTGCCAGACATCCTCGGTGCGCTCGGGCAGCTCGATCCGCTCGATCTCGCGGCGGCCCTGATTGTCGAACAGACACAGCTCGACCTTGTGGGCGTTGGCTGAAAACAATGCGAAGTTGGTCCCTCGGCCGTCCCAGTTTGCACCGAGCCGCGTAAAGGTTCCGGCAGACGGGCGCATTGAATCAGCTTTCCGGGACGAGAAATATCGCTGCCAGGGGCGGGACGGTGAGAGAGAGCTCGTTTTGACCTTCAGAGGCATGGACCTCGCCGATATTGCCCACGTTGCTGCCGCCGTAGTGAGCGGAATCCGAGTTGAAAGCTTCGCGCCATTTGCCGCCGAACGGCGCTCGGACCTTGTAGTTGTAATATACGTTTGGCGAAAAATTCACGATGACGATGCAGCGCGCGCGTGCATGCTTGCCCTTGCGGAGCCAGGCGAAGATGTTGTGATCGGCATCGTCGGTGATGATCCACTCGAAACCGGCGCCGTCGCAGTCCAATTCGTGCAGGGCCGGCTGGTTGCGATAGAGCCGGTTGAGATCGCGGACCAGCGACTGGATGCCGGAATATCTGGCGTCTTCGAGCAGGTGCCAGTCGAGCGAATGGTCGTGATTCCACTCGCGCTCCTGCGCGATCTCGCAGCCCATGAACATGAGCTTCTTGCCGGGATGGCCGAACATGAAGCTGTAATAGGCGCGCAGGCTCGCAAAGCGCTGCCAGTTGTCGCCCGGCATTCGCCCCAAGATCGAGCGCTTGCCGTGCACGACCTCGTCGTGGGACAGCGGCAGGATGAAGTTTTCCGAGAATGCATAGTGCAGGCCGAACAGGATGTCGCCATGGTGATAGCGGCGATGAATCGGATCCTTGCTGATATAGCTCAAGGTATCGTTCATCCAGCCCATGTTCCACTTGTAGCCGAAGCCGAGGCCGCCGGTATCGACCGGTCGCGATACCTGCGGCCAGGAGGTCGATTCCTCGGCCGCCGTGGTCGCGTGCGGGAAATGCCCGAACAGCTCGGTGTTGAAGCGGCGCAGGAAGTCGATGGCCTCGAGGTTCTCGCGGCCGCCAAATTTGTTGGGAATCCACCCGCCTGAGGGCCGGCTGTAGTCGAGATAAAGCATCGAAGCTACGGCATCGACGCGCAGGCCGTCGATGCCGTAGCGATCCAGCCAGAACAGCGCGTTCGAGACCAGGAAGTTGCGCACTTCGGTGCGGCCGTAATTGTAGATCAGCGTGCCCCAATCGAGATGGCGGCCCTGCATCGGGTTGGCATGCTCGTAGAGCGCCGTGCCATCGAAATGCCCGAGCCCGTGCGGATCGTCGGGGAAATGACCGGGCACCCAATCGAGCCAGACGCCCAGACCTTCACGATGGCAGGCGTCAACCAGCGCGGAAAAATCCTCCGGTGTGCCGAAGCGGCTGGTCGGCGCGAACAGGCCGGTCGGCTGGTAGCCCCAGGAGCCGTCGAACGGATGCTCGCTGACCGGCATGAACTCGACATGGGTGAAGCCCATGTCGCGCGCATAGGCCGGCAACTGCTCGGCAAGCTCGCGATAGGTCAGCCATTGGTTGCCGTTCTTGCGCCGCCACGAACCAAGATGAACTTCGTAGATCGAGATCGGCGCGTTGAGCGAATTGACGCCGGCCGGCGCGGGCCGCGGATGCGGCAGCCCCTTCTCGTCGAGCACGATCGATGCCGTCTTCGGCCGCATCTCGGCGGCGAAGGCGAGCGGATCGGATTTCAGCGGCAGATGCTCGCCATGAGGACCGAGAATGTCGTATTTGTAGTGGTCACCGACCTTGGCGTGCGGGATGAACAGCTCCCAATAACCGTTGCCGCGTACCCGCATCGGGTGGCGCCGCGCATTCCAGAAGTTAAAGTCACCGACCACGCTGACCCGTTTGGCGCTGGGGGCGAGCACGACGAAGCCGACTCCGTCGGTGCCGTCGACCGTCATCGGATGCGCGCCGAGCTTATCGTAGAGCCGCAGGTCGGTGCCTTCCCCGAGCAGATAAAGATCGTAGTCGCTCAGGATCGGCAGGAAGCGGTAGGGATCGTCGAGATCGACGAGATGATCGCCGAAATGCGCGCGCAGGTGGTAACGCTGCAGGCCTCCCGGCAACGTGCCGGCAAACAGGCCTGCGTCATGGATACGCCGCATCGGCACGGCGCCGCCGCGCTCGCCGACCACCTCGACGCGTGACGCTTCGGGCAGAAAGGCGCGAACCACGGCGTTATCGCCGTCGGGATGCTGGCCGAGATAGCGAAACGGGTCGGCGTGCCGACCTTCGATGATCGCAAACGCCTCGGGGGAAAGCTGGGTCATGAGGACTCGCTAGCGGGAAGAGAAACAACGTGAAGCAGATTGCTGAGTGCGATGCGCAGCCAGTCAGGGCGGTGGGTCAGTTCATATTCGATCTCTGTGACGGCTTTTTCCAGCATGAAAAACCGCAACATGGCTGTGACCGTATGCGGATCGGCCGGCCAGAGGCGCTGATTTGCCTTGATCTCGCGATAGCCGGCAAGAAACGCGGCAGTCGCCTGATCGCGCCAGTCCGATAGCGCGGCCGACAGCCGGCCGTGATCGTCCGGCGCCGTCCGCAACGCGCGCTCCAGCGCCATCCGGACCGAGCAGTCGATCGAGCGGAGGAAGCCGGCGATGTCGCGAGCCGGCGGTGCCTTGCGTCGGCGCTCGGCGAGCGACAGCCGCTCGTCGCCGTCGAAATCGACGATGCAGATGTCGTCCTTGACGATCAGAATTTGCCCCAGATGGAAATCGCCGTGGACGCGAATGTTGAGGCCATCGACATCGTGTGGGAGCAGCGTCGAGAGCTGGTCGTAAAGCTCGGCCTGCTTGGCCAGCACCTGGTCGACCAGCGCACGCTCGGCCTCCTTGAAGCGATCGCGGCGTTCGGTCAGCGCCGCGAACATGCGGCCCGCCTGCGCCTTGATGCCCTTCATCCAGCGATCGACATCGCCGGTGCGGGTTGGCTCGGGCACGAAATCGACGAGATCGGTGCTCGATGTCAACGCAGCGTGCAGTTCGCCGATACGCCGTCCGGCCTGCGTCACATAGCGCAGATAGGGCGGCTGCTCCTGGCTTGGGCGGGTATCGCCGTCGTTTGCGCTTCGCACCCGCTGTTCGTCGACGAAACGATCGAGATAGGCAAGGCTCACGGTCCAGCCATTGCCCTGGTTCTCGATGAAGCCGTGAACGCTGCCGATGGCGTAGCGCTCGTCGTCCTGCACGAACTCGACGCTGCCGAGCAGCGGCGCCGCATTGGCAAAGCCCGCGACCTCGGTCAGGAAGCGCCCCATCTCGATCTCGGGATGGATGCCCACCTCGATCTCGCGATGGATCTTGACGAAGAACTCGTTGTCGATCACGGCAAGGCTGTTGCAGCGGTCGGTCTCGACCGGCCTGATATGCTCGGATTCGCGGATCGTCTTGTCGGGGAATTTGCTGGTCGGACGGAATTCGAGCTGCAGGCCGTTTTCTTCCACCGTCAGGGAGCGCTGTAGATTGTGCAGCAGCAGCGCCAGGAAGATCGGACTGATTGCGACATCGAGCAGGGTACCCTCGCGCGCTCCCTGGCGGACCGCCGCGAAAGCCTGCGGATTGTAGCGCTCGCGGTCGAACCGCATCCATTCGATCTGCATCGGCAGCAAATAGCGCTTGGCTTCCTTCTGCTGTTCGATCTCCTTGAAGAAGATCAGCCACGGCCGGTTGTCGCCGATGTCGCAAAACGGAATCGCGGAGGTGAGCGTGGGATGGATCGCTTCCGGCTGATGTTCGGGATACCAGCGCGTACGCGACAGATGGCCTGGCAGTACGTCGCGCTCGAACACGCTGCGGGTGCGGGCCAGCGAAACCCAGGTCGAACCGAGCGGCACCACCAGGGTTTCGAATTCCGGCACGTCGCGCTGCACGACGGGCTCGGATTTCTCGCGCTCCTTGAGCTGGAACCAGTAGAAGCCGTAAGGCGCGAGCGTGATCATGTAAGGCAGCTCGCCGATCGCGGGAAAGCGCGAGCGTCCGAGCATCTCGATCGGGATGCGGTCCTTGAACGCCGAGAGATCAAGCTCGGTCGCCTGCGCTGAGCGCGACAGATTGGCGACGCAGAGGATGACCTCGTCCTTGTATTGGCGGACATAGGCCAGCACCGCGCGGTTGGCGGGCCGGATGAAGCTCATGGTGCCCCGGCCAAAGGCGAGCGTCGCCTTGCGCACCGAGATCAGCCGCTTGGTGGCATTCAGCAGCGACGACAGGCTGCGCGACTGCGCCTCCACATTGACGGCCTCGTAGCCATAGACCGGATCCATGATCATCGGCGCATAGAGCCGGGCGGGGTCGGCGCGAGAGAAGCCGCCGTTGCGATCGGGCGCCCACTGCATCGGCGTACGCACGCCGTTGCGGTCGCCGAGATAGATGTTGTCGCCCATGCCGATCTCGTCGCCATAGTAGATGATCGGCGTGCCCGGGAACGACATCAGCAGCGAGTTCATCAGCTCAATCTTGCGCCGGTCATTGTCCATCAGCGGCGCCAGCCGACGGCGGATGCCGAGATTGATGCGGGCGCGCGGATCGTTGGCATAGGTCGACCACAGATAGTCGCGCTCGACGTCGGTTACCATCTCCAGGGTCAGTTCGTCGTGGTTGCGCAGGAACAGCGCCCATTGGCAGTTGCTGGGGATATCAGGTGTCTGCCGCAGGATGTCGGTGATCGGGAATCGATCTTCCTGCGCGATCGCCATGTAGATCCGCGGCATCAGCGGGAAGTGGTAGGCCATGTGGCATTCGTCGCCCTGACCGAAATATTCCTGCACGTCCTCGGGCCATTGATTGGCCTCGGCGAGCAGCAGCTTGCCTTTCGCGTAATTGTCGAGCTCGCTCCGCAGCCGCTTGATGATGGCATGCGTCTCGGGGAGGTTCTCGTTGTTGGTGCCGTCGCGTTCGCACAGATATGGGATCGCGTCGAGCCGGAAGCCGTCGACACCGGCGTCCAACCAGCGCTTCATCACCTGGGTGATGGCGCTGATGACGCGCGGATTGTCGAAATTGAGGTCAGGCTGATGCGAGAAGAAGCGGTGCCAGTAGAACTGCCCGGCTTCCGGGTCCCAGGTCCAGTTCGACTTTTCAGTGTCCGTAAAAATGATACGCGTTCCCAGATATTTCTGGTCGGTATCGCTCCAGACATACCAGTTGCGCGCGCTCGAGCCGGGTGCGCTGCGCCGGGCGCGCTTGAACCAATGGTGCTGATCGGAGGTGTGGTTGACGACCAACTCGGTGATGACACGCAGGCCGCGCCGCTTGGCTTCCTGGATGAAGCGCTTGAAATCCTTCATGGTCCCAAAATCGGGATTGATGGTGCCGTAATCGGCGATGTCGTAGCCGTCGTCGCGGCCGGGCGACGGATAGAACGGCAGCAGCCACAGCGTGGTGACCCCGAGATCCTGCAGATAGTCCAGCTTGTCGGTCAGGCCGACGAAATCGCCGACCCCGTCATTGTTGCTGTCGGCGAATGCCTTGACGTGGAGCTGGTAGATGATGGCATCTTTGTACCACAGCCCATCGCCGTCGGAATCGGTGACGAGGTTGGTCGCGTCGATGGAGGACAGCAGGTTCATGAGACCCTCACGCTTCCCGGCAGGAGACGAAATGGCGGCGAGAGAGGAGGGCTGGTCCGCCAAGCGCGAAGCGGTTTTCCTCCGAGGAGGGGAGCATAGAAGCAAAAGCGCCGACGGTGAGGGCGCTCCCGAGAGTTTGAGTGATTTTGTTCACGGTGATGCCACTGACAAGAAATTGACGTGCCAACGCGCTGGCGCAGACCACGTCCCAACCCTATACCAAGCCGCTTCGCTGGCTTTGGTTCCGGTAGGAACCAGAAGCCGATGCGACGCGTTAGGCAAGATTATGTCGTTGTCGCTCTTACCGAATTTCCGTGACAGGTGAATCTGTTACGAGCAAAGCGCGAGCCGAATGGATCTCTATAGCCAAGCCCACAATCTCGGAATCCTGACCGAATTTTTTGATGGTCAAGGCGTTCGCCACGTCACCGACGAGGCGGCGCTCAAGATCATCATCGAAGCCTTTCCGGAGGCCCCGCCACGCCGGCTGGTCGATGGCGGAGTGGTGATTCGCTCCGGCCTGCCGGCGCGTTCGCGCCTGCACGACGAAGCCGTGCTGCCAGTGACCTGGACGATTCGGGCGCTCGGAAGCGGGCAGGACGGTCCTGGAAAGGTGGTCGCCAGCGGCAAGGCCACCGAGCAGATGGTCTGCTGGCCGGAGAATCTGGCCGTCGGTTCGTATCGTCTCGAGCTCGTGGATACCTCGGCATGTCATGAAGAGGTGCCGCTACTGGTCGCGCCCGAAAAGGCCTTCGTCGGCGATTTCGAGCGCGGCTGGCTGCTCGCCGTGCAGCTTTACGGCATCCGTTCGGGACGCAATTGGGGCGTCGGCGATTTCACCGATCTCGCCAATCTGATCACGCTGTCCGCGGAGCTTGGCGCCGAAGGCGTCGGTCTCAATCCGCTGCATGCGCTGTTCGACGACCGGCCCGGTGACTTCAGCCCCTATGCGCCGAACAGCCGGCTGTTTCTCAATGCGCTTTATATCGACGTCGAGAAGGCTCCGGGCTTCAAGGGTGGACCCGACCGCGCAGCGCTCGCGCGCGTCCGGCAAACCGAAGAGGTGGATTATAAGAGCGTCGCGGCGCTGAAATGGCCGGCGCTGCAAACCGCTTTTACAGCCTTCAAGGCGGCGGTTGGTACTTCCGAAGCCAAGGAATTCGCGGCCTATCGCACCGAAGGTGGCGCATTGCTGGAACGCTTTGCCGCGTTCGAAGTGCTGCGCCATCGGTTCAAGAAGCCATGGTGGGAGTGGCCTGGCGAATGGCAGCAGCCCGATCAGGGCAAATGCCAGGCATTGCTGCAGGGGCCGGACCAGGACGAAGCCACCTTCGTCATGTATGTGCAATGGTTGGCCGAGCGGCAATTGCGCGGTGTCAAGGATCTCGCCCATCGGCTTGGCATGAAGGTCGGCCTCTATCTAGACGTGGCGGTCGGCGTGCAGTCGGACGGCTTCGATGCATGGAACGAGCAGGGCGCGATTTCGCGCAGCCTCTCGGTCGGCGCACCGCCGGATCCGCTCAACACGGTCGGACAGAACTGGGGTCTCGCGGGCTTCAACGCGCCCGGGCTGGAGCAGAAATCGTTTCAGCCGTTCCGCGACATGCTGCGGGCCTCGATGCGCCATGCCGGTGCGATCCGGCTCGATCACGTGCTCGGCCTGAAGCGGCTCTATTTGGTGCCGCATGGATTTCCTGCACGGCAGGGTGCGTATGCGCAGATGCCGTTCGACGCGCTGTTGGCCGCGACCGCGCTGGAGAGCGTTGCCAATCATTGCGTCGTCATCGGCGAGGATCTCGGCACGGTGCCGCCGGGCTTCCGCGAGCAGATGGCCGATTGGGGCATCTGGTCTTACAAAGTGATGATGTTCGAGCGCGACGACGCGGGCCACTTCCGCGATATCGATTATTATGTGCCGAATGCGCTGATTACCTTCAGCACCCATGATCTCTCGACTTATGCCGGCTGGCGTTCCTTTGGCGACTTGAACACCAAGCGCGCGCTCGGCATCGACCCGGGCGAGACCGACCAGGAGCGCTGGCGTGCCCTTGCGATGCTGGACGAAGTGCTGCGGCACAATGGGATCGAGCGCAACGATCTCTATGCGATGATCAGCTTCCTGTCGCGCACCCGCTCGCGGCTGCTTGCGATCTCGCTGGAGGATCTGTTCGGCGTGGTCGCTCAGCCCAACATTCCCGGCACCATCGACGAGCATCCGAACTGGCGGCAGAAGCTGCCGGTCGCGCTCGAGGATATGATCCGCGCCTTCGATGCTGCCGCATTGAAGGCGACGACTTCCGGGCGCGTCAGAGCGGCAGGCTGATTTCCGGGGCATCGTTCAATAGGCGTCAGGGAATGTCCTCCAGAATCGAAGATTATGCCCTGATCGGCGATTGCGAGACCGCCGCTTTGGTTGGTCGCGACGGATCGATCGACTGGCTGTGCTGGCCGGCTTTCGATTCCGATGCCTGCTTCGCCGGCTTGCTCGGCGATCGCGAGCACGGCCGCTGGCTGATCGCGCCGGAAGGCGATGTTACGGCGCAGTCGCGCCGCTATCGCGGCGACAGCCTTATCCTGGAGACGCGGTTTGAGACCGCCGACGGCGCGGTCGATCTGATCGACTTCATGCCGCCGCGCGGCAAGGCCTCCGACATCGTGCGCCTGGTGCGCGGGGTGCGCGGCACTGTCGCGATGCGGATGGAGCTCATTATCCGCTTCGGCTTCGGCGTCGACATTCCCTGGGTGCGGCGCACGGAGGATGGCTCTGCGCTGCTCGCGATTTGCGGTCAGGACATGACCGTGCTGCGGACGCGGGTCGAGACCCGCGGTCAGGATATGACCACCGTGGCCGAGTTCACGGTCGGCGCCGGCGACACCATCCCCTTCGTGCTGACCTATGGGCCGTCGCATCTGCCGGTGCCGGAGCCGATCGATTCGGATCAGGCGCTCGCGGACACCGAGGCGTATTGGCGGGACTGGACCGGCCGCTGCACTTTCCAGGGCGACTACCGGGACCTGGTGATGCGCTCGCTGATCACGCTGAAGGCGCTGACCTACGACCCGACCGGCGGCATCGTTGCCGCACCCACCACCTCGCTGCCGGAAAAGCTCGGCGGCATGCGCAACTGGGACTATCGGTTCTGCTGGCTGCGCGATGCGACCTTTACGCTGCTGGCGCTGATGAACTCCGGCTATACCGAAGAAGCGCTGGCCTGGCATAATTGGCTGCTGCGCGCGGCGGCCGGGGCGCCGGCCCATATGCAGATCATGTACGGCATCAGGGGCGAGCGGCGCCTGCTGGAATGGGAGGCCAACTGGCTGCCCGGCTATGAGGGCGCGCAGCCGGTGCGGATCGGCAACGCCGCGCATGCGCAGCTGCAGCTCGACGTCTATGGCGAGCTGATGGATGCATTCCACCAGGCGCGCATGGCCGCGCTCAAGCTCAACGACGGCACTTGGGCGCTCGAATGCGCGGTGCTCCAGCATCTTGCGGAGGTCTGGGACCAGCCCGACCACGGGATCTGGGAGCGCCGTGGCGAGGGGCAGCACTACGTCTTCTCCAAGGTGATGACCTGGGTTGCATTCGATCGGGCCATCAAGAGCGCGGAAAAATTCGGCTTCGAAGCGCCGCTGCACGACTGGAAGACCTTGCGCGCGACCATCCACCGCGACGTCTGTGAGAAGGGCTTTGATGCTTCGACGAACAGTTTCGTCGAATCCTACGGTTCGCAACTGCTCGATGCCAGCCTGCTGCTGCTGCCCGCGGTCGGCTTCCTGCCGCCGACGGACTCCCGTATTCGCGGCACGATTGCAGCGATCGAGCAGCATTTGATCCGCGATGGATTGGTGCTGCGGCACGACCCGCGTACGTCGCGCGACGACGAGTTCGAGCCGATCGAAGGCGCGTTCCTGGCCTGCACGTTCTGGCTTGCGGATGCACATGTGCTGGCTGGCGATATCGCCGGGGCCGAGGTTCTGTTCAAACGCGTGATTGCGCTATCAAATGATCTCGGCCTGCTTGCCGAGGAGTACGACGTCGGCGCCGGCCGGCAGACCGGCAACTTCCCGCAGGCGCTGACCCACATTGCGCTGATCAACACAGCCCATAATCTCTGTGAGGCCGCACGGGCGAGCAAGAGGCCTGCGATGCAGCGATCGGAGGGATCGGCTTGAACTCGGAGCAGCCGCACAAACGGTGTCGTCCCGGCGAAAGCCGGGTTCCATAACTACCGCTCGGCATACTCAGACAAGAGCATTGCTCCAGCTTTCGCAAAACGGAAGCCGGTGAGTATGGGTCCCGGCTTTCGCCCGGACGACGTCGGGAGCTTACCCGGCGTTCTCCTTCAGGATCAGCTCCATCGCGTTCGCAAAGCCGTCGTCCTCGTTGGAGGTGGTGACGCGGCTGGCGAAGCCCTTCACCTCGTCCGAGGCGTTGCCCATCGCGATCGAGAGCCCGCTGACCTTGAACATCGCAACGTCGTTATGCATGTCGCCGATGGTAGCAACTGCGCTGAGGGGAACGCCGAGCCGCTGCGCCATCGCGGTGACGAAGGTGCCCTTGTCGCGGCCGGGCGGAGTGATGTCGAGGTAGTAGTCCTGCGAGCGCACCGCCAGCGCCTGCGAGCCCAGCGCGTCGTGCATCGCGGCCTCGCAGCGGACCAAAAGCTCGAAATCGCGGCTCGAGCCGACGATCTTGCAGGCCGAAGACAGATAGGGCGAGAAATCCTCGACGATGGTCGGGTCGGCGCGGATCGCGCGCTTCTCATTCGGCACGTAGTCGCCGTCCGGATGTTTGGTCAGCCAGACTTCGTTGGTGAACAGCCAGATGTCGACGCCGAATTGATCGAGCACATCAATCGCGCGCGCGGCCGCCGAGGTCGGGATCAGGTTCTGCTCGACCGGGTGCATGTTGACGTCGACGATCGAGGAGCCGTTGAACGGTCCGACCGGCAGCGTGATGCCGAGCGGCTCGACCAGGAAGCGCATGCCGATAGCAGGCCGGCTGGAGGTGATCGTGAATGCGATGCCGGAATCGTGCAGCCGCTGCGCCGCCTTGAGCGCGGCGTCGGTCAACGTCTTGTCCTTGGTCAGCAGCGTGCCGTCGACGTCGGACACGACAAGCGCAATGCGGCTCATGAGGGATTCCTGGAAAGCGGGGGAGCGGGCTGCAATTGTTGCACGATGTGGTCCACGATGGTCTCGACCGGCCCGTCGATCGAGACGGTGATCGGCCGCTCGTCGGGCGAGGGCGGCTCCAGCGTCGCGAACTGGCTGTCGAGCAGGCCCGGCGGCATGAAATGGCCCTTGCGATGACCGAGGCGGTCGGCAACCAGACCCTGGCTGCCATTGAGATAGACCATCCGGATGTCGTCGCGTCCGTGCACCAGGATATCGCGATAGGCCTTCTTCAGCGCCGAACAGGCGATGATCACGTGCTGGCTGGCTTGCCGGCAGCGCTCGATCTCGGCGGCGATCGCCTTGAGCCAGGGCCAGCGGTCCTCGTCGGTCAAAGGCTGCCCGGAGCTCATCTTGGCGACATTGGCGGCGGGATGGAAGCTGTCACCGTCTTCGTAGCGCCAGCCCAGGCGCTCAGCGAGAGCTTCGCCAATCGTACTTTTTCCCGAGCCGGCCACCCCCATGATGACAAGGGCGGAGGGCAGCTCAGACGTCGGGTTGGTCACGAAAGTTCTCCGGCCACGCGGCCGCATCGATCAGGAACACCGTCTGGTGCTCCGAGCGGGCGCGATTGGCCGGCAGATTCTCGCCGGACAGCACCCGCGTCAAGATCGCGCGCTTGTCTTCTCCCGCCACTTCGAACAGCATTTTGCGGCAGGACGCCAGCGCCGGCAGCGTCAGGCTGATCCGGGGCACGAAGGGGGCGACATGGGCATGATCGACGCCGACCACCCAGCGATCGCGCACCTCGACTGCCGGGAAGCCCGGAAATAGCGAGGCGGTATGGCCGTCAGGACCGATTCCCATCAGCACCAGGTCGAACAGCGGCTTGGCCGGATCGAGCCTGTCCGCCCGATAGAACGCCTGCAATTCGTCCGCGTAGCGGCGTGCGCAGGCGTCGGGATCGATGCCATCGGTCGGAATCGGATGGATGTTCGATGGCGGCGCGCAGGCGTCGAGAAATGCCTCGCGGGCCATCGTCATGTTGTGGAGCGGATCGCCGGATGCCACGAAGCGCTCGTCGCCAATGAACCAGTGCACGCGCTCCCAGGGCATGCGGCTGCGATAGGGTTCGGTCGCCAGCAATTCATAGAGCTGCTTCGGGCTCGATCCGCCAGTCAGGCAGATCGCGACGCGGCCGGGATTGGCGTCGACCTGCGCCAGCAGCTGCTCTGCAGCCACGGTCGCCAGCGCCGCCTTGTCGGCCACACGCACCAATTGACGATCGTCCGACATCGCCGTCACCCCTGGGCGGGTTTGCGCCAGCTGCGGCCATCGCGGGTCAAGAGCTCCGCTGCCGCCTCCGGGCCTTCGCTGCCGGCAGTGTAGGTCTGCAGGCCGTCGCCTCCGGCCTTCTTCCAGGCGTCGATGAACGGTTGCACCGCTTTCCAGCCCGCTTCAACGCTGTCAGCGCGCTGGAACAGGATGTTGTCGCCGATCATGCAGTCATAGATCAGGGTCTCGTAGCCCGTCGCGGGCTCGGCCTGGAAATAGTCCTTGTAGTTGAACTTCATCTCCACGCCGTCGGTACGGATCGACGGGCCCGGGATTTTGGTATTGAACTGCAGCGTGATGCCCTGCGTCGGCTCGATGGCGATGACCAGATAATTCTCCGCTAAGGTATCGACCGGCGTGCAGGTGAACATCGCGAACGGCGCCTGCCGGAACTTGATCGCGACTTCGGTGCGCTTCTGGTTCAGCGCCTTGCCGGTACGCAGATAGAACGGCACGCCAGCCCAGCGCCAATTGTCGATCGTCAGCTTCAACGCGGCAAAGGTCTCGGTCGCGCTATCAGGCTTGACGTCTTCGGTCCGGGAATAGTCCGACAGCTTGGTGTTGCCGATCTGGCCTGCCGTGTATTGGCCGCGCACCGAATTCTGCAGCGCTTCGGCCTCGCTCTGGATCTGGATGGCAGACAGCACCTCGGCCTTCTCCGAGCGCACGGTGTGGGCGTCGAAGCGCGCCGGCGGCTCCATCGCGACTAGCGACAGCAACTGGAACAGATGATTGGGCACCATGTCGCGTAGCGCGCCGGTGGCATCGTAGAAGCTGCCGCGGGTGCCAACGCCGAGTGTCTCCTCGACCGTGATCTGCACGTGGTCGATGTGGTGACGATTCCAGATCGGCTCGAACATGCCATTGGCGAAGCGCAGCACCAGGATGTTCTGCACCGTCTCTTTGCCGAGGTAATGATCAATCCGATAGATCTGGTGCTCGTCCATGATCTTCAGAAGCTTGTCGTTTAGCGCCTTGGCCGAAGCGAGATCGGTGCCGAACGGCTTCTCAACCACCAGCCGGTGCCATGGGGTGCCGTTATCCTGTTCCTGCAACAGGCCGACGCGGCCGAGCTGCTCGGCAATCGGCGCAAAGGCATTCGGTGGTGTCGCCAGATAGAACAAGCGGTTGCCGCCGGTTTCGCGCTTGGCCTCGAGCTTCTCCAGCTTATCCTTGAGCCGATCGAAGCTCTCCGGCTCCGCTGGATCGGCCTCGATCGCGGTGACGCATTGCAGGAGGCGCTTCGCCACCTCATCGTCGATGTGGCGCGTGGCGTATTTGCGCAAGCCCTCCAGCAGATCGTCACGCAGCTTCTCGCTCGACGCTTCCTTCCGCGTGATGCCGACGATGCAGAAGCGATCCGGCAACAAATTGCTGGTGGCAAGATTGTAGAGCGACGGCATGACCAGGCGGTGGGTCAGGTCGCCGGTGACACCGAAGATGACGAAGGCGCAAGAATCCGGCTTCTTATACGCAAATGAACCGTTCGCCATAGCTCACCCCTTCGGCTTGGCCGCGGGAGCGTTCGGCTCGTGGTGGCCGCCGAAGCCTTCGCGCATCGCCGAGAGAATCTTCTCGGCGAAGGTATGATCCTTGCGCGAGCGGAAACGGGCGAACAGCGCCGCGGTCAGCACCTCGGCCGGCACGGCTTCGTCGATCGCGGCGTTGACGGTCCAGCGGCCTTCGCCGGAATCCTCGACAAAGCCGGAATATTTCTCGAGCCCGGGCTGCTTGGCGAGGGCAGAGGAGGTTAGATCGAGCAGCCAGGATGGGATCACGCTGCCACGGCGCCAGACTTCGGCGATATCGGCGAGGTCGAATTCGAAGCGATGCGCCTCCGGCAGTGACTGACTGTTGGCATTCTTCAGGATGTCGAAGCCTTCGGCATAGGCCTGCATCAGGCCGTATTCGATGCCGTTGTGGATCATCTTGACGAAATGGCCGGCGCCGATCGGCCCGGCATGGATATAGCCGCGCTCGACGCGCGAATCCTTGGCGTCGCGCCCAGGCGTGCGCGGAATGTCACCTGCACCCGGCGCCAGGCTCGCGAAGATCGGATCGAGCCGGTCGACGACCGCCTTGTCGCCGCCGATCATCATGCAATAGCCGCGGTCGAGACCCCAGACGCCGCCGCTGGTGCCGACGTCGACATAATGCAGGCCGCGCTCTTTCAGCGTCATGCCGCGACGAACGTCGTCCTGCCAGAAGGTATTGCCGCCATCGATGATGACATCGCCTGCCTCCATCAGCTTGGCGAGTTGTGCGATGGTGTCCTCGGTGATCTTGCCTGCGGGGAGCATCACCCAGATGGTGCGCGGCTTCTCGAGCTTGCTGACGAACTCCTCGAGGCTGCCGGTGCCCACCGAACCATCGGCGGCGAGGGACGAGACGGCCTTGGTATCGCGGTCATAGACGACGGTGGTATGTCCGTCGCGCGTCAGGCGGCGGACGATGTTGCCGCCCATCCGCCCCAGGCCAATCATCCCGAGCTGCATTTTACCAACTTTCCTGACTTCAACGCCTTAGATCGTGAGCATGATCGTCGCGCAGAGCTTTAGCTCAGCGCGTCCGTGATCGCGGCGTCCAGCATCTTCAGCCCCGATTTGAGATTACCCTTGAGATGCACCCGCAGCGCACGTCGGCCACGCTCGGTCAGCACGTCGAAATCGCCGCGCGCCTGTGCCGCCTTGATGATCCCGAAGCTCGCTTTCTGGCCGGGGATGTCGAGATCGGCAGCGTCATCGGCGGTGATCTGCAGGAAGACGCCGCTGTCGGGACCGCCCTTGTAAGCTTGGCCGGTGGAGTGGAGGAAACGCGGGCCGAATTCGGCGCAGGTCGCCAGATGCTTGCTGTCGCGCAGCCTCACACGCATGGCCTGCAGCGCATCGATATTGCCGTCATTGCGCTCGACATAGCCGAGCAAGGCGACGTAGTCCCCCTTGTCGGCACGGGCGAGATGCGCCTTCAGCCACGAGGTCAGGCTGCCGTCGGCGCCGTGTTCGCGCAGCGCCTCGGCATTGTGGGCATCGGTATAGAGCTCGCAGCCCTTGGCCGACATCACGGGCTGTTCGCTCGGCAATGCGCCGGATTTTTCGAATTCCGCGGTAAGCTCGCGGGTCTTGATCTTGGCGGCCTCGACATCAGGCTGGTCGAACGGATTGATGCCGAGCACACTGCCGGCGACTGCAACGGCCATCTCGAAACGGAAGAACTCCTGGCCGAGGTGATCGATCGATTGCATCACGATACGCGCCACTGGATGGCCGGCCTGCTCGAGCGCCTCGAGCTTCTGCTCATGCACATCGTCCTGCTCGCCCTCGGTGCGGATATCGATGAAGAAGCGGTCATTGCCGTAAAGGGCGGGTTCGCCGAGCGGCTCACCATCGATCGGGATCAGGCCCTTGCCTTCCTTGCCGGTGGACTCCGCGATCAACTGCTCGGCCCAGGCGCCAAAATCGGCGATTTTGGGCGAGGAGAAGATCGTCACCTTGTCGCGGCCTTCGAGGCCGGCCAAGCCCATCGCAAGCCCGAGCTGCACGCCGGGATTCTCACGCGGCGGCACGTCGGCGCCGCACGAGCGCACCATCGACAGCGCGTTGGTGATCAGCTTGCGGACATCGATGCCGGCGGTCGCGGCCGGTACCAGGCCGAACGGCGACAGCACCGAATAGCGGCCGCCAATCGTCGATTCGCCGTGGAAGACGCGCGCAAAGCCCTGGCGTTGCGCGGTCTTCTCCAGCGATGAGCCGGGGTCGGTGACGGCAATGAAGCGGTGACCCGCCCTCGCGGCGCCAATCGCATCCGATACGCGCGCGAAGAAATAGTCCTTCATCGCGTTGGGCTCGGTGGTGCCGCCCGATTTCGAGGAGACGATGAACACCGTCCTGGAGATGTCGATCGCCTTTTCCATCGCGCGCACCTGCGCCGGATCGGTGGAGTCCAGCACATGCAGCTTGGGGAAGCCGGACTTGCGCGGGAAGGTCTCCGCAAGCACCTCGGGGCCGAGGCTGGAGCCACCCATGCCGAGCACGACGGCATCGGAGAATTTCTGTCCCTTCACGCGCTGGGCGTAATCCTCATAATCCCTGAGGTCGGCCTTGGCGGCGCTGGTCAGCCAGCCCAGCCATTTATGCTCGTCCTGATCGGTCCAGACCGACGAATCCTTCTGCCAGAGCCTGCGAATCTTGGCGCCGGCGCGCCAGTCTTCGGTGGCCTTCGCGACCTTCTTGTCGAACTCGGCTCCGGTCGCGATGGTTTGCTTGCCGATGTCCGCGCCCAGCACGGTCGCGCGCTTGTGGGCGACCGCGCCGTAAAGCTTGTCCGCGGCGTCGGCGAACTGCTTGACGCCGTCATTGACGAGCTCCGCCGTGATCGCATCGAGCGAAATGCCGGTGTGCGCGAGTTCGTCGAGCACCGCTTTGGCATCCTCGACGTTCTCTTCCAGGCTGTCACGCACTTTGCCGTGATCGCGGAAGGCGTCGAGCGTTGCCGGGGGCACCGTGTTGATGGTGTTGGGGCCGATCAATTCCTCGACATAGAGGGTGTCACGATAATCCTTGTTCTTGGTGCCGGTGGACGCCCATAATAGCCGCTGCGGCTTGGCACCCTTGGCGGCGAGCGCCTCCCATCGCGCGCCCGAGAACAGCCGCTTGTAATCCTGATACGCCATCTTGGCGTTGGCGATCGCGACCTTGCCCTTCAGCGCGGCGAGCCGTTCCTTCTCTGAGGGGTCGTTGGCCTTGGCAATCTTCTCGTCAAGCTGCTTGTCGACCATGCTGTCGATGCGGCTGACGAAGAAGGAAGCGACACTCCCGATATGCGACGGATCGCCGCCGCCCTCGACATAGCTCTCGAGGCCCGCGAGATAGGCTTCGGCGACCTCGCGATAGACCGCCTGCGAGAACAGGAGCGTGATGTTGACGCTGATGCCCTTGCCGATCAGGTGCTCGATCGCGGGCAGTCCCTCGTCGGTCGCCGGCACCTTGATCATCAGGTTCTTGCGGTCGACCGCCTTCCACAGATGCTTGGCTTCGGCGATCGTGGCCTTGGTGTCGAGCGCTAGATAGGGCGATACCTCAAGGCTGACGAAGCCGTCATTGCCGTCCAAGCGATCGTAAACCGGGCGAAGGACGTCGGCGGCGTGCTGAATGTCCTCGACCGCGAGCGCCTCAAACAAGGCTGACACCGGTCGATCGCCGCTCTTCAGCGCTTTTCCGATGGGCGCGTCATACTCGTCGGAGCTGCCGATCGCCTTCTCGAAAATCGACGGGTTCGACGTCACGCCCTTGACGCCGTCCTGGTCGATCAGCTGCTTGAGGTCGCCTTTCGCGATGAAGCCTCGGGCGAGGAAATCCAGCCAGACTGCCTGGCCATGCTCTTCGAGTTTCTTGACGGGATTCATGGCTGCCTATCTATATGCGCTGGCTTGCTTTTTTTGGGGTTCCAGCATTCGGCGGAGGGCCGTATTTGTCAATGGAACCGGCCGCCACTATGGGCTCCCCCTTTGGATAACGCCATTCATAATGGATTGATCCCGGGGGAATCCCAAGGTGGGACGGCCAGATTTCATGCGCTGTCACATTGCGGCTGGCCTTAATCCCGACGGCGCTCCTCCGGGTCACTCAGGGCCGAATGTACAGATATCCCTGCGACTGCAGCTCGGCGATCCGCACCACGCCGCCTTTCTCGGCTTCGACAAATCCGGGCAACAAATCCGCCAAGGTGACGTGCTGCGCCTTCATGGTGTTGCCGCAGGCGGCGAGCTGCAGCTTGGCTTTGGAGAATTGGTCGATCTTGGCGCTGACGTCGGGAAGCGCCCCGAAGGCGTGGAAAGCTTTCAAAGCCGGGCCGTGCACCACGAGCGCGATGGTCACGTGATCCGGCCCGCCGACGCCATCGAGGTGATTCTGGATATTGCCGAGCACGAAAGCGACCTTGTCAGCGTCGCTGAGGTGATAAACCACCTTGAGCTTGTCGCCGGGTTTGTCATCGCCCTTGGCGCTCGCCGCGGCCTGCGCCCGGGTCGCCGCGAAGAACGCGCCGGCTGCCGAGAGCGCGCCCCAGAGCATATTTCGACGATGCATGTTGCCTCCTTGCAAACCACGAATGCAGTCACATGTGTTCAATGACATGCTATCATTTGTGCCCGATGGCCGCGAGTGCCTTGCGAAAGCCGAACAGCGCGAAAGCCAAAGAGCGTGCGACAGGCGAAGAGCGCGGCATGATTTGGATGTTGGCACGACCAGGCAGGAACGAACCGCTTGTCGTCGCCTTATTGTCGTGGATTTCACTGTCGTGAATTTGCGCCGTCATGAACGGCTTCATCGATGGTCCTTGCTTCGGGTGATGCGCAAGATGAGAGGCGTCATTGCGGCGAACGAATCAGGCGCGAGGCTTGCTGCGGAAGCCGGCACGCGACATCATGAGCACAATACGGCCATTGGAAATTGTGATCTCGATGCGGCTGGACAGGTTGTCGGCGCGATCACGCGCGACGAGCGTCGGTGCCTTCAACGCAACAAAAATGAACGAGTGACAGGATCGCGGAATTGCGGGGGCATGTCGCTTGTTAGGAAAGCGATAACTTTCGAGGGTCAGGCTATCTGTGCCAAGACGGTAGCGGCCGAGTCGCATCGAGATCGGTCGCCTCCGAAACCATCTGTGTTGAATTGGAATACGGCGCGTCGAAAGCGACTCGTGTCTGGAAATGCTGAGTGCCGCCTGCGTGTCCCCGCCGGTTCACAATTGTTTGTGCACCGCAGGGGAGTGCTCCGGCGACAAATCACCGGTGATTTGCGGATGTTGCGAAGCGGCGACAATGGGCTCCAAAACCAGTGGTTCGGACGCGTTTCTGCCGAACTATTGGTCCAACTGCTTGTTGATACAGCAGCGGCTGCTCGCACTTTGCATTGCAGAGGCCCGGTTGCCGTGTGCCCAATGGCGACCAGAATGTCCATGTTAAGTGAGTCGGTGACGAGGATCGAAACGCTTCCGTAGCTCGACTGGCAGCAGCAGTGCGGCGGAACTCACGGTGGAGCAGGATCATGTACAACGATTCTTTGTTCAACGCTTTCGCCAGGTCGTTCGAGGCGAGAAGTCAGACCGACATGTCGATGGCCGAATATCTTGAATCGTGCCGAACCGACCCGATGCGATATGCCAACGCCGCTGAACGACTACTAGCTGCGATCGGTGAGCCGCAGATGATCGACACGGCCAAGGACCCCCGCCTTGGCCGTATCTTCTTGAACCGCACGGTGCGCCTGTATCCGGCCTTTTCCGGCTTCTACGGCATGGAAGATACGATCGAGCGCATCGTCGGCTTCTTCCGCCACGCCGCGCAGGGTCTCGAAGAGCGCAAGCAGATTCTCTATTTGCTCGGACCGGTCGGCGGCGGCAAGTCCTCGCTCGCCGAGCGCTTGAAGCAGCTGATGGAAACGCATCCTATCTATGTGCTCAAGGCAGGCGACGAGCTGAGCCCGGTGTTCGAAAGCCCGCTCGGGCTGTTCGATCCTGACACGCTCGGGCCGATGCTCGAAGAGAAGTATGGCATTCCGCGCCGCCGCCTCACCGGGCTGATGAGCCCGTGGTGCTACAAGCGGCTGGAGGCGTTCGGCGGCGACATTTCCCAGTTTCGCGTCGCCAAGCTGCAGCCGTCGCGGCTGCGTCAGATCGGCATCGCCAAGACCGAGCCCGGCGACGAGAACAATCAGGACATCTCCTCGCTGGTCGGCAAGGTCGACATCCGCAAGCTCGAGACCTACGCCCAGAACGATCCCGACGCCTACAGCTATTCCGGCGGGCTCAACCGCGCCAACCAAGGCGTGCTCGAATTCG
>NZ_JBARGP010000161.1:0-1846 GCF_049798375.1 Bradyrhizobium sp.
ATCGCCAAGGAGATGATGAAGGAAATCTCCGTCACCAAGAAGACGGCGTCTGGTGCGGATGCCGACATCAACTCGATCTACATGATGTCGCATTCCGGTGCCCGCGGTTCGCCGGCCCAGATGCGTCAGCTCGCCGGTATGCGCGGCCTGATGGCCAAGCCGTCGGGCGAGATCATCGAAACGCCGATCATCTCGAACTTCAAGGAAGGTCTCTCGGTTCTCGAGTACTTCAATTCGACCCACGGTGCCCGTAAGGGCCTCGCGGACACCGCGTTGAAGACCGCGAACTCCGGCTACCTGACCCGCCGTCTGGTCGACGTGGCGCAGGACTGCATCATCACGCAGGACGATTGCGGCACCCATCTCGGCATCAAGATGCGCGCCATCGTCGATGCCGGCACGGTCGTGGCTTCGCTCGGCTCGCGGATTCTAGGTCGCGTGCCCTGCGACGACGTGCGCGATCCGGCTTCCGGTAACGTGCTGATCAAGGCCGGCACGTTGATGGAGGAGAGCCATATCGACGCCATCCAGCAGGCTGGCGTGCAAGAGGTGAAGATCCGCTCGGCGCTGACCTGCGAACTCGTCAACGGCATCTGCAAGATGTGCTACGGTCGCGACTTGGCTCGCGGTACTCCGGTCAATCACGGTGAAGCTGTCGGCGTCATCGCCGCACAGTCGATCGGTGAGCCGGGCACCCAGCTGACCATGCGCACGTTCCACATTGGCGGCGCCGCGCAGCTCAACGAGCAGTCCTTCGTCGAATCGAACTTCGAAGGCAAGGTCGTGATCCGCAACAAGGCGATCGCGCGCAACAGCGAAGGCCATCTGGTCGCCATGGTGCGCAACATGGTGGTTGCGATCGTCGATCCCGACGGCACCGAGCGTGCGACGCACCGTATCCAGTACGGCGCCCGTATGCACGTCGACGAGGGCGACACGATCAAGCGCGGCCAGCGTATCGCCGAGTGGGATCCTTATACCCGCCCGATCCTCACGGAAGCCGAGGGTACGATCGGGTTCGAGGATCTGACTGAAGGTCTGTCGATCTCGGAAACGCTCGATGAATCGACCGGTATCGCCAAGCGCGTCGTCATCGATTGGCGCTCGACGCGTGGCGGCGCCGATCTGCGGCCCGCGATCGTGATCAAGGGCAAGGACGGCAAGGTGCTGAAGCTCGCCCGCGGCGGCGATGCGAGGTACATGCTGTCGGTCGACGCCATTCTGTCGGTCGACATCGGCTCGACGGTCAAGGCGGGTGACATCCTTGCCCGTATCTCGACCGAGAGTGCCAAGACCCGTGACATCACCGGCGGTCTGCCGCGGGTGGCGGAACTGTTCGAGGCGCGCAAGCCGAAGGACGCGGCGATCATCGCGGAAATCGCGGGCACCATCCGCTTTGGCCGCGACTACAAGAACAAGCGCCGCATCTCGATCGAGCCGATCGACAAGACCGAGGAGCCGCGTGAGTACCTGATCCCGAAGGGCAAGCACATCCATCTGCAGGACGGCGATATCGTCGAAAAGGGCGACTTCATCGTCGAAGGCAACCCGGCACCGCACGACATCCTGGCGATCAAGGGCATCGAGGAACTCGCTGCCTATCTGGTCAACGAAATCCAGGAGGTCTACCGGCTGCAAGGCGTGCTCATCAACGACAAGCACATCGAGGTGATTGTCCGTCAGATGCTGCAGAAGATCGAGGTCACCGACCAGGGCGACACCGACATGATCTCGGGCGAACAGGTCGACAAGATCGAGTTCGACGTGCTCAACGCGAAGGCCGTGGAAGAGGCCAAGAAGCCCGCCACCGGCGTCCCGGTTCTGCTCGGCATCACCAAGGCGAGCC
>NZ_JBARGP010000162.1:0-1979 GCF_049798375.1 Bradyrhizobium sp.
TGTCCGCCGGCATGGCCTATGAGGCCATGAACAATGCGGGCGCGATGAACTCCCGCCTGATCGTGATCCTCAATGACAACGACATGTCGATCGCGCCGCCGGTCGGCGCCATGTCGGCCTATCTGTCCCGCCTCTACTCGGGCAAGACCTATCGCACGCTGCGCGAAGTCGCCAAGCAGATCAACGACCGCCTGCCGAAGGTGATCGCCAACCGGGCCAACCGCGTCGAAGAATATTCCCGCGGCTTCATGATGGATGGCGGCACGCTGTTCGAGGAACTCGGGTTCTATTATGTCGGTCCGATCGACGGCCACAATCTCGACCACCTGCTGCCGGTGCTCAAGAACGTGCGCGACATGGAGACCGGCCCGATCCTGGTCCATGTCGTCACGCAGAAGGGCAAAGGCTATTCGCCGGCGGAGGCTGCCGCCGACAAGTATCACGCGGTGGCCAAGTTCGACATCGCCACCGGCACCCAGGCCAAAGCCAAGCCCAACGCGCCGCAATATCAGAACGTATTCGGTCAGAGCTTGGTCAAGGAGGCCGAGAAGGACGACAAGATCGTCGGCATCACCGCTGCGATGCCGTCCGGCACCGGCATTGACATCTTCAACAAAGCCTTCCCGAAGCGCACCTTCGATGTCGGCATCGCCGAGCAGCACGCGGTGACCTTTGCCGCCGGCCTCGCCTCCGAGGGCTACAAGCCATTCTGCGCGATCTACTCGACCTTCCTGCAGCGCGGCTACGACCAGATCGTGCACGATGTCGCGATTCAGTCGCTGCCGGTGCGATTCGCGATCGACCGCGCCGGTCTGGTCGGCGCCGACGGCGCCACCCATGCCGGCTCGTTCGACAACGCCTATCTCGGCTGTCTGCCGAACATGGTGATCATGGCCGCCTCCGACGAGGCCGAACTCGTGCATATGGTGGCCACCCAGGTCGCGATCAACGACAAGCCGAGCGCAGTGCGCTATCCGCGCGGCGAAGGCCGCGGCGTCGAAATGCCGGAAGTCGGTATTCCCCTCGAGGTCGGCAAGGGTCGCATGATCCGCCAGGGCAGCAAGATTGCCCTGCTCTCCTTCGGCACCCGTCTCGCCGAATGCGAGAAAGCGGCCGACGAGCTTGCAGCTCATGGTCTCTCGACCTCGATCGCGGATGCGCGCTTCATGAAACCGCTCGACACGGAGCTGGTGCTCAAGCTCGCCCGCGACCACGACGTCCTGATCACGATCGAGGAAGGCTCGGTCGGCGGCTTCGGATCGCATGTCGCACAGTACCTGACCGACCAGGGTGTGCTGGACACCGGCATGGTGCGTTTCCGCTCCATGGTGCTGCCCGACGTGTTCCAGGACCACGACACGCCGGCGGCGATGTATGGCCGCGCCGGCCTCGATGCCAAGGGCATCGTCGCCAAGGTGTTCGAGACGCTCGGCAAGGACGCCAAGACGGAAACCGTGAAGCTCGCCTGAGCCGCGTTCGCGGTGATCGACGATGAGGAAAGTGTATCTGGCAGGTCCCGACGTGTTCCTGCCGGACGCTCTTGAGGTCGGCCGCCGCAAAGTTGCGATCTGCGCGCAATTTGGTCTGGGCGGGCTTTATCCGCTCGACAACACCATCGATCTCGCTGCGCACACGGTGTCGCTCGACATCTACAGCGGCAACGAGGCGATGATGAACGCGGCCGACGCGATCATCGCCAATCTCACGCCGTTCCGTGGCCCCGGCGCCGATGCCGGAACCGTCTACGAGCTCGGCTACATGGCTGGCCGCAGCAAATTCTGCCTGGGCTATTCCAACGATCCCTCAGCTTATGCCGACCGCGCCCGCCGTTTCACCGCTGTGCGTGCTGAGGACGGCCGGCTGATCGATGCCGAAGGCCTGACCGTCGAGGATTTCGGCCACGGCGACAATCTGATGATGATCCATGCGCTGGATCTGCATGGCTGTCCGCTGGTCGCGCCGCGCGGACGGCCGACCGA
>NZ_JBARGP010000163.1:0-8345 GCF_049798375.1 Bradyrhizobium sp.
GTGCCGCGGGCGCTGGCGATCGCGCGCAAGCTTGGCTGGCAGTTCGACATCATGTCTACCTCGTTCTTCCTGTCGCGCCGTGCGCTGAAGCCAGCCGCGCATTCCGGCATGCCGCGCTGGCAGGACCATCTGTTCATCGCGCTGAGCCGGACCGCCAACGACGCCACCGACTACTTCCAGATCCCGAGCGGGCGCGTGGTCGAGGTCGGCACGCAAGTGACCATTTGACAGACTAGTTGGACGATCTGGCGGCTCGCCGCATGGCGCGCCGGTCCGGGCATGCGACGGTGACGCTTGATTTTTCAGGCGTCCGGGGCGAGTTTCTCGGCCGGAGAGGGCGTGGGGATCGCCCCGGGATCAAGGGTTGGAGGATAGCGTGGCAACGGTGCACGATTTGACGCCGCAGGACGTGGCGCAGGGGATCGCGGAGGGACGCTATCTGCTGGTCGACGTCCGCGAGCCGAATGAAGTGGCTGCGGAAGCCTATCCGGACGGGGTCGTGGTTCCCCTCTCGACCTTCAACCCGCAGACCATTCCCGATCCGGCCGGCAAGGAGATCGTGTTCGCCTGCCGCTCGGGCAAGCGCTCGGTGACCGCCTCGATGGCGGCGCAGTCGGCGGGCCTGTCCTATGACAAGCATCTCGCAGGCGGCATGCTCGGCTGGAAGGCCGCGGGCCTGCCCACAAAGACCGGCGGCTGACAGCACATTATGATTTCCCAGAACAAGGTCTTCGCAGACCTTCCCGTCACCATTTTCGAGGCGATGTCGCAGCTTGCGCGCGACAACAACGCCATCAATCTCGGCCAGGGCTTTCCCGACGACCCGGGCCCGGAGGACATCAGGCGCGCCGCCGCCGACGCAGTGCTGAACGGTTACAATCAGTATCCGTCGATGATGGGCCTGCCGGAACTGCGTAGCGCGATCGCGTCGCATTACGCGCATTGGCACCAGCTCGATCTCGACCCGATGAGCGAGGTGATGGTCACCTCCGGCGGCACCGAGGCGCTGACATCGGCGATCCTGTCGGTGGTCGAGCCCGGCGACGAGGTGATCTGTTTCCAGCCGGTCTATGATTCCTATTTGCCGATCATCCGCCAGGCCGGCGGCATTCCAAAACTGCTGCGGCTGGAGCCGCCGCATTGGCGGATCTCCGAGGAGATGTTGCGTTCCGCCTTCACGTCCAAGACCAAGGCGGTCCTATTCAACAACCCGCTCAATCCGGCCGCGGTGGTCTTTCCACGTGAGGATCTCGAGCTGCTGGCGCGCTACTGCCAGGAATTCGATGCGGTCGCGATCTGCGACGAGGTGTGGGAGCACGTGACCTTCGACGGCCGCGAGCATATTCCGCTGATCACGCTTCCCGGCATGCGTGATCGCACCATCAAGGTCGGTTCGGCCGGCAAGATCTTCTCGCTCACCGGTTGGAAGATCGGCTTCGTCTGCGCCGCGCCGCATCTGTTGCGTGTCGCTGCCAAGGTGCACCAGTTCCTCACCTTCACCACGGCGCCCAATCTGCAGGTCGCCGTGGCCTACGGGCTGTCGAAGCCGGACGAGTATTTCCTCAACATGCGCGCGGAGCTCGCCAGGAGTCGCGACCGCCTGACCGCTGGCCTGGAGCGCCTCGGCTTCCCGGTGCTGAAGTCGCAAGGCACTTACTTCCTCACGGTCGACCTGTCGCCGCTCGGATTGAATGAGACCGACGAGGCGTTCTGCCGCCGTATCACCACCGACTACAAGGTTGCGGCGATCCCGGTCTCCGCTTTCTATGAGAAAGATCCGGTGACCTCGGTGGTGCGGTTCTGCTTCGCCAAGAAGGATGCAACGCTGGATACGGCGCTTGAGCGTCTCTCAGACGCGATCCATCGGCGATAGAGGATTTGACCACATGGCTCGCGGCGGCAATCGGCTCTTCTTCACTTGCGTAGCCGCCGCGCTGACATTGCTGGCGCCGGCCTCGCGCGCCGAGGAGCGGGTGGTCAATTTCTACAACTGGTCGAACTACATGGCGCCGGGAGTCCTGGAGGACTTCACCAAGGAGACCGGCATCAAGGTGGTCTACGACACCTTCGATGCCAATGAGACTCTGGAGACGCGGCTGCTGGCGGGCAAGTCGGGCTATGACGTCGTGGTGCCCACGGCCTATTTCCTGCAGCGTCAGATCAAGGCGACGATCTTTCAGCCGCTCGACAAATCGAAGCTGCCGAACCTTAGCAATGCCTGGCCTATGGTGACGCAGCGTCTGGCGACCTACGATCCCGGCAATGTCTACGCCGTCAACTACATGTGGGGCACGACCGGCATCGGCTACAACGTCAAGGCGGTCGAGAAAATCCTTGGCCCCGGCGCCAAGATCGACAGCTGGGATATGGTGTTCAAGCCGGAGAATCTGGCGAAGTTCAAGGGGTGCGGCGTCCAGATGCTGGATTCCGCCGACGACATCTTCCCTGCCGCGTTGAACTATCTCGGCCTCGATCCGAACTCCATCAAGCAGGCGGACCTCGAGAAGGCCGCGGAAGTCGTCGGCAAGATCGCGCCTGACGTGCGCAAGTTTCACTCCTCCGAATATTTGAGCGCGCTGGCGACTGGCGAGATCTGCCTGGTGGTCGGTTGGTCCGGTGACGTCATGCAGGCGAGGAGCCGCGCGGAGGAGGCCAGGAACGGTAAAGAGAACGGCGTCGAGATCGGCTATGCGATCCCGAAAGAGGGCGCGCAGATGTTCTTCGACAATCTGGCAATCCCTGCCGATGCGCAGCACGTCGCGGAAGCTTACGCGCTGATCAACTATCTCTACCGGCCGGACGTCGCCGCCAAGAACTCCGACTACCTGTCCTATGCCAACGGAAATCTGACGAGCCAGAAGCTGATCGCGCCGAAGATCATCAACGACCAGAACATCTACCCGGATGAAGCGACGCTCTCGAAACTGTTCGTCATCACCGCCCGCGATCCAGCGACCCAGCGCATCATCAACCGGCTCTGGACGCGGGTGAAGACGGGGCGGTGACGGTCGCTGTCATTGCGAGCGCAGCGAAGCAATCCAGGTAACGCCAAGATTCTGGATTGCTTCGTCGCCTTTGGCTCCTCGCAATGACGGTCGAGGCCTCGTTAGGTCATGATGCGATTGCACAGAATCGCATCATGGTCTCATGTCTTCGTTTGAGCATGATCGTTTCGGAAACCGGTTTCCACTTTTCCGGATCGTGATCTAACTGGCCATCCGGTGCATCGCACAGAGCTTGTTGCCGTCGGGGTCGCGCAGATAGGCCAGATAGAGCTTGCCGGCCGAACCTTCGCGCACGCCCGGGGGATTTTCACACGACGTTGCGCCGGCGGCGATTCCGGCCGCGTGCCAAGCGTCGGCCTGCTCGGGCGATGTGCAGGCAAAACCGATCGTGCCGCCATTGGCGGGCGTCGCCGGCTCTCCGTTGATCGGCTTCGAGACCGAGAAGATGCCGGTCGGGGTAATATAGAAAATCCGGTGGCCGTCGACCCTGGCGGGTCTCACGTCAAGCGTCCCGAGCAGCTTGTCGTAAAACGTCTTGGCCTTGTCGAGGTCGTTGGTCCCGACCATGATATGTGAAAACATCCCGCACTTCCTCCTCTATGTCTCCGAAACCGGATTGACATTTTTCGTTTCGTCTTGCGCAGCATCGCCGAGAGCAGACCGGCTGTCCCGCGCTGCACGCGTCTACCCTAACGAGAGGTCAGGAGCTGTGTAAGTACTTTGTTGCAGGGGATCGCAAGCAGGGAGCATAGCATGCTCCGATGTATCTTCCTTGCGGAGGAATATGCCTCGGCGAGGCTAACGCCAGCGGCGGTGCAGCCAGAGCCATTGCTCCGGATATTCGCGGACCCAGCCCTCGATCACGGAGGTAACCGCCTGCATGGTACCCTGGATGTCGATCTCGCCATTGGCATCACGCACCGGCTTGACCTCTTCCGACAGCTCCGCACGGAAGCGATGGCCGGGCTCCCGGATGATGCGAACGCCATGCACCGGGCATTCGACCTGGCGGAGCAGTCGCGCCAGGGTCGGATTGGCGCGGGTCTTGCGGCCGAAGAAGGTGACCTCGACGCCGTTGCTCCACCACTGATCGACCAGCATTGCGACGTGCTGGCCGTTCCTCAGCGCCTCCGCAAGTTGGAGCGGGGCGTTGCGGCCGGCCGGGATCAGCGTGCCCATCTTCACCTGCCGCATCTCCTGGATGATGCGGTCGGCGGAGGCGATGTTCGGCCTGCGGTAGAGGATCGCAGTGTCGAGCCCGTGGGCGACGGCGGCGAGCGCCGGCATTTCCCAATTGGCCAGATGGCTCGCGAAGATCAGCGCCGGCTTGCCGTCGAGGCGGAGCTGGTGGAACAGCTCATGGGTGCGATCGGAAAGCGCGATCCGGCTGGTCTCCGGGTGCGCCTCGACGTAATCCCAGATCTTGTCGATGTGTGCGAACTCGGCGCCGACGCGGCCAAGATTGTCCCAGACGCCGGCGAGAATGACGTCGATCTCCTCGGGCGACTTCTCCGGGAAGGCTTTGGTGAGATTGTCGCGGCCGATCCGCTGCTCGCGGAAGCGCGGGCCGATCCACTGCGCGATCCGCCCGAACAGGTCGGCGGTCTTGATCGGATCGAAATAGCGCGTGGTGCGCAGCATGCCGACCGTGAGTCCGCCCACGGCGGATGCGCCGAGCGATTTCGAGGCCTGACGCAATCGGGCCTTGGTCTGGGCGAGCAGAGTCATGTCGGTCGAAAGGCGATCAGGCCGGTTCGCGGGTCAGAATGAGCGAGGCGTTCTGGCCGCCGAAGCCGAACGAGTTCGACATCACCGCCGTGACGCGCGCATCCCGCGCCTTGTTGCCCACGACGTCGAACAGGATCGCGGGATCCGGCACCTCGTAATTGATGGTCGGCGGAATTCGTTGATGCTCCAGCGTCAGCAGCGAGATGATCGCTTCCACCGCGCCGGAAGCCGAGATGGTGTGGCCGACCATCGACTTGTTCGATGAGACCGGCACCTTGCTGGTATGCTCGCCGAATACGGCGGAGACGCCGACATATTCCATCTTGTCGTTTTCCGGCGTCGCGGTGCCATGTGCATTGATGTGGTCGATCTGCTCCGGCGCCATGCCGGCATCATCAAGCGCCTTGCGGATGCAGCCGATGATCGGCTTGCCGTCCGGCGAGGAGCGGGTGCGGTGGAAGGAATCGGTGAGCTCGCCGCAGCCGGCGATGACGCCGAGGATGTTGGCGCCGCGTGCGACCGCCGCATCATAGCTTTCGAGCACCAGCGCACCGGCGCCTTCGGCCATCACGAAGCCGTCGCGGTTCTTCGAGAACGGCTTGGAGGCGCCCTGTGGCGGATCGTTCTGGGTGGACAGGGCCGACAGCAGCGAGAATCGAACCAGGCCTTCCGGATTGACCGAACCTTCGGTCGCGGCACACAGCGCAACGTCGGTCTCGCCACGGCGGATGGCCTCGACGCCCAGCTGAATCGCAGTGGCGCCCGACGCGCACGCGGTCGACAGCGAGATCGGCGACCCCTTGGTGCCGAATGTCTCGGACAGATAATCCGCCACCGAGCCGAATTGGAAGCGGTGATGATATGGCTTGAACTTGCCGCCGCCGCAGATCTTGAGCAGATCGTCATAGCTGAAATCGGTGCCGCCGACCGCGTGCGCGAGCTCCAGTCGCTGCGGCCATTCGATCTCGACCGGCGCCACTGCCAGGAACAGCGGGCCGGGGAAGTCGCCCTTGCTGCCGATGTTGGACTGGGCGATCGCTTCCTCGACGACCAGATGCGCGAGCCGCTCGGCAAGGCCGGTCGAGGTGAAGGGATCGACCGGCACGAAGTCGACCGTGCCCGCCATCGTCGTCTTCAGCCCGTCAATCGGGAAGCGGGTGATGGTGCGGATGCCGGACTCGCCGGCTATCAGCTTGGCCCAATTGTCGGTCTTGCCGCCGCCGAGCGAGGTCGCGACGCCCATGCCGGTGACGACCACGATGGGACGTCCGAACTTGTCGCGTGTAGCAGTCATGATGTTCCCCCGTCGCGTGGTGATGCGGCAGCGCCGATTTGTTATTTCACCGCTTCGACCAAGGCCATGCCTTCGCCGCGATAATGCCCGGCCCCAACGACCACAATCTGGGTGGGCGCGTCCTTCATTTCAATCTCGACCCCGGTGGAATCGCCTGAAGGAAACAGGGCGCCGCGTGAGATCGAGAGCGCAGCGAGCGCAAGTCCGAGCGCGAACTGCGTCTCCATGGTGTGGCCGAAGCGGGTGCCGCTGGCGCGCACCGGAATCTCCCGGTGCTTCTCCAGGAACGCGCGTTCTTCCGAGGTGACCGGCTCCGCACCGGTCGCGCCGGTGATGATGGCGGTGCGGCCACCATGCGTTCCGACCGACGACCACAGCTTGTCCAGAGCGGCGGTCACCGCTCCCGGCTCCCGCCGCTTGGCGCGATCGGCAACGACGCTGGTCAAGCGTGCGAACGGCTTGGCGCCGCGCGCCAGTGCATGCGCCTTGGACTCGATCACCAGGAAGGCGCCGGCGGAGCCGAGCGCGAATCCACTGTGCTCCTGGCGCGCCCAGACCGGCGCGAAGCTGTTCTTCAGATTGTAGTCGCCGAATTCATAGAGAACCAAAAGGTCCTTGCGCTCGCCATTATGCGAGCCGCCGACCAGCGCGATATCGCTCTGGCCGCCGGCGATCCGCGCCAGCGCAATGCGCGCAGCGTCCACGGCCGCGACCTCTTCGCCCATGAAGGTGCGCGAGGTGCCGCATACTCCGTGCACGATGGCGATATTGCCGGCCAGGAGGTTCGAGAGCTGCGCCAGGAACAAAGTCGGGCGCAAATCGCTCATCAGCCGCTCGTTGAGGAAGCCCGGCGAGAAATTGCCCTTGGCCTCGGCATTGAGCACCGCGGTGTCGACGGAGATGTCACGCTCGCCGCCGCCGGCTGCCACGATCATATCCATCCGCGACAGGATTTCCTTGTTGCCCTTGAGGCCCGCGGAATCGAGCGCGAGGCCCGCAGCATAGGTGCCGATACGCTGCCAGGCTTCCATCTGGCGCTGATCGCCCTTCTTGGGGATCTGCGTGTCGAGGCTTACCGGCGCCCAGGGATGCACGACGTAAGGTGCGAAACCCTTCTCGTCGACATTGATGCGGCCCGCGTTCAGAGCCTCCCAGTTGGCATCGAGGCCTTCGCCGAGCGACGTTGCCAGTCCAATGCCGGTGATCCAGACCTCGACCGGATCTGTCGTCGCGGAAGTCGTCTCAGTCATGGCAGTAGGACCTGTTGCGGAAAGCCGATGCGCTTGGCTTCGGCGTCCATGTGTCCGCGCAGTTCAGGATTGGGGAAGGGGACATGGCTGAAGGTGATGGTCGCGTTCGAGCGCAGCTTGCCGCCAACTTTCACCCGCGCCTCGGTCATAGCGTAACCGGAACCTTCATGCAGTATGTTCGCTTCGATCGTCAGCACCTCGCCGGGGCTCACGAAGCCGCGCATCTTGGCTTCCTTGACCGCGGCCAGGAACGGCATGCGCTCGAACTTCATCAGCGCCAGCAACAGCCAGCCCGAGGTCTGCGCCATCGACTCGATCAGGAGCACGCCGGGCATGATCGGATAGCCCGGAAAATGCCCTTCGAAGATCGTGTTGTGGGTGGGAACCGTTGCCTCGACCGCAATCGTTTTCTCGTCCAGCTTGAGGTCGAGAATGCGGTCGATCAACTTGAAATATTCGATCTGCATGGCGGGCGCTCAGGCGCCCTTGGCGGCGACCAGCTCGTCGATGCGGGCGCAGAGGTTCTTCAGCACGAAATACTGTTCAGTGCTCGCCTTGCCGTCATTGACTTCCTGGGTCCACTTTTCCAGCGGCAGCTTGATGCCGAACGCCTTGTCGATCGCGAAGGCGATGTCGAGGAAATCGAGGCTGTCGATGCCGAGATCGTCGATGGCGTGGCTATCCGGCGTGATCGTGTCGCGCGGGATGTCGCAGGTTTCAGCGATGATCGTGGCGACCTGATCGAATGTGGAGGACATCACTAAGCCTTTGATGTATTTGAGATAATTTCCGGTATGGCGCAACGAGGGGGGCCGCGGCGCGAGTGTCCGGTGTCGTACCCTGGTCCCGTCGCCCCGGGAGTCGACTGCCCGTATATCGGAGCGCCACGGCGAGTTCAATGGAGGCGGAAGCCCGACGATATGGCCGGATTGTGGACCCGGAACGCCGCTTCGCCCGGTCGTCGTCACCATCAGGGCGTACCGGTGCGCGTTTATGCTCTCAGGGCATATAAGGTTCGGTGAGGACCCGCGCGCAATCATGCCGGCCGGTGAGCATGCAGTCCTGGGT
>NZ_JBARGP010000164.1:0-7153 GCF_049798375.1 Bradyrhizobium sp.
CGCCGACCTCGACCGCGCCGACAAGGTCGGCCGGCTGCATCTGGCGGAAGCGCTGTCCTACCGCGCGCTGGCCGATGACGCGCGCAGTGCGGCGTGAGCGCGCTTGATCGCGCGGCCGTCAATCAACTGGTAACGACTTCTGTTTACGCTCCGACAACCATAAGGCCAGTGTTCCTAGGGCCCGCGTTGAGCGAGTTTGTGCCATGTTGCGTTCCAAGGTCCTGATCGCGGCCGTGCCGCTGATCGCCGTCGTGGCCATTGTTGCCCGGCTGGAGGCGTCCCCTGCGGCCCGCCCCTGCATCCCGATCGGCGCCGGCAATGTCGAGATCGGCTCCGAGCCCTGGCACGCCGACCTGCATGTCGATTTCACTGACGATCCGAAGCTCGCGACGGTGCGCGTCGGCCTTGCCGACAATGCCGGTGACGCAGACTTCGTCATGGTCGATGACGGCGCAGAGGTCGACGACAAGGCCTGCGATATGACAGCCGCCACGCAGTCTGTGGCCATGGCCGCCGATCCCACGCACCGTTCGGCTCTGATCTACCTCGCTCAGAACGGCCCCGCCGATTATCGCGTCTTCGTGCGATCGAGCCGCTTCTCGGTGCACGACGCGGCGGCGCTGATCGTCGGCGCCCATGTCCAAGATCAGCTCAACCGCCAGCCACACGACCAGCAATTGGCCGAAGCAGCGCCGTAGGCCGCATCTAACGTTTTATTCACTCTGTTCGCATCCACCCGTGCGGCTCTCAAACTCTCCGCAAGATCATCGCCACATCTTGTCGACCATCGATCGTGGCGTTCGGAACTTCTAGGGGACATCAGGTGATGGGACGGCTCTTCCGTATCAAGCTGCGCCTGCGCCGGTTCGCGCGCCGGCAGCAGCTGCTGATCTCCGTCCTGCGCTCCTTCATGATCTTCTCCGCCGGGTTCGGCGGCCTCTACGGCTTCATCAAAGCCAGCCAGTCGGCGCATTCCGGCTACAATCCCCAAGCGTTTGCCATCGGCGCGAGCTTCCTGTTCGCGGTCGCCTGCGTCGCGCTGGCGACCGTGAGCATGCGCCTGCGCTTCATGCGCAAGAAGCTGCTCAAGATCGCGCTTCACAATGAGGTGCTGGCCGACCGCAATTGGGAGCTGCAGGAGGCGGAGGAGCGCGCCCGCAGCCTGTTCGAATCCCAGGGCGACCTGATCGTGATGCGCGACAGCGAAGGCTGCATCACCTTCGTCAACGATGCCTATTGCGAGATCGCCGGCAGGGACCGCGACGCGCTGCTCGGCAGCCGCTTTGCGTTCGAGCTGTTGGAGCAGGGCGACGCCGCGCTGGAGCCGAACGGCACCCGCGTGCACGACCAGCGCATCGACAGCGCGATCGGTCCGCGCTGGATCGCGTGGCGCGAGGCGCTGGTGCGCTCCGATGCCGGCCAACCGGCCGTACTGCAATGTGTCGGCCGCGATGTCACCGATCGTACCGAGACCGAGCGGGCGCTCAGCGAGGCACGCGACCACGCCGATGCAGCGAGCCGCGCCAAATCGCGCTTCCTCGCGATGGTGAGTCACGAGATCCGCACGCCGCTGAACGGCATCATCGGCATGGGAGGGCTGCTGCTCGACACCCCGCTGACGCCGGAGCAGAAGACCTATGCCAAGGCGGTCAGGACCTCGGGCGAAGCTCTGACGTCGCTGATCGAGGAGCTGCTGGATTATTCCAAGATCGAGGCCGGCAAGCTCGATCTCGAGGCGCGGCCGTTCGCGCTCACGCCGCTGATCGAGGACATCACCGAACTATTGGCACCACGCGCGCAGGCTAAGCAGCTCGAGATCGCCGCCTATGTCGACGACCGGCTGCCGTCGCATGTGATCGGCGATATGGCGCGGCTGCGCCAGGTGCTGCTCAATCTCGCCGGCAATGCCATCAAGTTCACGACGACGGGCGGCGTTGCCCTGATTGTCGAGCCTGGCATCTGGCCGGGCGAGATCAAGTTCCAGGTCACGGACACCGGCATCGGCATCGCACCCGAGGCGCAAGAGCGCATTTTCAGCGAATTCGAGCAGGCCAATGATGGCATCGCCCGCAGTTTCGGCGGCACTGGACTTGGGCTCTCGATCTCCGAACGCATCGTGCGGCGGATGGGCGGCCGGATTACCCTCGAGAGCAAGCCCGGCGTCGGCTCGACTTTCGAGGTCGCGGTGCCGCTGCCCGCCGCGGCCGAACAGGATGGCCTGAGCACCGCCATCGTGCCTGATCTGACCGGGCAATCGGTCATGCTCGTTGCCGTCAAGGGCATCGAGGCCGACCTGATCGCGCGTCGCCTGCAAAGCTGGGGCGGCCAGACCTGCCAGATTGCCGACACTGACATCGCTGCCGCGCTGCTGCCCGAGCGCAACTGGCACGCGGTGCTGGTCGATGACGCCCTCGGCCGGGATGCCGCGATTGCGATGGCAAAGGCGGCGCAAAGCCATTCGCCGCGGCGCATCGTGATGGTGACGCCCGCTACGCGTCACGACCTGCAGCCCGCCTTGCCCTTCACCGGCTATCTCGTCAAACCGTTGCGCGCGGCTTCGCTTGCGGCCCGCCTCGCCGTCACGCCCGATGTCGCAGCGCCGGCGCTTGCCGACGATTTCATTGCCGAACCGATCGCCAGGGTGCCGGCTGCCGCGAACAAGGGCCTCTCGATCCTGGTCGCCGAGGACAATGAGATCAACGCGCTTCTGATGCGCTCGCTGCTGACCAAATCAGGCCATCGGACCGTGATCGCCACGCATGGCGCAGCGGCGCTGGAATCCTGGCTCGCCGCACGCTCGGCCGGAGCGCCCTACGATCTGATCCTGATGGACCTGCAGATGCCGCAGCTCGACGGCATCGAGGCCGCCAAGCGCATCCGCGCCCATGAAGCCGCCGGATCCGGCCGGCGCACACCGATCCTGGCACTCACCGCCAACACGCTGGTGGAGGACCGCTATGCCTGCTTCGAGGCCGGCATGGACGGCTTCCTGATCAAGCCGCTCGACCGCGACAAGCTCGACGAAGCGCTTGCTGCGCTGGCGGCGGCAAGGCATGTGGCGGCTTGAAGTCGGGGGCGTCCCGAACGAAACGGGACAAGAACTCTAGAACACCGTTCCATGAATTCGGCCGTCGCAGAATGGATTGAGATCTCGCCATCTCCAACGCTGTCATGCTCCGCGCAGGCGGAGCATCCAGTACTCCGCGGCAGAAGAGATCGAACAGAGACGTCACGGCGTACTGGATCGTCCGCCTTCGCGGACGATGACAGCGGGGTCTGTATCAATAAGACCGAGGCTTGGAATCAGGCATGTAGGGCGCATTTACAGCCGCCGCAGCGCCACCGACTCGATGCCGTGGTCGGCACCTTTCTTGAGGATCAAGGTCGCGCGGGGCCGGGTCGGCAGGATGTTGTCCTCGAGATTGGCGAGGTTGGTGCGCTCCCAGATCGCGGTCGCGGTCGCGGTGGCTTCCTCATCCGACAACAGTGCGTAGCGATGGAAGTAGGAACGAGGATCATGGAACGCGGTGTCGCGCAGCGACAGGAAGCGCTTCACATACCAGTTGCGCAATACCGCCTCGTCGGCATCGATGTAGACGGAGAAGTCGAAGAAGTCCGATACCACAGGCACGGCCTGGCCATCGCGTGGCAGCGGACCGGTCTGCAGCACATTGACGCCCTCGACGATCAGGATGTCCGGCTGGTCGATCTCGGTCCACTGGTTCGGCACGATATCGTAGGTCAAATGCGAATAGACTGGCGCGCGCACCGCGTGACGTCCGGACTTGATGTCCGAAAGGAAGTTGAGCAGCCGCGGTAGATCGTAGCTTTCCGGAAAGCCCTTCTTCTGCATCAGGCCTTGCCGTTCCAGCACCGCCTTCGGATACAGGAAGCCGTCGGTGGTGATGAGATCGACCTTCGGCCGCGGCGACCAGCGCGCCAGCAGCGCTTGCAGGACGCGCGCGGTGGTCGACTTCCCGGCCGCGACCGAGCCGGCGACGCCGATGATATAGGGCATCTTGCGATCGCGGATGTTGAGGAACTGCCGCTGCGCATAATACAGCCGCTGCATCTCGTCGACATAGATCGACAACAGGCGTGACAGCGGCAGATAGATGTCCTCGACCTCTTTCAGATCGAGGCGATCATGCATCGAGCGAAGCTTGTCGAACTCGCCGGGCTCCAAGGTCATCGGCGTGTCGTTGCGCAGCTCCGCCCATTGCTCGCGGGTGAAGATACGATACGGATTATATTGTTGTTCGGTGGTGCGCATATCCATGACGCTGACCTCGCTTCCCCCCAAGCGGTTTCCTAAATCCGCCAGGCTACTCTTTCCTGCGTGACGCCTTTTCTTCCAGCCCGGACATGCCGGTCCGTTTGGCCAAGGCCGCCTCGACGTCTTCGAGGCGAACGCCGCGCGACTTCAGAAGCACCAGAAGATGAAACAACAGATCGGCGCTTTCGGCGATGAAATGATCGCGATCATCCTCGATCGCCGCGATCACGGTTTCGACGGCCTCTTCGCCCATTTTCTTGGCGCAGTGCTTCGGACCCTTGTCGAGCAGCTTGCGGGTATAGGACGCCTCGCCGCCCGCTTCGGCACGGGCATCGATGATGGCGGCCAGGTCATGGAGCGTGAATCGGGACATCAAATGGTACTCGGTACGGGCGCCCGCAAAGCCGCGGGCGCAACGATTGTTATTTAACAGGTCTACGACGCGAAGTCAGGGATCGAGACGCATGGGCAGGCCTGCGCGCAGCATATGATCCTTGGCCTCACGGATGGTAAATTCGCCGAAATGGAAAATCGAAGCGGCCAGCACGGCGGTGGCATGGCCCTGGCGTATACCGTCGACCAGATGATCCAGATTGCCGACGCCACCGGAGGCGATCACGGGAACCGGCACGCTGTCGGCGATCGCCCGCGTCAGCGGCAGGTCGAAGCCCTGCCTGGTGCCGTCGCGGTCCATCGAGGTCAGCAGGATCTCGCCGGCGCCGAGCGCGACCACCTCCTGCGCAAATTCCAGCGCATCGATGCCGGTCGACTTGCGGCCGCCATGAGTGAAGATCTCCCACCGCGAGCCGCCGCCGGCGCGGGCGACGCTCTTGGCGTCGATCGCCACCACGATGCACTGCTCGCCGAACTTCTCGGCAGCTTCCTTGACGAACTCGCGCCGCGCGACCGCGGCCGAATTGATCGAGACTTTATCGGCACCGGCGCGCAACAGCGTCTTGATGTCGTCGATGGTACGCACGCCGCCGCCGACCGTCACCGGCATGAAACAGGCTTCCGCCGTCCGCCTGACGACATCGAGCATGGTGCCGCGGTTCTCATGGGTCGCGGTGATATCGAGGAAGCAGAGCTCGTCGGCGCCGGCAGCGTCATAGGCGATCGCGGCCTCGACCGGATCGCCGGCATCGCGCAAGTCGACGAAGTTGACGCCCTTGACGACACGGCCGTCCTTGACGTCGAGGCAGGGGATGACGCGGACCTTGAACATCTGACGATCTCCTACGCGACGCGTGCACCGCGGATCAGCGCAAGCGCCTCCGCGGGATCGAGCCTGCCATCATAGAGCGCGCGGCCGGCGATCGCGCCTTCGAGCTTGTTCGCGCGCGGCGTCAGCGTCGCCTTGATGTCGTCGATCGAGGCGAGGCCGCCGGAGGCGATCACCGGGATCGAGATCGCGTCAGCAAGTGCGATCGTGGCGTCGAGATTGAGGCCCTTGAGGAGGCCGTCGCGGGCGATGTCGGTGAAGATGATGGCGGCGACGCCGGCATCCTCGAACCGCCTGGCGATATCGAGCACAGTCACCTCAGATACTTCGGCCCAGCCCTCGACCGCGACGTTGCCATCGCGCGCATCGAGCCCGACCGCGACGCGGCCGGGAAACGCCTTGGCCGCTGTCTTCACCAGCTCGGGATCGCGCACCGCCGCGGTGCCGATGATGACACGCGTGATGCCCTTGTTGAGCCAGGCTTCCACCGTCTTGAGATCGCGAATGCCGCCGCCCAGCTGCACCGGCATCTTGACCGCTTCGAGCATCGTCTCGACCGCATGCGCATTCATCGGCTTGCCGGCGAAGGCGCCATCGAGGTCGACGACGTGGAGATATTCGAAGCCCTGGTCGGCGAAGCTCCGGGCTTGCGCAGCAGGATCGAGATTGAACACGGTCGCGCGCGCCATGTCGCCCTGCTCGAGCCGCACGCACTGGCCGTTCTTCAGGTCGACAGCGGGAAACAAGATCATCGGAAAACAACTTTCAACCAGCCGAGGCGACTCCTCTCCACACGGGGAGGAGCACTGACATCACGGCGTCCATTTCAGGAAATTCGAGATCAGCGCCAAGCCGAAGCGCTGGCTCTTCTCCGGATGGAATTGGGTGCCGATCGCGGTGTCCCTGGCAACGATCGCCGTGACCGGCCCGCCGTAATCGGCGCGCGCCAGCACGTCGTTCTCGTTCACCGCGTTGAGGTGATAGGAGTGGACGAAATAGGCGTGCCGACCCTTTGGCCCGAGCGGCAGCCGCTCCAGCACCGGATGCTCCTGGATCAGGTCGAGCGTATTCCAGCCCATATGCGGGATCTTCAGGCTCTCGTCACGCGGCGCGATCTTCTCGACATCGCCAGCGATCCAGTTGAAGCCGTCAGTGGTGACGTGCTCCTTGCCGCGGGTCGCCATCAACTGCATGCCGACGCAGATGCCGAAGAACGGCCGCGCCTTGTGGCGGACCGCTTCGGTCATGGCTTCGAGCAGGCCGTCGACCGCATCGACGCCGCGGCGGCAATCCGCGAAGGCGCCGACGCCGGGTAGCACGATGCGATCGGCGCGATAGACCGCATCGGGATCCGACGTCACGACGATCTTCTGGGGATCTTCCATGCTGCGCGCGGCGCGCTCGAACGCCTTGGCGGCCGAATGCAGATTCCCGGAGCCGTAATCGATGATCGCGACACTCATCGTCCACCTCCTGGTTCGGGGAACAAGCCAATGATGCTGGAATGCGGCATCGGCGGCGGACGATTACCATTGTCGCGGGTCGGCGGCGGAGCACCGCGATCCACCATATAGTCATCGTAAGCCGGTACGCCGCGGCGCGCGGCCCAGCGTTCGAAGAAGCGCCGCTCGGCCGCGTCGCGGTCGTCGCCGACG
>NZ_JBARGP010000165.1:0-1915 GCF_049798375.1 Bradyrhizobium sp.
CCCGATCTGGCCTGGGCCGTCAACGAGGCGGCGACGATCCTGGTGCATCTGTTTGCGCCGATGATGCCGCATCTGGCGGAAGAATGCTGGCAGCTGCTCGGCGGCGGCGGACTGATCTCGGAGGCGAGCTGGCCGCAAATCGAACGCGATCTGCTGGTCGAAGACAGCGTCACCCTGGTCGTTCAGGTGAATGGCAAGAAGCGCGGAGAAGTCACAGTCGCCAGCAACGCGCAGAATCCGGAAATTGAGACTGCCGTTTTAGCCCTCGATGCGGTAAAGCTGGCGCTGGATGGTCGGCCCGTCCGCAAGGTGATTGTGGTTCCCAAGAGGATCGTGAATGTCGTTGGCTAGCACTGCCGGTCGATTTCGCATCGCCGCCCGGCTCGTCGCCGTGGCTGGCCTGGCTGCGCTCACGGCCGGCTGCTTCCAGCCGATGTATGCCGAGCATGCCGACGGCACCCCGGGCCTGCGCGACAAGCTGATGACCGTCGACCTGCCTCCGGTCGACAAGCCGAACGCCTCGCCCGAAGCCCGGATCGGCGTCGAGATCCGCAACGCGCTGGCCTTCAAGCTCTATGGCACGGCCACCGGCACTGCACCGGTCTACAAGCTGGTGCTGAGATTCCAGACCAGCCGCTCGTCGCTGATCATCGACCCCAACACCGGCCTTCCGACCTCCGAGAATGTCGGCATCGACACCCAGTATAATCTGGTCGAGCTCGCGACCAACAAATCCGTCGTGACCGGCAGTACCTTCGCGCGGACCTCATATGACATCCCCGGCTCCTATCAGCGCTTTGCGCGGCAGCGCGCGTTCCGGGAGGCCGAGGACCGCGCCGCCGACGTGATCGCCGAGAACATCAAGACCCGGCTGGCGTCGTACTTCTCCGCCGGGATCTGAGCTGGATCGAGACTGCCGTGGTCGCGCTACGCGGACAAGAGATCAACGGCTTCATCGCCCGGCCGGATCCGGCCCGGCCAATCGTCCTGCTCTATGGTCCTGACGCCGGCCTGGTGCGTGAACGCGCCGATGCGCTGATCGCGTCGGCCGTCGATGATCCCAATGATCCCTTTTCTCTGGTCAGGCTCGACGGCGACGAACTCGCCGCCGAACCGTCGCGGCTGGTCGACGAGGCCATGACGGTGCCGCTGTTCGGCGGCCGGCGCGCTATCCGCGTTCGCGCCGGCTCACGCAGCTTTGCCAGCGGCGTCGAGACGCTCGCCGGCATGTCGGTGAAAGATTGCCGCGTCGTGATCGAGGCCGGCGACATCCGTCCCGACAATCCGCTGCGCAAGGCCTGCGAGCGCGCCACGTCGGCAGTTGCGATCGGCTGCTATCCCGACACCGAGCGCGACCTCGCCAAGCTGATCGACGATGAATTGCGAACGGCGAATTTACGGATTGCGCCGGATGCGCGGGCCTCGCTGATGTCGCTGCTCGGCGGCGACCGGCAGGCTTCGCGCAACGAGCTCCGCAAGCTGACATTGTTTGCCCATGGCGAGGGCGAGGTGACGCTCGATCACGTGATGACCGTTGTCGCCGACGCCTCAGAGATGAAGCTCGACCCGATCATCGACGGCGCTTTCGGTGGCAAGCCCGACCAGATCGAGACCGAATTCGGCAAGGCGATGGTCGCCGGCACCTATCCCGGCGTCATCATCTCCGCCGCGCAACGTCACGCCGCATGGCTGCACAAATCGGCGCTGACGGTGGCCTCCGGCACGCCTGTTACGGCAGTGCTCGAGGGCGGATTTCCGCGGCTGCATTTCTCGCGCAAGCCGGCCGCCGAGGTCGCGCTGCGCAACCTCTCGCCGGCGCGGCTGTTGCCGATCATCGATCAGCTCGCCACCGCCGCGCACGACATGCGCAAGCAGCCATCGCTGGCGGCCGCGATCGCGCAACGCACCCTGCTGT
>NZ_JBARGP010000166.1:0-8392 GCF_049798375.1 Bradyrhizobium sp.
GCCCGGGCCTGCGCGCCCCGGCCCGGGCGGCAACCGCGCCGCCAGCACGCCAAGCTCGCCTTCAACCGCCGAGCAGCACAAGCTGCCGCCCGATTCCACCACCAAACAGACCATCGCGCTGCCGGGCCGGACCCTGGCCTTCACGGCGACTGCGGGCTCGATCCGCCTGTTCGACGACAAAGGCGAACCGCAGGCCGACGTCGCCTACACCTCCTACCAGCTCGACGGCACGGACCGCGCCAAACGGCCGGTCACCTTCCTGTTCAATGGCGGACCCGGCGCATCCTCGGCCTATCTGCAGCTCGGCAATGCGGGGCCGTGGCGGCTGCCGATCAATGCAGACAATGTGACGCCGTCGTCTGCGCCCGAGCTGCAGCCCAATCCCGACACCTGGCTCGATTTCACCGACCTCGTCTTCATCGATCCGGTCGGCACCGGCTACAGCCGCTTCGTGGCCACAGGCGAGGACGTCCGCAAGCGGTTCTTCTCGGTCGATGGCGACGTCAATTCGCTCGCGCTGGTGATCCGTCGCTGGCTGGAGAAAAATGATCGCCTGACCTCGCCGAAATATGTCACCGGCGAGAGCTATGGCGGCATTCGCGGCCCGAAGGTCGTGCGCAATCTGCAGATGGAGCAGGGCATCGGCGTCAAGGGCCTGATCCTGATCTCGCCGCTAATGGATTTCCGCGAATTTTCCGGCACCAGCCTGCTGCAATATGTTGCGAGCCTGCCGAGCTATGCCGCGGTGGCGCGCCAGCTGAAGGGGTCGGTCACCCGCGCCGATCTGGCTGATGTCGAGCGCTATGCCAGCACTGATTTCCTGCTCGACCTCATCAAGGGCGAGGCCGACTCCGCTGCGACCAATCGCATCGCCGACAAGGTCGCCGAGCTCACCGGCATCGATCAGCCGATCAGCCGCCGGCTCGCCGGCCGCTTCGACATCAATGAATTCCGCCGCGAGTTCGACCGCCGCGACGGCAAGGTGACCGGCCGCTACGACGCCTCGGTCCTGGCGCTCGATCCGTTCCCGGATTCCAGCTTCGCGCGAATCGGCGATCAGTCCGGAGACGCGTTGACCGGGCCGTTGACCAGCGCGGCAGTCGACCTGACGACCCGGAAGCTGAACTGGCGGCCGGATGGCTCCTACGAGTTGCTGAGCGGCGCGGTGGGACGAGCCTGGGATTTTGGCCACGGACAGAACCCGCCGGAATCGACTACCCAGCTCCGGCAGATCCTGGCGCTCGATCAAAACATGAAGGTGCTGATCGGACACGGCCTGTTTGACCTCGCGACGCCGTATTTCGGGTCGCAGATCGTGCTCAACCAGCTGCCGGCCTTTGCCGCGCCCCCACGGATCAAGCTCGTGGTCTATCCCGGTGGCCACATGTTCTACTCCCGCGACGGCGCGCGCCAGGCGTTCCGCGGCGAGGTCGAAGCGCTGATGAAGTAGGAAGCGGGTGGCCGTCCTGCTTGGCAATACGGCAGCCTCGGACTCGGTTCACCTCTCCCCATCGGGGAGAAGTCGATCGCGAAGCGATCGGGTGAGGGGGCTCAGCTCCAACGAGAGACTGTAACCCCTCACCCGGATTGCATCTGGCGATGCAATCCGACCTCTCCCAATGGGAGAGGTGGATCTCTACTGCCGAACGATCTCGCCAATTCTAGTTTGCGCTAGGCGTCCTTCCGCCGGGCACGGCCCTTCGGATATTTGCGCTCCATCTCGGCGCGGACGACGCGCTCGGGGCGTAGCTGAGCACCGGCGAGCCAGATGCCGGTGATCGCGCCGGTCTTGCTGCGCACGCGGCGCACCGGCTCGCCATGGCTGGCATAGCCACCGGATTCGACGATCCGCCCGGTATCGCGACCCGTGACCTCGATCCGGGTGGCATCCATGAATGGATTGATCAGTTGCGGGTTGCCGACCAAGACCTGCTTCGCCATCGGCACCAGGTCGGTCGCACCCCAGAGTGTCCACCACCGTCCATTCCAGTCGCGGGTGCGGCGGGAGGCCGGGCCGTGGGCCTGGAACGCCTGCAGGATGAACATCACGCCGTTGACCCAGACCGGTGCCCAGCCATCCAGGCTGTTGGTCAGCACGGTCACCGCGAGCTCGCGCGCCGGGATCACCGCGGTCCGCGAGATATAACCCTGGAAGCCGCCGCCATGGCCGAACCAGTCGAGGCCGGCAGTCGCGCCGCTCATCAGCGCCAGCCCGTAATAGGCCTCGAGCTCCTGCGGAATCCGCCACTGCCTGCGGACCATCTCGCGGCGGCTGCCGACTGACAGCAAGCTCTTCCTGGCATTCGGCGCCAGCTGCGCGAAGAAGCGGGCAGTGTCGGCGGCGGTGGCGACGAGGCCGGCGGCCGAGGCGATCGCATGGGTCGGATTGTCGCCGGGGATCACGACACGCCGGCCAAGCAGCGTCTCCGCGGAATGACCGCGCGCGAACGGCACCGACTTCGCCAGCAGCGTGGCATCCGGCGCGGTCTCGCGCAGACCGACGGGTTCGATAACCTCGCGCTGGATGAAGTCCGCATACGGCTCGCCCGCGATCGCCTCGATGACGAGGCCGAGCAGCCCGTAGCCGTGATTGGAATATTTGAAGCGGGTGTTGGGATCGATCGCCGGCGGCAGCGCGAGTTCGGCGCGCAGCTCGTCCGCCGTGAGATAGGACCTGGTGTCGGTGAACTGACCGGAATCATGGCCGTCGCGCATCAGCCCCGCACTGTGCGACAGCAATTGCGTCAGAGTGGTCGTGCCAACATCTGGATGCAGGTCCTTCACGTAGGTCCCGACGGGATCGTCGAGCTTCAATTGCTTGCGCTCGCGCAGGCGCATGATGCCGGCGGCGGTGAAAGCCTTGCTGTGCGAGGCGATCCGGAAGCGATGGCGCGGCGTCAGTTTCTCGCCGCTGTCGAGATTGGCATTGCCGAACGCGGCCTCCATGACGATCTCGCCGCGATGGGCGATCGCGATCATGCAGCCGGGTTGCCGGGACATCCCGACTTGGAATTGCAGCCAGTCCCTGACGTAATCGAGTGCCCAGCGCAGCCAAGCATCCACGTTGCAATTCCCCCGCAATGATTTTGGTGAAACCGATCTGAAGGCGAGTGCCGCTATTGCCGACAAAAGAAAAATGGCGCAACCGAAAGGTTGCGCCAAGTTTGCAGACTGGACTGAACGCGATCTGTTCTTAGTAGACGAGGCCGGTGCCCGGCTGCTGCTCGAGAGCCGCGGACAGCGAGCGATATTCCTTGCTGTCGGTGCCGGCAAGCTGCGCCACCTTGTCCAGGTGATACTGCGCCTGTTCGCGGTTGCCCTGTTCGAGCTGCCAGAGGCCGTAATACTGCCAGGTGCGCACGTGGTTCGGATCGTCCGCCAGCGCCTGCTCGTAATATTGCTTCGAGGCCGGATAGTTGCCGAGCTTGCGGTAGGAGTAACCGATCAGGTTGGCGACGTCGGCGACGTCCTCACGATGCAGCGCCTTGAGCTGATCGATCGCAGTGGCATAGTCGCCGTGATCGTAGATCGTCGAATAGGCCGTGCGGTAGGCGGCAAGGAATTTCGGATCCTCGATGCTCGACGTCTTGCCGGCTTTCTTCTTGCCCTTGGTCGCCCCGGAATCGGACGCCGGCGGCGAGGGGGTGTCGCTGCCCGCGGCATACGCCTTCGACAGCAGGAACGGCCCGGAGGCCACGGCCATCGAGAACATTGCCAGCATGGCGACCTTCATTGCAGACTTTTTCATTCATCTCTCCCGAGTCGATTGGCGATCCAACAGGTACACTGCGAAAACGAACCTCCACAGTGCTAAAATATTCCCGGAGCTTTACGCGGTTTTTGCGCCGCGATCTGTGCATTATACCGGCAGGAAGGTGACAGCCCTTCTGACATTCTGGTGTGGCGCATCCGATGATCGGAAATGTGTTCGGGCGGCAAGGACGCCTATTCCCAATGCACGGACTGGGACGCCGCATCTGGTCGCAAACCTGTACGCGGGTTCATCCAGATGAACGCAAGCCGGTGCGACGCTTCAGAGTGGGTTCAGTGCCGGACTTCTAGTCTCCGCCAGATGATCGAGAGCCCTGGGCCATCCGGCCCGCTCTTCCAGATCCTGACCAAGGAGACGACCATGCTGAAGAAGATGTCCGTTGCGCTGCTCGCGGCTTCGATTCTGGCTGCGCCTGCGCTGGCCGCCGGTTCGGCGAAGACCACCGGTATCGCCAACCCGACGCAGACCGCGTCGACCCCTGCGAACAGCGGCGCGGCGAAGACGGCCGTGGTGAAGTCGACCTCGGGCAGCCGCCATCTGCGAAAGGTGGCTCGCCATCATCGCGTGAAGCACCGTCACGTCGCGCATCGCCATCACAACAAGGTGAGCACGATGCATGCTTCGGCGAAGTCCCACGCGCACGCCAAGACCCGGCTCGGCCTGCACAAGACCGGCCACAAGGTCGGCTTCAACAAGGTCAGGAAGACCGGCACCAAGCTGAGCTTCAAGCGCGCCACGCCCGCGACGCACCGCGGCTAAAGCGACCCTGGTCACCCGGCGCGTCAATCACGCGTCGGGGGCGGGACATCGCACGTGCCGAAAGATGTCGTAGGTGCGGTCTTTGCGCATCCATAGTGAGGAGTGCGCGGCGCGTCTCGAACCATGAGGCCGGGAACAGCCTAGCCTTGCCGGGCACCGGATTTTCTTTTCCTGTCAAATTGTCTAGAAGCTGGGCGACGGTGGTTTGGGATCTTTCGCTTCGGACGAACAGGGCTTGGGGATTTCTGCACGATATCTGGCGCTTTTGCTGCCGCTTACGCTGGCGGGCTGCCTGACCGACAGCGACGATAGCGGCCGCAGCCTTTCGTTCACGAGCGACCGCGGCGTCGCCAGCCAGCCGTTTCCGAGCAACTACCGCACCGAGATTCCCGCTTTCATGAGGAATTATTTAACCGAACCGGCCGGCCTGCACGATACCGCCATGGCGGATCCGGTGCAGCGGACGATCGGTGGTCGGCTCCGTTATGTGAGCTGCCTGCAGTATGCGGTCCGCGAAGCCGACGGCAGCTATCACGCGCCGCAGGAAGTCGCCATCGTCTATGTCGATGGCCGGCTTGAGCGGGCGGCAGAGAACGCCAGCGAGCTTTGCGCTGGCGCGACCTATGCCCCGTTCCCGGAACTGGCGAAGCTGAGCCGATAAATCCCGGCGCTGGGCAGCCGCACGCCGCCACACGTCGATCACAATCGGGGGAGCGGCCCGACCGATTGCCGCCGCATCGCGACCCATCATGGGGCAGTGGCCATGCTTTAAGAAAAATTCGCGAAGCGTATGGAACAAAAGGACTTTGTTGCCTACTTACTACACGGGCGATGTCTTCACAGCTGCGTCAGGGCACAGGGCAACCTAAATCCGGCCACGTTGTTCGATAGATGTCGCAACTGACCAACGGGGACTTCCAATGAAAAGAGTTTTGCTGAGTGCCTTAGCCTTTTCGGCGTTGGCCGTCCCGGCATTCGCGGCCGACATGCCGGCACGCACCTATACCAAGGCGCCCATCTACACCCCGCCGCAGGCGATCTATAACTGGACTGGCTTCTACATCGGCGGCCATCTCGGCGGCGCGTTCTCTGAGAGTAGCAGCCTGGAAGGCAATAATGGTCGTTTCCTCGGCGGCGTGCAGGGCGGTTTCGATTACCAGTTCGCGCCGAGCTGGGTGGCGGGCATCGAGGCCCAGTACAGCTGGATGGATCGCAACACCACCAATTTCGGCTTCCCAGGCGCGACGGTGATCTCGTCGACCGGTGCCAACCAGCTCGGCTCCGTCACCGGCCGGCTCGGTTACACTTGGGGTCCGGCCTTGCTGTACGCCAAGGGCGGTTACGCCTGGCGCGACGGCAACGGGCTCGGCGTGAACGTCGGCGGCACGCCGGCGGCCTTCACCACCGACGGCAACCGCAAGGACGGCTACACCGTTGGCGCCGGCCTCGAATACATGTTCGCACCGAACTGGTCGGCCAAAGCCGAGTACCAGTATTACAACTTCGGCCATACGACCTTCACCAGCGGTCCGGCGCCGATCGTGGGCAGCCGCTTCAACAGCGACGAGCACACGGTCAAGGTCGGCGTGAATTATCGCTTTGGCTGGGGCGGGCCGGTCGCCAGCAAGTACTGATGCCCGCGTGCGCCGGATGTCCGACGATCGATGTCCGCTGATGCTGCCTTGCTCAACCTTCGCATGAAATGAGCGCGCCCGTGTCCGATGGCCGCGGGCGCTTGCGTGTGAGGAGCTAGCTTGCGCAAGCGATCGCGCCTGACTCACGCGCTACAAAATTTTTTCAAAGCTTCGTGAAACTTTCGCCATCGATCGCTATTATGTGTTGGCCGGTTGCCGGTCTGATGGATAACCCCAAATGCGTATCTTGGTGTCGGTGCTGATCCTGTCCGCGGCTGCCTTGCCGTGCTCTGCTCAAACCATCCTGAAATCCGAACCGCTGATGCTGGCCCCTTACGAGGTGGCGTTCGTGCAGAACGCAGCCTGTCCTTCGGGCAAGGTGCTGAAGGTCACCGGTGCGATCCGGGGGCTGAGCCGCAAGAAAACCTGTGTCGTCGTGCCAGCCGAGCAGGCGTCGCTGAGCGTCGCGACGCCTTAGTCTCGCTCTGATCTGCAAGATGCGGCTGCCCCGTCGGGACAGCCGCCATTGCCGTAGCGTGTCGGCCGTCGTGGCCGAAGCGTCATCGCGCAGCGAGCGCGTCATCGCGCAGAGAGGAGGACATCGAGCTGCAATTGAAGCTCGGCATCGACCCGGTTTTGCCAGGGATCTTCCTCCGGCTCGGCCGCACAGGCCTTGATCTCGTAGTCGTTGTCCAGACGCAGATGGACGGCGGAGCGCCGTGCACTGGTCGTGACGTCCACCACCAGTCCGCTTTCGCGCGCGAGCCTCCAAACATCGGCCTCGGTCGGATAGGCCTTGCTCAATTTGGCTTCGTCGCAAAACAGCGCGTAGGGCATTCCGAACGGCTCCGTGGACTCGGGTGTTAACCCGAAGATGAACAGGGGTTGCAGCGACAGGCAGGCGGGGCTGGGGCGGGAAATGGGCCTTTTCGGCTCTGCTGCGGCGGCTTCGAAGCTCCGATCGGTACCAATATGCGTTGATCGCCGGAATTCCAAAAACCAAGATCGTACAGGCGCTTAGGCTGAGTCGTGGTGCTCCGATTCCAAAGCTCGCGGATGCGGCCGCGGGCCAAGATGTGGGCGAACTTTGGAATCGGAGTAGCACGATCCAAATCGTAAACGAGTCCTAAATTTTTCAAAAAAGAATCCCTGGGACTCCCGGCCCAGAATCGCCGGATGGTTAACCCATGGGAACCGATCTCCATACCTTCTGCGGACGCACGCAGCTGACCCTAGTCTTCGGCCTGCTGGCGGCGTTCGTGGCGAATCTGGCGCTGCTGTTCGCCTGGCTCTGACGGCGAGAGGTGTGTTTTCCGGCTGCGCCCGACGCGCGCGGAGGGAAGCCCGGAAATCGGAGACGGCGGTTACTTGTCCGAGTCGCGGACGTCGTTCATCGAGGCCCGCAGCCGCTCGAGCGTCGAGCTGAAATACTCCTGGCGCTCGCGGTTGAAGCGCTCCTGGTTCGCGCGGAAGTTGGCGACGCGGCTGCGGATTTCGGCCTGCATGTCCCGCTGCAGCCCGAGCTGCGCGGTGATGCTGGTGAACGGATGGCCGGTGATCGACTCCACGATTGCAGCTGCTGGCGGCTCCGGCGCTGCCGTTGCGGCCGATGGCTGCGCCGCGGCAGGTGCCTCCGCCCGCCGCTCCAGCGGCTTTGGCGCCGCGGCTGTGGTCGGCGAAGCGGGCGGCGCGAGTTGCGAGAAGTCAGCGGGTTTGCCGGTGACCGACTGTACGAACGCCAGCGTCTGCGCAATCAGCGCATCGCGTTCTTCCCGCCAGGACATGGTGCCCATCCCTCAACCCTCGGTCACAATTGCAGCAAACTCGCGGAATGAAATCAAGCCACAGCCACGATGATTTCGTCTCAAGACTTCGTCGGCCGAAAGCCAGTGAATGTTCAGATCGCCCGCGGCCGCTGCCCCATATGTGGCCGTCTCGCGGCGTGCGCAGGTGCCACAACGCGGATCGGCAAAAAAGGTTGCAGCGGTTGTAACGTTAATAGCGCGGTAGAGACATACCGCTGGTGCCGGCTGAGGGGATTGAACCCCCGACCTTCGGTTTACAAAACCGCTGCTCTACCGCTGAGCTAAGCCGGCAAACCCACCGTCAGGATGAGCCGCCCGGCAGTTCATCTTGCACTGAAGCATGAAACGGAGGCGGCGCGCGCCGTTCCTATCAGAGTTGGTGGCGCGAAGCTACCACCGTCGGGCCCGATCGCCGGCGTGAA
>NZ_JBARGP010000167.1:0-2361 GCF_049798375.1 Bradyrhizobium sp.
TCGACGACGTGCAGCGCTCGCCGTTCAGCGAGTAGATCATGAACACGACGGCATCCAGCGCGCGGTCGAGATCGGCGTCGTCGAACACGAGAACGGGGTTCTTGCCGCCGAGCTCGAAATGCAGGCGCTTCAGGGTCGGCGCGCCCTGGACCATGATCGCAGATCCCGTCGCGCTTTCGCCGACGAAGCCGATCGCCTTAATGGCGGGATGCTCGGTCAGCGCTTTGCCGGCCTCCTCGCCGATGCCGTGCACGGTGTTGAGCACGCCGTCAGGCACGCCGGCTTCTTTCACGATCTTGGCCAGCATATGCGCCGTGATCGGCGACCATTCGGCTGGTTTGTGCACGACGGTGCAGCCGGCCGCGAGCGCCGGCGCGATCTTCCAGGTCGACAGCATGAACGGCGTGTTCCACGGCGTGATCACGCCGACGGGACCGATCGGAACCCGTGTCGAAATGTTCCAGTGCTCCTCGCTCGGCGTGTTCAAGCCGTCGCGGGCCTCGGCGCATTTGTCGGCGAAGAAGCGGAAGTTCTCGGCGGCGCGGATCGCGGCCTTGGCCATGAAGCGATAGGCCTGTCCAGTGTCGATGCATTCGAGCACCGCGATGTCGTCGGCGTGATCCACGATCGCATCGGCCACGCGATGCAGCAGCTTGCGCCGCATCGAGGGCGCCATCTCGCGCCAGGACTTGAAGGCGAGTGCAGCTGCGGTGGCGGCGCGATCGACGTCCTCGGCGTTGCCACGGGCGACGGTCGCGAGCTGTGCACCATCGATCGGCGATTTGGTCTCGAAGGTTGCCCCTGAGATCGAACCCACGATCTTGCCGTCGACCATGTGGCCGATGCCTTCGCTCTTCAGCTTGGCGAGCAACGGCGCCGCGCGATCGAGATTGGCTTTAAAGATATCGGATGTCGGCGTGACCTTATCCATGGGTGGCCTCCGCTTTGAGGACGTCGTGAATGTTGTTGCGCTTCCAGCTCGTCGCGGCGTCGTTGATCTGCATATCGAACGACAGCGCGAATTTGCTGTGAGCGAAGACGGGATCGAGATGGCGGGAGAGGGCGTCGAACACATGCGCGCCGGCTTTCTGCCGCGCCGGCAGGTCACGGCCTTCGCCGAGCCGCAGCAGCATGGCGAGAAAGCCATAGTCGTGGCGTCCATCGGCGATCGCATAATCCTCGCAACGGATCGCGCGCACGCGGATGCCGCCGACCGGGAAGATGCCGGTCTCGACCGCCGCCCTGCGCACGATTTCGCAGATCTCGGTCATGTCGACATGGGCATCGAGATTGGCCGAATATTCGATCGAAAAATGCGGCATGGCGTGATCACTCCGAAAATCAAGCGAAGTAGCAGCTCACCGTTCCGTAAGGTCCATAGTCGGCTTGGATGGTATCGCCCTTGCGCGCCTCGATCGGGCGGATGAAGGAGCCCGCCAGCACCACCTGGCCGGGCTCGAGCGCGAGGCCGTGTGGGGCGATCTTGTTGGTGAGCCAGGCGACCGCGGTCGCAGGGTGATTGAGCACGCCGGCGGCAAGCCCGGTTTCCTCGAGCTGGCCGTTACGCGTGCACAGCGCGCCGATCCAGCGTAAGTCCGTCTCGAGCGGTCGCAGCGGCCGGCCGCCCAGCACGATTCCGGCATTGGCCGCATTGTCGGCGATGGTGTCGAAGATCTTGCGCGTCGCCTTGGTGTTCGGATCGACGCGCTCGATCCGGGTGTCGAGGATCTCCAGCGCCGGCACGACGAAGTCGGTGGCGTTGAGCACGTCGAATAGCGTGCAGTTCGGACCCGAGAGCCGGTGCTTCATCACGAAGGCGAGTTCCGCCTCGATCCGGGTGGCGATGAAGCGGTCCGATGGCACCAAGCCGCCATCGGCAAAGAACATGTCGTCGAGCAGCACGCCGGAATCCGGCTCGTCGATATCGAGCGCGCTCTGCATCGCCTTCGAGGTCAGTCCGATCTTGTGGCCCTTGATGAGGCGCCCCTCGGCGAGCTTGATGTCAATCCAAGCCTTCTGAATCGCATAGGCGTCCGCGATGGTGATGCCGGGAAACTCCTGCGAGAGCTGCCGGATCTGGACGCGGCTGTTTTCGGCGTGATGCAGGCGGCCGGCCGCGGTGCTGATGTCGTGTTCGGAAAGGGCCATGACCGGGATGTGAAATAGAGGATGTCGCAAGATGATTAACATGTTAAATTGTCGGGGCAACCCCCAATAGCGTGATGTTGCACCGCAAATCGATCAATGATCGGCGACGACTGAGATGGCAAAAAAAGCGAAGATCGCGAGAACCACCGTGGAAGACGTGCATCGCGTGCCGATGCGCGACTTCTCGCAATCCCTGCCGATGGCGCTGCTGCG
>NZ_JBARGP010000168.1:0-10253 GCF_049798375.1 Bradyrhizobium sp.
TGGTGCGCGCCCGCGCCAATTCCGAGCACCGCATCGAGCGCATCAAGGACACCGCGGTGCTCCGCCTGCGCAACAAGCTGTTGCCGCTGATGCACCTGAAGAAGCTGCTCAACATCGACAACGGCTCGTCGACCGACCCGGAAAACGGCTTCATCGTGGTGACGCAGGTCGGCAACCAGACCTTCGGCATCGTGGTTGACGGCGTGTTCCACACCGAGGAAATCGTGGTCAAGCCGATGTCGACCAAGCTGCGTCACATCGAGATGTTCTCCGGCAACACCATCCTCGGCGATGGCGCCGTGATCATGATCATCGATCCGAACGGCATCGCCAAGGCGCTCGGCGCGGCCGGCTCGGCCACGCAGGCGGTGGCTGATGACAACACCGCTCACTACGCTTCGAACGCCGAGCAGCTCACCTCGCTGTTGGTGTTCCGCGCCGGCACGGCACAGCCCAAGGCGGTGCCGCTCGGCCTCGTCACGCGCCTGGAAGAGATCGCCTCCGACAAGATCGAGCTCTCCAACGGCCGCTACATGGTGCAGTACCGCGACCAACTGATGCCGCTGGTGCAGATCGAAGGCGTTTCGGTCCGGACCTCGGGCTCGCAGCCGATCCTGGTGTTCGCCGACGACCGTCGCGCGATGGGCCTCGTGGTCGACGAGATCATCGACATCGTCGAGGAGCGTCTCCACATCGAGGTCTCCGGCGTCAAGATCGACGGCATTCTCGGCTCGGCCGTCATCAAGGGACAGGCTACCGAGGTGATCGACGTCGGTCACTTCCTGCCGATGGCGTTCGCCGACTGGTTCATCCGTAAGGAGATGAATGCCGATTCGCAGACCCAGTCGGTGCTGCTGGTCGACGACAGCGCATTCTTCCGCAACATGCTGGCGCCGGTGCTGAAGTCGGCCGGCTACAAGGTCCGCACTGCCAACTCCGCGATCGAGGGTCTCGCCGCGCTGCGCGCCGGCCAGAACTTCAATGTCATCGTCACCGACATCGAGATGCCGGAGATGAACGGCTACGAATTCGCCGAAGCGATCAAGTCCGACCAGAACCTGAGCCATCTGCCGGTCATCGCGGTCTCCTCGCTGGTGTCGCCGGTCGCGATCGAGCGTGGCCGCCTGGCCGGCTTCCATGACTACGTCGCCAAGTTCGACCGTCCGGGCCTGATCGCGGCCCTGAAGGAGCAGATCGAAGAGCAGGGCAGGGCCGAAGCAGCCAGGATTGCGGCGTAACGCTTCGGGTTAGGGACTTGGGGTCAGGGAGCAGAATGTGATGAGCAGCAAGGTCGAAGTCAGCGACGGCAAGGCCGCCGAATACGTCACCGTCGTGATCGGCGGACAGTTGTTCGGGCTGCCGATCTCCCGCGTGCAGGACGTGTTCATGCCGGAGCGGGTGACGCGGGTGCCGCTGTCGTCGGCCGAGATCGCCGGCGTGCTGAACCTGCGCGGCCGCATCGTCACGGTGATCGATATGCGTGCCCGCCTCGGCCTGTCCAAGGCCGACGACGTCAAGCCGCCGATGGCGGTCGGCGTCGACCTGCGCGGCGAATCCTACGGCCTTCTGATTGATCACATCGGGGAGGTGCTGCGTCTGCCCGACGACGGCCGCGAGGAGAATCCGGTCAATCTTGATCCACGCATGGCCAAGTTCGCCGGCGGCGTTCATCGCCTCGAGGGACAGCTGATGGTCATCCTTGACGTCGAGCGCGTGCTCGAACTCGCGCCCAAGGCGGCACTCGCAGCGTAACAAGCGCGCCCGCAAACACCCGGCGGAGATGATGGAAGTGAAGACTTGCTTAGTTGTCGATGATTCAAGCGTGGCTCGCAAGATCGCGCGGCGTATCCTGGTAGAGATCGGGTTCAACGTGATCGAGGCCGAGGATGGCGAGCAGGCGCTGGAAGCCTGCAAGGCCAGCTTGCCGGAGGCGATCCTACTCGATTGGAACATGCCGGTGATGGACGGCTACGACTTCCTGGGCAATCTGCGCGGCATGCCGGGCGGCGATCAGCCCAAGGTCGTGTTCTGCACCACCGAGAACGACATCGACCACATTTCCCGCGCGCTGCATGCCGGCGCCAACGAGTACATCATGAAGCCGTTCGACAAGGACATCGTCTCGGCCAAATTCCAGGAAGTCGGTCTCATCGCCGAGGCAATGTCTGCTGCCTCTGCCTGATCTTTCCGTTTTGCTCTTTCACTTCCGCTCGCCTAGAAGAGGCCGTCCGTGAACCAGCCCGACTACGAATTCCTGCGCAAGTTGCTTCGTGACAAATCCGGTCTCGATCTGTCTAGCGACAAGCAATATCTGATCGAAAGCCGCCTGCACCCGCTTGCGCGAAAAGCCGGCCTCCCGGGTCTCGGCGAGCTCGTCCAGAAGTTGAAGGATGGCAATGGCGGCCTGACCAGTCAGGTGGTCGAGGCCATGACCACCAACGAAACCTTCTTCTTCCGGGACAAGGTCCCGTTCGATCACTTCCGTGAAGCGATCGTACCGGAGCTTTTGAAGGCGCGTGCCAGCCGCAAGTCGATGCGGATCTGGTGTGCCGCCGGCTCGACGGGCCAGGAGCCGTATTCGCTGGCGATGTGCCTCAAGGAGATGGGCGCGGCGCTCAGCGGCTGGCGTGTCGAGATCATCGCGACCGACCTGTCGCAGGAAGTGCTCGAGAAGTCCAAGGCCGGCCTCTACAGTCAATTCGAGGTGCAGCGCGGCCTGCCGATTCAGCTACTGGTCAAATATTTCAAGCAGGTCGGCGAACTCTGGCAGATCAATGCCGACCTCCGCGCCATGGTCCAGCACCGGCAGCTCAATCTGCTGCACGATTTCTCCCAGCTCGGCACGTTCGACGTGATCTTCTGTCGCAACGTGCTGATCTATTTCGATCAGGACACCAAGATCAACATCTTCGGCCGGCTCGCCAAACTGATGGAACCGGATGGCTTCCTGGTGCTCGGCGCCGCCGAAACGGTGGTCGGTCTCACCGACGTATTCAAGCCGCTGGCCGAGCGGCGCGGTCTGTACCGGCCGAGCGGAACGGTGGCCGCCAAGGCGCCGGCGCTCGGCATGCTGCAGAAGATGGCGACAATGGCGGCACGTTGAGGCCGGCGGAGGACATAGAAGATGGCCGACGAAAACAAGGGCACGGAGCGCGTTACATTCAGTCGCGGTTACGATGTCTGCATCATGGGCATCGACGGCACGTGGCGGCGGGATTGTCAGCTCAATGCGATTTCGGACAATGACGCGATCCTGACCGTCGAAGGCTCGATCCAGGGCCTCAATCTGAAGGAATTCTTCCTGTTGCTGTCATCGACCGGCCTCGCCTATCGTCGTTGCGAGCTGGTGCGCGTGAACGGCGCCGAGATGGACATCCAGTTCATCAAGGGCAAGAACAAGAGGAAGCGGGAAAACTCCTCCAATCAGGAGGCCGTGACGGTCTGAAGCGGCAGCCGCCTCGCTCTTGACGCTGGCGGGCGCGATGGCATTGGTGCATTGAAAGCCCGATCGCTGCATATTTTCTGAAACGAAGCCGACATTTTGCGAATATTGATTCACGCGACGTCAGGCTGACGCCATGTATCTATATGGTCGATCAGAACGGGGATCAGCAATGTCGGTCACCAGCAAGGATGTCGCGTCCATCTCGGCGGAGACGGCGCAAGACGCTGAACGGCGCGGGCTGCATCTACTGGTCGTCGATGATGACGCATCGCAACAAGCCTTGATTTCAGTCGCGGCAAAGCAGGCGGGCCATGCGGTCACGGTGGTCGCCACCTGCGCCGGCGCGATCGACGAGATCCGCAGCAATCGATTCGATTGCGTGACGCTCGATTTGTCCCTTGAGGATGGCGATGGCACCGGGGTGCTGAAGGCGATCGCCGAGGCCAAGTTTACCGGCTCTATCGTCGTCATCAGCGGCGTGGATTCGACGCGTCGCAGCGCGGCGCGGCTTTACGCGCGCTCGCTCGGTATCGATCTGCACAGTCTGCCCAAACCGATCGATATGGCGGCCCTGCGCATTTTTCTTGCCAATCTCGCCAAGACCACGCTCGGACTTCCAGTGGTCCACACATGGGGCGGCGTCGCAGCCGATCGCGTGGCGGCCAAGCACCGGGTGTGATAGCTCGTTGCTTCGGACCTAATGCCAATTATCGTGCACAGCAGCACAAACGCCATTTCGAACGCGTCGATACTGGCACAGACGCGTTATGCTTTTGAGCACGGCGCAGCTCTCGGCTGTGACCGACTTGGTTCCTGGCGGCTGCGATCTCAGATGTCCACCGAGCGACAATGCATGGATCACGCTCCGTCAATGCAGGTTTGTCGGATCGCAACTACTATTTGTGAGTTAAGGTCGTAAACCGTACAAATACGGGTGCCCAAAGTGTACACGGAGTGTGGTATCATAACACGCGTGTTCAATTTATTCTTCTCTTTCGAAGAGCGATCGACATGACCGAACAGACAACTTCCCGCGGTGAGATTTTTGTCGTCGATGACGACCCTGCGGTGCGCGACACCCTCTCGATGGTCTTGTCGGCGGGCGGATATGAGGTGATCTGCTTCGCGGACGGCGCAGCACTGCTGGCCGTCGCGCGGAGCAGGACGCCGGCCTGCATTTTGCTCGACGTGCACATTCCGGGAAAATCCGGGTTAGATATTCTCAAGGAACTGCACGGCGAGGATTATCCAGCGCCGATCTTCATGATCTCGGGACAAGGCGACATTTCGATGGCGGTGAACGCCATCAAGAACGGTGCGCTCGATTTCATCGAGAAGCCGTTCCGCGGCACCGAGATCGTGGCTCGGTTGAACGAGGCGATCGGCGCCTTCGCGCGGCGGCAGCAGGAGAACGCCTCGCCGAAGATCGGCTCGCTGCATTTCCCGGGTCGCGAGCCGTTGACGCGGCGCGAGCGCGAGGTGCTGGAGCAGTTCACGGCTGGCGCCTCGAACAAGGAGGCCGGACGCACGCTCGGCATCAGCCCGCGCACGATCGAGGATCATCGCGCCAACATCATGAAGAAGCTCGGAGCTCGCAACGCCGCCGACCTGATCCGCATCGTGATGACAGCCTCGCGCGCCTCCTGAGCTGACACCGCACTGCAGGCGGCACTGCTTCTGCCCCTGGCCCGGACGACATCGCGTCCGTTTGGCTCTTCACGTCATGCGATCAGGCTTCCAGCGCCTTGCGAATCATCCGCGCCAGCTCCGACTTGCGGTAGGGCTTCGCGAGCAGCAGTATTCCCGTATCAAGCCTGCCATGATGCACGATCGCATTCTCGGTGTAGCCTGAGGTGAACAGCACCGGCTTGCCAGGCCGGGTCCGCTGCACGGCCGATGCGAGCTGGCGCCCGTTCATGTTGCCCGGCATGATGATGTCGGTGAACAGCAGGTCGAACGCCTCGCCGGCGTCAGTGATCGCGAGCGCCTCGGCGGCATTGGCGGCCTCGAGCGTCGCATAGCCCAGCGAATGCAGCTGCGCGAGCACATAGCCTCGCACCAGCCGGTCATCCTCGACCACCAGAATGGTCTCCTTGCCGCCCTCGATCGACGCCGAAATGACCTCGGTGGCGGCCGACAGCGCGCCACTGCCGGGCGGCAAATACATCCGGATCGTGGTGCCGTGGCCTTCCTCGCTGTAGATCCTGATGTGTCCGGCGGACTGCTTGACGAAGCCGTAGACCATCGACAGGCCAAGCCCGGTGCCCTTGCCAGGTCCCTTCGAGGTAAAGAACGGATTGAACACCTTGTCGATGATCGAGGCCGGAATGCCGCTGCCGCTGTCGCTGACTGCGATCATCGCGTAGCGGCCGGGCCTGACATCGTCATACATGCTCGCATAGGTCTCGTCGAGATCGGCCCAGCCGGTCTCGAGTAGCAGCTTGCCGCCCTCGGGCATGGCGTCGCGGGCATTGAGCGCGAGATTGATGATCGCGGTCGCCAGCTGGTTAGGATCGACATGCGCAGCGCAGGTCTCGTCCTCGAATGCGGACTCGATCTCCACCTGCTCGCCGAGCGTCGGACGCAGCAGCTTGGCGGTATCGATGACCAGCGTGTTGACGTCGATCTCGCGCGGCTGCAGCGGCTGTCTGCGCGCGAACGCCAGCAGATGCTGGGTGAGATCGGCGCCGCGCGCGGCGGCTTCGTCGATCATCCTGGTGATGGCGGCGAGCTGCGGCTCCTTGGCGACGGCGGCGGCGAGGATTTCGATGGTGCCGGTGATGACGGTCAATATGTTGTTGAAGTCGTGCGCGACGCCGCCGGTGAGCTGGCCGATCGCCTCCATCTTCTCCGATTGCCGGATCCGCTCCTCGGCGGCGACCTTGTCGGTCAAGTCACGGAAGAAGCCGTTGAAGACGAAACCGCTCCGGGTGCGAAGCGCCGTGACGCTCAATTCCGCCTTGAATTCGCGGCCGTCACGGCGACGGACCATGACCTCGCGCCGCAGGCCCTGGCCGATCACCTGACTTTCTCCGGTCAGCACGATGTGGCCGAGCCCGGCACGGAATTCCTCGCGTTCCTCCTCGGCCGCGATCAGTTCGAACGCGTCCTTGCCGAGAATGTCCGCCCGCGGCCAGCCGAACATCCGCTCGGCCTGCGAATTCCAATTCAGGACATTGCCGTCATCATTGATCTGGACGAATGCATCGAGTGTGGTCTCGACGATGTTGCGTGCGAGCTGCTCGCTCTCGCGCAAGGTTTCCTGCGCGAGCCTGCTCTCGGTCATGTCGCGGCCGATGAAGAAGTGCCGCTGCACCGGCTCCGACCAGCTCGCTGTCCAGGACAGCGTCACCTGATGCCCGTCCTTGTGGGTGTAGCGCGAGTCGGAGCTGCGGGCGCGGCTGCCGCGCCGCGAAGCGCGCATCTCTTCGCGCGCCTTCTGCAGGTCGTCGGGATGGATGAAATCGCCGCCGCTGCGGCCGATCATCTCCGCGGGCGTGTAACCCAGGATGGCCGCGCAGCTTGGGCTCACCTGGACCAGGATGCCCTTGCGATCGGCGATCAGGATCAGGTCCTGGGACGTCTCAAAAATGCGGCGGCGTTCTTCGGTCTGTTGCCGCAGGGCCAGCTCGGTCCTTCGGCTCTCGGTGATGTCACGTGCGATCTCCGAGGCGCCGACGATCTGTCCGCTCGGCGACCTGATCGGCGAGATGCTGAGCGAGACCTGGATCAGCCCGCCATCCTTGCGCCGTCGTATCGTCTCGTATTGCTGCAGCCGCTCGCCGCGACTGACCCGATCGAGGATCTCGCGTGCCTCACTGGCCCGGTCCTGGGGGATGATCAGGCTGATGGTGTTGCCGACGGCTTCCTCGGCCGGATAGCCGAACACGCGTTCGGCTGCCGGATTCCAGGCTGTGATGGTGCCATCCAGCGACTTGGTCACGATCGAATCGCTGGATGATTCCACGGCTGCGCTGTACAGCCGCTCGCGCGCGGCGAAATGATCGCGCGCGGCTTCGGTCAAATAGTGCTCCTGAACCTCGCGCTCGAGTTCGGTGGCCTTGGCCCGGACCTCGTCCATGGCGCGAAAGAAGGCACGCGCCAGCACGCCGGTCTCGCCGCCGGCATCGACAGGGATGCGGACGTGCTCGCCGCGGCTGATTCCCTCGACCGCCTCCGTCAGCTGGTGGATCGGACGGGTCAGCGAGCGCGCAACCAGCACCGCAAGCGCAGCGGCGCTCAGCATCGCGATCAGACCGACCTGCACGGCCGTTTTGCGAATCGTGAGCGCAGGGGCCATGAACGCGGTGTTCGGGATGGTCTCGATCACCGCGACCCATTGCTGCCCCGCGAGCAGCGCTGGCGCGAACGCGACGCCGCCCGGCCGTCCCTGTTCGTCCTGCACGACATGCGCAAAGCCACGCGTGGTGTTGATCGCGCCTGCGAGGGAAGGAAAATCGTCCTGCCATCGTGCGGTGCCTCCGTGCTTGGAGGCGAACTCCTTTGCCGGATCAGGATGGAACAGATATTCGCCTTTGGCATCGACGACGTAGAGCTGCGCGCCCGGCCGCATCGATGCGCGCAAATGATCGAAGATCGGCCGCATGTCGATGTCGAGCAGCAGAATGCCGAATGGCGTGCCGTCCGGAGCAGGCACTGGCGTGCCGACGCATAGCATCGGGATGTCGGAGCTGGAATCGCGGCCGTTGCCGTCGAGGATGACGGGCGAGACTCTCGTCTCGCCCGGCTTGAGCTTGAGCGTCTCCGTGAAGAAGGGACGATCGCCGCGTGCGATGAGCTCGTTTTCCGGGACGATCCTGACATTATCAGACTGTCCGAAGCGGTCGACGCGGATGAGCTCGCGCCGGTCGCGGTCCATGCCGATTAGGCGAAACATCGCATAGCTCGGCTTGGCATTGAGCTCGGCGAAAAAGCGCGCCGCGACCCGCTCTCGCCAGACCTGTGTGGACTGGCCTTCACGCGGGTCGGTGCCGCCGGCGACTGAGGTCCGGATCATCGTCGACAGGCTTGGATCGGCACGATAGCTCATCAGATCGCTATGCGCGCCGGCCACATAGAATTCGAGCTCGGTCGCCATCAGCCGCGAATGCGCTTCGACCCGATCCAGCGCACGCGGCAGCAGCGCCTGCTCGAGACTCCGGTAGCTGAGCCATCCGACGGCGAACACTGCGAGCGTCGCCAGCAAGATCATCGCCAACGCGAGCCGGGTGGTCAGCGATATGCCCCGCTCGAACCGGCGGATGCCGTTCCCGTGCTGGTCGAAGCCGCCGGAACCGAGGTGCGAAGACCCTTTGTCGTCAGGAGTTCGAAATAGCATTGCGGTCCGGCCTGGATTGGGCAGAGGACGGGCTCGCCGATGCGAGACGATCGGCGACCATCGCAAGCAGAGCTGCCGGCTTGAACGGCTTGGGCAAGGCCTCGACCGCGCCAAGCTTGGTGGCCATGGTCAGATAATCCGGTTCCTGCATCGATTCGGGCGTGTTCGGCCGACCCGATGTCATGATGATCGGCAGGTCCGGCTGCTGCTGCAGGACGCGCCGCATGGTCTCAAATCCGTCCATGCCCGGCATGAAGATATCCAGGACCAGCAGGTCGAAACCTTCGGCCCGAAGCCTCGCGAGGCCTTTTGCACCATCTTCGGCCGCGACCACGGCGTGCCCGACCTGCTCGAGCACGCGCTGTACCGTCATCTGCATGACCGGATCGTCGTCCACGACCAGAATCTTCGCCAAGGTCCCAACCCCGATTCACTGCAAATCAAGGCCAACAGCCACATCTAAAGGGTTGCCCAATTCGCGGTTTGCCGCAAGCGGTTACGTGCGGGGGAACCACCTCATCCCGTACTCGTTGCAGGGGATGTGGTTCCCTCGGTCACCTTCTCATTCCTTGAGATAGTCGGGATGGCGGCTGCGGATTGCAGCAAGCTCGCCGAGCGTGCCGGAGAGATGGGTGCGTAGATGGGCCTGCGCTTCATCGGGCTTGCCGTTGCCGATCGCCTGCGCGATCAGACGGTGATGCCGCATGATATTCTGCGCCCGGCCGGGTGAAGGCAGATGCAGCCGCCGCAGGCGGTCGATATGGCCGCTGCGGCTGCGCACCAGCATCCACAGATCCTGTTTGTCGGCGGCGGCATAGAGCTGGGCGTGGAAACCATCGTCGGCGGTGATGAAGGCTTCGAGGTCGCCGTCTTTGGCGAATCGCCGCTGGCGCGCGATCAGTTCGTCGAGCTCGCCTGATAGCGCCGGATCCGCCTGGATTGCCAGCCCGCGCACGATCTCGAGTTCCAATGCTTGCCGCAGGAAGTGCGCTTGTTGAGCCTGCCGTACGTCGATGCGGCTGACCAGGGTCGCGTGCTGCGGGAACACCTCGACCAGGCCCTCCTCGGCGAGCCGCATCAGCGCGTCGCGAATCGGCGTCGAACTGAGGCCGAATTCGGACGCGAGCGCGGTCCGCGACAGCGGTGCGCCGGGCGGCAATGTCAGCGCGGTGATCAGGCTCCGCAATCGCGCAAACACCTGCGGCGCCGCCTGACGGCTGCGGTCAAGGCGCTCGGGGGCAGCTGCCGCTCGATGTTGCGCGGAAAGAGAGGCCATGAGGACACTTGTCACAGATGTACTAATGCATTAGTGCGTCTGTTACATCCGACCGTCAAGACACGGCCGGATCTACCGGAGGAAAAGCGTCCATCGGTCCTCAATCGCGCCGCGCGAACGCGCGTTGGATCATGGCGATAGGGAGCGCCGATCATGACTGACACGCGTAAACGTCCCGACCAGCTTCGCAGCGC
>NZ_JBARGP010000169.1:0-2717 GCF_049798375.1 Bradyrhizobium sp.
GGCAACCAAGCAACACGACAACGACATTCCGTCTGGGAGAAAGCATCATGGCGCGCCTGAAGTTCGGAGCCTTCCTCGCCCCGCATCATCCGATCGGCGAGCACCCGATGCTGCAATTCCGCCGTGACCTCGATCTGGTCGAGCTGCTCGACGACCTCGGCTATGACGAATTCTGGTGCGGCGAGCACCATTCCTCGGGCTGGGAGATGATCGCCTCGCCGGAAATGTTCCTCGCCGCGGCCGGCGAGCGCACCAAGCGCATCAGGCTCGGCACCGGCGTGATCTCGCTGCCCTATCATCATCCCTTCAACGTCGCGCAACGCATGGTGCAGCTCGACCACATGACCGGCGGCCGCGCCATCTTCGGCTCGGGCCCCGGCGCGCTGGCGTCGGATGCGCACACGCTCGGCATCGATCCGATGACGCAGCGCGACCGCCAGGACGAGGCCATCGCCATCATCCGCCGGCTGTTCAACGGCGAGCGCGTCACTGCGAAGAGCGACTGGTTCACGATGAACGACGCCGCGCTGCAGATCCTGCCCTTGCAGGAGGAGATGCCGTTCGTGGTGGCCTCGCAGATCTCGCCGTCGGGCATGACGCTGGCCGGCAAATACGGCATCGGCATCATCTCGCTGGGATCGATGTCGACACAGGGGCTGATGGCGCTGCCGCAGCAATGGCAGTTCGCCGAGGATGCCGCCAAGAAGCACGGCGCCAATGTCAGCCGCGCCAACTGGCGCGTGCTGCTGTCCTGGCACATCGCCGAGACCCGCGAGCAGGCACGGCGCGAGGCCGGTGCCGGGCTGCTGCGCTGGCACAACGAATATAACGTCGGCACCTTGATGCGGCCGGGACTGACCGCGTTCGCCTCGCCGGACGAAGCCGTCGACAAAACCGCCTTCGTCGAAGGTGCTGCCTCCACCATCGGCACGCCGGATGACCTGATCAAGATGATCAAGAACCTGGTCGACGTCTCCGGCGGCGTCGGTTCGATCATCGGCTTCGCCCATGACTGGGCCAACCCCGAAAACACCCGCCGCAGCTGGGACATGGTTGCGCGCTATGTCGTGCCCGAGATCAACGGCTATATCGACGGCCTGCGCAAGTCGCGCCAATTCGTGATCGACAACCGCGCGGTGTTCGAACGTGCCGGCCAAGCCGTCATGGCCAAGATCATGCAGAACGACAAGGCCGCCGCAGCGCTTCAGCAAACCGGCACCGGCCGCGTCGCGATCCCGGCCGTGAATGCGCCCGATCTCGCGAAGGAAGCGGCGAAGCAGAAGGTGTGAGCGCTGCGCCGTTCGTCGCGTTGCCCGCGTACGGCTGGTTGCCCCGTCATCCGGCGACGCTCGCGCAGCAACAACGGCGAAGCCGTTACGCGGGTATGACGGGGATGGAGTTGCGCACACACCTCCCTCCCCGCGTCGTCCTGGCGAAAGCCAGGACCCATAACCACCGCATTTGGTTGTGAACGAGATCGTGGCTCCAACGTCACGCAACGACTGATGCTCGGGGTAATGGGTCCCCTGAGTTCACAAACGAAGTGCAACACTTCCTTGAGGAGGTGTTGCCATGGGGCGGACTTACAAGCAGCTCTCTCTGGACGACCGATGCGAGATTGCCTGTCTATCGGCCAATGGCAGCTCGGTCCGGCAAATCGCGGCAGCTCTGGATCGCTCGCCATCAACAATCTCTCGGGAACTGAGCCGTAATCGGAGCGTTCAGGCTGGCTACAAGCCAAATTATGCCCAGCAACAGATGCGAGCGCGGCGCTGGACGGGCGGACGCCTCGAACGGGAGCCCGTCCTGCGCCGCGCGGTGTTGCAACGCCTTCGCCGAGGTTGGTCGCCGGAGCAGATCGCCGGCCGGCTGGCCCGCGAGTGCGGGCACAAGGTGATCTCCCACGAGACCATCTACCGCTTCATCTATGGCCAACTCAGGCGCACCTCGGACTTCAGCTGGCGACGCTACCTGCCGCGCGCCAAGAGCAAGCGCGGCCTCCGCGGCAAGCGAGGCGGCAGCCCCGCAAGCTTCATCGAAGGCCGTGTTTCCCTGGCAAATCGGCCCCTTGAGGTTGCCGACCGTAGCGTCGCCGGGCATTGGGAGGCCGATTTGATGATGTTCTCGAAGTACGGTCAGGCCGTGCTGACCGTGCATGAGCGCACCTCTCGCCTGCTGCTCGGCATCCGCCTTGCCAGCAAGGTTGCGCGCGGTGTCGCACGCCATCTCGTCCGCTTCTTCGCTGCCCTTCCACAAGAGCTGCGCCAGACCGTCACCTTCGACAACGGCACCGAGTTTGCCGGTCACCTGGCGCTACATCGCCTCTCGATCGAGACCTTCTTCTGCGATCCCCACGCGCCCTGGCAGAAGGGTGGTATCGAGAACGCCATCGGCAGGATGCGCCGCTTCATCCCTCGCAAAACGGATCTCGTAACCCTCTCGACCGCCAGATTCCGCCAGTTCATCGCCACCTACAACAACACCCCACGCAAATCCCTTGACTACCGCACGCCTGCGGAGTCCTTTGCCGATCAAGTGTTGCACTTCGAGTGTGAATCCACCTCCCGGCCTTCGCCGGGACGACGTTGGGACTCAAAACTCGCCGTGGATACGGCCGGAGAAGATGTGCACCGGGCCGCGATCGGCGTTGTAGGCGGGGTTGGTAATGAACTGATAGTCCGCGGTCAGCGTCAGGCTCTTGTTCACCTGGTAGGCAT
>NZ_JBARGP010000170.1:0-6097 GCF_049798375.1 Bradyrhizobium sp.
CCGTCTTCTGCGCTTCGGCCTGCTTGACGTAGCTGGCGACCGCCGCCGCGTCCGGGTGGGCCGCCAGGCCATGTCCGATCGGAATCAGATTGCCGACGAGCAGGCCGATGATCAGCGCGAAGCTCGAGACGATCTCAAAATAGACCAGCGCCTTGACGCCGACGCGGCCGACCTTGCTGGCGGATTGGATGTGGGAGATGCCGGAGACGACGGTGCAGAAGATGATCGGCGCGATCACCATCCTGATCAGCTTGATGAAGCCGTCGCCGAGCGCCTTGATCCAATCACTGGTGGCAAGGTGCGGCCACAGCCAGCCCACGATGACTCCGATCACGATCGCGATCAGCACCTGGATGTAAAGAATCCCGTACCAGGGCTTCTTCACCGCCGGTATTCGCGCGTCATACGTCCCGCTCCCGGTCCCTGCCGCCATGGCCCTTCCTGCTCCTGTCTGGAATGTGGAGGGCAGGTTGTCCCCGGCCCTTGCCGCGGCCACCTGACACAAATTGTCAAGCCGAAGTCAATGGAATGATGGGGCTAATGGCATCCCGACCGTGTTCCTATGCAAGCCAGCGTGCGACCCGCGCCACCGCCTCGCGCATGTCGTCCGCCGACCGCGCGTAGGACAAGCGAATGAAATGGCGCCCCCGGAACGGATCGAAATCGACCCCCGGCGTGGCCGCGACATGGGTTTCCTCCAGCATGCGCTTGGCGAATTCGAAGCTGTCGGAGGTAAAGTCCGAGACGTCGGCGTAGAGATAGAACGCGCCGTCGGCCGGCAGGAACTTGGTCAGGCCCGCTTTCGGCAGGCCTTCGATCAGGATGCGGCGGTTCTCCTGATAGCCGTGCTTGATCGCTTCCATTTCAGCCGTGCCATCGAAGGCCGCTTCTGCAGCGATCTGTGACAAGGTCGGCACCGAGATCGCCAGATTTTGCTGTAGCCGCTCGACGGGGCGGGCCAGGGCTTCCGGCACCACCATCCAGCCGATCCGCCAGCCGGTCATGCAGAAGTATTTCGAGAACGAGTTGATCACAAGCGCGTCAGGCGACAGCGCGGCCGCTGTGACCGCCGGGAACGCGTAATCGAGCCCGTGATAGATCTCGTCGGAGATGAAGCGAATGCCGGCATCATGGGCCGCGTCGATCACGCTGGCGAGGGCCTCCCTCGACATCATCGTGCCCGTTGGATTGGCCGGGCTCGCAACCAGGACGCCCTTCAGCGGGGTCTTGCGGTGCGCGGCCAGCAGCGCCTCGCCTGTCAGCGCGTGGCGCGTCTCGCTGGTGGTCTCGATCAGCACCGGCTCGCAGCCGAGCGCAGTCAGGATATGGCGATAAGGCGGATAGCCCGGCACCGTCACCGCGACGCGGTCGCCGGGCTCGAACACGGCGAGGAATGCCAGGATAAAGGCGGCGGACGAGCCTGTCGTGACCACGATCCGGCCTGGATCGACGGTGCAGCCATGGCTGTCGCGATAATAGCGCGCGATCCGTTCGCGCAACGACGCCAGGCCCAGCGCCGACGTATAATCGATCCGGACCTGCTCCAGCGCGGAATGGGCCGCCGCGATCGCCGCGCGCGGCGCTGGCGCCGCCGGCTGCCCGACCTCCATGTGGATGACATGGCCGCCGGCAGCCTCGATCCGCTCGGCCGCCGCCATCACATCCATCACCATGAACGGCGGAACATTACTGCGGTTCGAGGGCGTCGTCAGGGCCGCAATCCCGCGTTCCACCGTGTCTCTCAATGTCGCATCGACCATTGTAATCTGCTATTGACCCGAGCTGTCCGAACCCAGCCTTCGATCTGGCGCTGCATCTGCCCCAGACCGGCCGCATTCCACGGATTGGTGGGCAATAGCCCGTCTCGAGCCGCGCGCCAATTGCAAAGATCGCCCCCGATGTTGCTCCACACCGTGCTTCGCAAGAAACTCTCGGTTCCGCTTGCGGCCTTGGTCGCAGCGGCCCTCAGCCTGACACCGTTCGCGCAGGCGAGCGCACAGCAGAACAAGGGCCCGCCGATCCTCCGCGACACCGAGGCCGAGGCCTTGTTACGTGACTATACGCGGCCGATCCTGCGCGCGGCCGGCCTGGAGAAGCAGAACATCCAGATCGTCATCATCAACGACAACTCCTTCAACGCCTTCGTGGCCGACGGCCGCCGAATCTTCGTCAATTATGGCGCTATCATGCAGTCGGAGACCCCGAACCAGCTGATCGGAGTGCTAGCGCACGAGACTGGCCATCTCGCCGGCGGCCATCTCGCCAAGATGCGGCTGCAGATCGCCAATGCCCAGACCATGATGATCATCGCCACCGTGCTCGGCGCCGGCGCACTGGTTGCGGGCGCGAGCACCGGCGGCGGCGGTAGCGGCCTTGCCAATGCCGGCGCGGCGGCGCTCGCCGGCCCGCAGGAGATGGTCCGCCGCTCGCTGCTGTCCTATCAGCGCTCGCAGGAGGAGAATGCCGACCGTGCCGGCGTGAAGTTCCTGACCGCGAGCGGCCAGTCGCCCAAGGGCATGTACGAGACCTTCAAGCGCTTCACCAATGAGAGTCTGTTCGCGGCCCGCGGCGCCGACCCCTACCTGCAGTCGCATCCGATGCCGGCCGAGCGCGTCGCCGCGCTGGAGGAATTCGCCCATTCGAGCCCCTATTGGGACAAAAAGGACGATCCGACGCTGCAGATGCGCCACGACATGGTTCGCGCCAAGATTTCGGCCTTCATGGAGCGCCCCGATACCGTCAATCGGCGCTACCCGATCTCCGACACCAGCTTGCCGGCACGCTACGCCCACGCCATTTCGACCTATCTCCACGGCGACCTGCGGAGCGCGCTGGTCCAGATCGATGGGCTGATCAAGCAGCAGCCCAACAACCCGTATTTCTACGAACTGCGCGGCCAGGCGCTGCTCGAGGGCGGCCAACCGGCGGAGGCGATCGCGCCGCTACGTAAGGCGGTCTCGATCTCGGGTGGCGCACCGCTCATCGAGATGTTACTTGGGCAGGCGTTGGTCGCAACGGATAATAAGGCCTACACTGAGGAGGCCATCACCATCCTGCGCAACGCGGTGGCGCGCGAGACCGAAGCGCCGCTCGGCTATACTCAGCTCGCGATGGCCTATGGCAAGAAGGGCGAATACGCGGAGGCCGATCTCGCATCGGCGCAGGCCGCTTTCCTTCGCGGCGACAACAAGACGGCACGCGAGCTCGCCTCCCGCGCCAAGACGCGATTTGCCGTTGGCTCTCCGGGCTGGGTCAGGGCAGACGACATCGTCGCGGCAAAGCCGATGAAGACGAACTAGGAAGCAGTCGACGCTGCGACGTTTGCGCACTGCCCGATCCGTTTATTCGCTGTTACGACCATCGACACGAAACCCAACGCTTGACCCAGAGGAAGTCTTCCATGCTGTCATTCCGCCCGCTGCTTTCCGCAGCTTTCGCATTTGCGCTCTGCGGCGCGCCTTTGGCTGCATCGGCCCAGAGCTTCAATGACGGCCAGCGCGGCGAAATCGAGACCATTATCAAGAGCTATCTGGTCTCGCATCCGGAGGTGCTCGAGGAAGCGATGGTCGAGCTGCAGAGGCGCCAGACCGCCGCCGAAAGCGCCAAGCACGAGGCCAGCATCTCGCAGAACGCCGAGACCATCTTCAACTCGCCGCGCGGCGTCGTGCTCGGCAACAAGGACGGCGACGTCACCTTCGTCGAGTTCTTCGACTACAATTGCGGCTACTGCAAACGCGCGATGGCCGACATGCTCGACCTCATGAAGACCGATCCGAAGCTCAAGGTCGTGCTGAAGGAGTTTCCGGTGCTGAGCCAGGGCTCGGTCGAAGCCGCGCAGGTCGCTGTCGCCGTGCGCATGCAGGCGCCGCAGAAATACCTCGACTTCCATCAGAAGCTGCTCGGCGGCCGCGGTCCTGCCGATAAGGCCCGCGCGCTCGCAGTCGCCAAGGATCTCGGCCTCGACATGGCCAGACTCGAGAAGGATATGGCAAGCCCCGAGGCTAAGGCGACGATCGAGGAGAATTTCAAGCTCGCCGAAGACATGGGCATGAACGGCACGCCGAGCTACGTGATCGGCAAGCAGGTGGTGGTCGGCGCGATTGGCGAGGATGGCTTGAAGGAAAAGATCAGCAACGCGCGCTGCGGCAAGGCGACCTGCTGATCGCGGCACGACCGAAAAGCGGAAATTGCTTCAGGGCCGGCGGAATCGCCGGCCCTTTTCGTTGTCGTTCAGCTTCATGAGCAGACGTTCACCTGCTCAAACAAAATTTAGGAACCTGCCGCCGCCTGCTGGAACCTCCGCAATCGGGTGCCGTTGTTCGCGCGGGCAATGCCAATATGTGAGGAGGAGTTCAGATGACAAACCGTTTGATGGTTTCTGTGGCCGCGATCGCGCTGATTGCCGGCGTCGGTTATGCGAATGCGCAGGGTGCCGGTGGCGGCCATGAATCCGGCGGCGCAGCGATGCACAACAGCGCAGGTAGCGGCGCGGCAGGAGGTGCCGGCACGTCGGCAGCCGGCGGCGGCGCGGCCGGTGGTACGATGGAGAACCGTGACAGCGCTGCACCTTCGCAGAGCACAGGCTCGTCCGAGATGAAGCAGAGCCAGTCCGAGCAGAAGTCGGGCGCCATGAAGAACGAGCGCGCCGAGGAGAAGGGCCAGAAGTCGAAGAGCATGAGCTCCGAGAATGAGAAGGGCGGCGCTACCAAGGACATGAAGGCGGAAGGCCGGCAGGAGAAGAACGGCAGCACCAATGCCGAGAACCGCGAAGGCAGTTCGAAGAGCAACATGAACGCCGAGGGCCGTACCAACAACAACAACATGAACGCCCAGACCAAGACCAATGAGCGTTCGCAGACGACCACTGGTCAGGCCGGCGCCGGCGCCAAGCTCTCGACCGAGCAGCGCACCAAGATCACCAGCGTGATCCACAACGAGCACGTCAAGTCGGTCACCAACGTGAACTTCTCGGTCTCTGTCGGCACCCGCGTGCCGCACGATGTCGAATTCCATCCGCTCCCGGCCGATGTCGTGACCATCTATCCCGAATGGCGTGGTTATGACTTCATCCTGGTGCGCGACGAGATCGTGATCATCGACCCGAGCAGCTACGAGATCGTCGCGGTCATCAACTCCTGATCCGACCAGACTTGACGGCCAAAACCTGACGGCCAAACTTTGCGACCAAGGGCGGGCAGCGATGCCCGCCCTTTTGCCCGTGTCGCTTCGGAAAGGCCGCGGGCCACGGCGCAGCCGGGCGCGGCTGAGAGGTGTCGGCCGTTAGCCAACAATTTCCGCGGCTTGGATGTGATCCCTCGCGCGCCAAGCGAGGCAATTGCGGCAACATCTTGCCGTGCGAAAGACTTCCCCTTCGCAGTTTTGTTACCTATAACGCCCGCCATCTGCCGCCACATTGCCGGGATTGGGATGGCCATAGCCCCTGACCAGACGATCTACGTCCTCAACGGACCGAACCTCAATCTCCTGGGGACACGGGAGCCCGAGACCTATGGTCACGCCACGCTTGCCGATGTCGAGAAGCTGTGCACTGAGACCGCGGCCCAGTTCGGCCTGGTCGCGGCGTGCAAGCAATCCAACCATGAAGGCGTGCTGGTCGACCTGATCCACGAGGCCCGCACCAGGCAGGCCGCAGGCATCATCATCAATGCGGGCGCCTATTCGCACACCTCGATCGCCCTGCATGACGCCCTGCTGGGGGTGAAAATCCCCACTGTCGAGGTGCACATCAGCAACATCTATACCCGCGACAGCTTCCGTCATCATTCCTTCACCGCGAAAGCCGCGTTTGCGTCACTTTGTGGCTTTGGAATTGATGGCTACCGGCTCGCCATCGCCGGTCTCGCTGCAAAAATTGGCGCCAAGGCCCAAGCCTGACGCCGCCACCACGTCCAGAATCCGGAAGAACATCATGGCGCGCCAGCCCACCGACAAAACCCCTGCGAAATCCGAGGATGCCGAGCTGATTCGCGAACTCGCCGCTCTGCTCGACGAGACCAGCCTCACCGAGATCGAGCTCGAGCGTGCCGGCTTGCGCATCCGCGTCGCGCGCAACGTCACGGTCGCTGCGGCACTGCCC
>NZ_JBARGP010000171.1:0-2130 GCF_049798375.1 Bradyrhizobium sp.
GGCCTCGACATGCGGCGGCCCGTCGGCGGACGCGGCCGAAGCGGCGGCGATCTGCTCCGCGTGAGGCTCGACCTCCGGCGCAACCTGCGGCTGGGACTCGTCGGAAATATCCGATGCGCTCTCGGCCACCGATTCGGGCGCGGGATGGGTTTCGCTCGATGTCGCTTCGAGATCGATGGTCGGCGGCGGGCGCCTGGACCGGCCGGCATCGGGAGCCTGTCCTGCAGTCTCGGACATGTCATCGACCATGGCGGGAGTTCCCATGCTGAACATTGAGTGGGCAGGTCTTACGCCATTCAGGATCGCAACGCACGAGCGAGCCCTTTCAATAATTCATTTTCATCTGGCCTGGCGGCCACGCTGACCTGGGCCGCGCCGGCCTCGCGCAGCACATCGGCGACCGCAGCCGAGATGCAGCATTGCGGCACGGCCAGCGCCGAGATTTCGACACCGCCGCTCTGCGCCGCCGCCACAAAGGCCGCGGCGCTGCGGCGGGAATAGTGCAGCACCGCTTCGATGCCGTTGGCGGCAAAGGCATTGCAGACCTCCGCTGGCAGCGCCGCCACCTGCGCCATGCGATAGACGGTCTGCGTCACCACATGCAGGCCACGCGCGGCAAGCTCACCGGCAAGGTCGCGCGAGATCTCTTCACCGGCAAGATAAAGCAGCGTATCGCGCTTGCGGAAGCTCCGCTGCTTGACACCGCCGGCGACCAGTTCGCGCAAATCAGCCGCATCGCCATCGGCCGAGATCACTTTCGCGAAACCAGCCTCGCGCGCCACCGCCGCGGTCTGCGCGCCCACCACGAACAGCGGCAGCCGCTTCAGCGGCGAATTGTCCAGCTGCGGCGCCACTGCGCGCAGCGCATTGGCCGAGGTGACGATCAGCGCGCCGATCTCGCGCCCGGTCCCATCGTCAGGTTCGACGCCGGTGTCCTGGCCGAGATCGGCCGGCAGCGGAACCGGCTCGAAGCGCAGCATCGGCGCCAGCAGCACCTGGAAGCCCAGCGCGCGCAGGAGGTCCGCGGTCCGGTCACTGTCGGGAGACGGGCGGGTCACCAGCACGGCCATGTGCTATAGATCCAGCAGCCGCGCGGCGGGCGGGTCGCAACTGACTGATGATTGCACCTGGCGACCTCGTGGTGTTAGCGGTCTCACATAATAACCGAAGGGTTGAGATTGGGTAACGATTCACGACAGCTGGTGCTGGGTATCGAGACCACCTGCGACGAGACCGCCGCGGCGGTGGTCGCGCGCGAGGCCGATGGTTCCGGCCATATCCTTTCCAACATCGTGCGCTCGCAGATCGCGGAACACGCGGCCTATGGCGGCGTGGTGCCGGAGATCGCGGCGCGCGCCCACGTCGAAATGCTCGATTCGCTGATCGATGCTGCCATGCGCGAGGCCGGTGTCGATTATGCCGCGCTCGCCGGTGTCGCGGCCGCGGCCGGTCCCGGCCTGATCGGCGGCGTCATCGTCGGGCTGACCACGGCGAAGGCGATCGCCCTGGTGCACGATACGCCGCTGATCGCGGTCAACCATCTGGAGGCGCATGCGCTGACGCCGCGCCTCACCGATGGACTCGCCTTTCCCTATTGCCTGTTTCTGGCCTCCGGCGGCCATACCCAGATCGTCGCGGTCGTCGGCGTCGGCGACTATATCCGGCTCGGCACCACGGTCGACGACGCCATGGGCGAGGCCTTCGACAAGGTGGCGAAAATGCTCGGCCTGCCCTATCCCGGCGGGCCGCAGGTCGAGCAGGCGGCGAGGCACGGCGACGCCGCGCGCTTCGCCTTCCCGCGCCCGATGCTGGGACGTGCGGATGCGAACTTCTCGCTCTCCGGGCTGAAGACCGCCGTGCGCAACGAGGCGAGCAAGATCGAATCGATCACGCCTGATGACATCAACGATCTCTGCGCCGGCTTCCAGGCCGCGGTGCTGGACTCGACCGCCGATCGCCTCGGCGTCGGCCTGAAATTGTTCAAGGAACGGTTCGGCGCCCCGACCGCTCTGGTCGCCGCCGGCGGCGTCGCCGCCAACCAGGCGATTCGCGGAGCGCTGGACAATGTCGCGACCGCGGCCGGCACCAGCCTCGTGATGCCGCCGCCCGCGCTGTGCACCGATAATGGCG
>NZ_JBARGP010000172.1:0-8823 GCF_049798375.1 Bradyrhizobium sp.
CCGATGCGTCGCAGGAGCAGACCGACGTCGAGTCGTTCAAGGTGCTGGAGCCGCGGGCGGACGGCTTCCGCAACTACCTGAAGCCGGGTCAGGGCGTCGCCGATGAGGAGCTCCTGGTCGACAGGGCCCAGCTGCTGACGCTGACCGCGCCGGAGATGACGGTGCTGATCGGCGGCCTGCGCGCGCTGAACACCAATGTCGGCGGCACCAAGCACGGCGTGTTCACCGACAAGCCCGGGACCTTGACCAACGACTACTTCGTCAACGTGCTCGACATGGGCACCGAGTGGGCTCCGTCGTCCACCGAGGGCGTCTATGAGGGCAAGGACCGCGCCTCCGGCAAGGTCAAGTGGACCGCGACCCGCGTCGACCTCGTGTTCGGCTCGAATTCGCAGCTCCGCGCCCTGTCCGAGGTCTATGCCGCCAGCGATGCCACGAAGAAGTTCGTCGACGACTTCGTTGCGGTGTGGGGCAAGATCGGCAATCTCGATCGCTTCGATCTCGCTGAGGATCCGAGCGGCAAGGTCGTCAAGCGTTGATGGGCTGACTGTATCCACGGCAACAGGTGCACCCTCTCCCCTTGTGGGAGAGGGTCGCGCGAATGAGCGAAGCGAAATGCGCGCCGGGTGAGGGGTATCTATCCGCGCTCGCAAATGCGGAAGCAGACCCCTCACCCGTCTCGCCGCCGCGTTCCGCGCCGGCGATCCACCCTCTCCCACAAGGGGAGAGGGAATACTTTCACTGCCGAAAGAGTCTCGCACATCGCGCTAACAACTAATCAATTCAATAAATTTGCTTGATATAATGAAAGGGCGGCCCCACAAGGTGCCGCCCTTCTTATTTGGATTTACTCCTCACCCCTCACCGGACCACGCCCGCCGCCATCGATCTGGCGGCCCATCAGCGCGATCGCCTTCTGATAGACGCCGGCCGCGTTCCAGGCCTGGATCGCCGCGAAATTCGGCTCGCCCGGCTGATAGCCGGCGCCGGCACGCCAGCCATTGGCGCGCAGGAAATTCGCCGTCGAGTTCAGCGCGTTCGCAGCGACATCGAGATTGCCGGTGCCGTAATTCAGGATCGTCTTTGGCATGAACTGGGTCTGGCCGACCTCGCCATGCATCGAGCCGCGCTGCGACGGCGAGATCGAGCCGCGCTCGATCAGCTTGAGCGCGGCGTAGAGCTGATCGGTGAAGAACTCGGACCGTCGGCAGTCATAGGCCAGCGTCGCGATCGACGACAGCATGTGCTGATTGCCGCGCTGGCTGCCGAAGCCGGTCTCCATGCCCCAGATCGCGATCAGCGGCCCCGGCGGCACCCCGTAGCGCTGCTCGATCGAGGCGAACAACCCCGCCTGCGATGCTTTAAGCGAACGGCCGCGCGCCACGATCGCGGCAGCGCCGCGCTTGGCGAGGAAGGCATCGAGCGACAGGCTGAAGCTGTGCTGGCTCCGGTCGGCCGCGATCGTGGCCGAGGCGTAGTTGGTCTGCATCAGGGCCGAGATCGCATTGCCACTGATGCCCTTGGCGCGCGCCTCCTCGGAGAATTCGCGCTTCCAGGCGTCATAGCCGCCGGGTCCATTGCCGCACTGTGCGGCATGCGCCGTGCCGCCAAGCGTTGCCATGAGCGCCAAGGCCGTCAGCGCAGCCCCTGCAAGATGTCCAGCCTTGTTCATTCATCTCTCCCGGCATGGGCCAAGAGATGCTCAGTGATCCCTCGTCCCGGTTTTCGAAACTCGTCAGCTCTATAGCGCAGGTTTTGCACGCGGCGCGTGCACTTTCGCGCGGCGGTGAAGGCTATTTCGCACTGCATCGCCCCGTCAACCACCGCAGCGTTCGCTGGTTCTCATGTGCAGGCGTTCTCGCGGCGCCTTGCACCCGAGCTTTGCAAATCGAGACCCTCCGATAGTCGAGAGGGCACAGGGACGGCCGGGTATCGACCGATACCCATGGTTCGCGTGCAGCAAAAGCACGCGGTAGAACCACAGGTTCAGCCAAATCCGGCCTTCCCTGCGCAATGGTTTGACGGCTTATACGTGATCTCCTCGGGGACCGGCTTGATTGCCCCCGTTTGCGAGACGCTCGCGCGCCGCGCCGACCTCAGCACCGGGAGGCCAGGACCACACGATTTCACCGTGCGCATGAGTTGTTCGTCGGCACGATCATCGTGCTGCAACTCGATACGCCCCACCGCTCCCCGCCTCCACGTGCCGTGACGATCGCGATACGTCCCTCGTCGACGAGGCGGGATGTGGCTAGACAACCATGAATTCTGATAAAAAGAAACAGAAATATTTTTCGCAGACCCTCTAGACATGCATCATCAACTTGAGCGCACTAATGAAATAATTTTTTTGGTGCATGCCATTTTGCGGGAAAAGGCCGACCGAGACGATCATCCCGTACGTCAAAGCGACGCCTTTGCCCGACGGGCAGCGCAAATCCATCCGGGCCGCGCACCTTTGATATACTATATCCGGCGGAACAAAGATGTGATGGTTGGAACAGGCGGCCGGGTTGCAATCGCAGCTGCCGGCGGGCAGCATGCGCGACTTCCAGAACACCATTGCTGCGAAATGTGGTATGGTGACTCGGCGGCGCGGCCAAGTTCCGCGGTCGATTGAACTGGACCATTCGGACGCATTTAAGTTTGGGGAATCTCCAATGACCGCACTGGCTGAAGCGCCGGTTCTTGATCGGACCGAGGACCGCTGGAATCTGGTCTCGCATGCCGTTGCCAGCATCGAGGCCTCCGACGTTTTCCTGACGCCGTTTCCGCATATCGTGTTCCGGGACTTCTTTCCGGCCGATATCTATCGCGAGCTCACTGGCAACGTTCCCTCCGAGGGCTACGATCCGATCAAGGCCGACCAGACCCGGATGGCGCTGCGGCTCTATGGCGAGCATGTAGGCCACATCGAGCCGGCGCGGCGCGAGCTGTGGGCTGCCGTGTCCGCGATGCTGACCTCGAAGCAGGTCGAGGATGCGATCCGGCACAAGCTGCATGCCGGGCTGGTGATCAGGGCCAAGGGCGACAAGGTGAGCGGGCCGGACGCGCTGAAGCTGGTCGCCAAGCCCGTGCTCTACAAGGATTCCGACGGCTACCAGATCAAGCCGCATCCGGACACGCGCAAGAAGGTCGTGACGATGCAGTTGTACTGCCCGACCGACGAGAGCCAGGCCGATCTCGGCACCACGCTCTATCAGGCCTCGCTCAAGGGCCTGTTTCACGTCGGCTCGTATTGCCTGGAGCCGGTGAAGACGATCCCGTTCCTGCCCAATATCGGCTACGCGTTCGTGGTGCTGAAGGCTTATCACTCGCTGAGCCAGATGAGCTGGCACGGCCGGCCGAAGGTGAAGACCACGTCGCCGCGCATCACCATCCTCAACACGTTCTACCGCGACGAGAACGTCGGGTTCTGAGCGCGCAAGAGCCACACACGCCGCTGTCGTCCCGACCTCGCGCCGGGATCCATACTCCGCGGCGGCCGTGGCTGAAACGCGGTATTGGCCGCCTGCCGCTATTTCATGCATCACGCGGTATGGATCCCGAGTCAGCGCTCGCTTTGCTCGCCTGCCTGGGACGACAACTTTTTGTGCGGACGCAAGCTACCGTCTCACTGCGAGTGTCATCGCCAGGCTCGTGCCCTCACCTCGCCCCACCCTTTTCCCTTAACAATCTCAGCCACGCCGCCGCTGCCGGCGAGAGATAAGCGCCACGGCGCCAGGCCATTGCCATCGTCCAGTCGGTCTCGGGCTCGTCGAGCAACGCCAGATGAATCGGCACCTGCGTGCGCTGGGCCGCGATCAACTGCGGCAGGAAGGCGACGCCGAGACCCGCGCCGGCCAGTTCGGCGATGAAATCGATCTGCGTGCTGCGCGCGGCCACGATCGGCTCGAACCCGTTACGACGGCAGGCATCGCGAATGACGCGGTTGAGCGCAAAGCCGGTCTCGAACAGGATGAACGGCGTCTCGCGCAGATCATTCAAACTAACGACGTCGCGCACGGCCAGCGGATGCCCGGCTGCGATCAGAACCATCAGCGGCTCGCGACGCACCACCTGCGAAGCGAACTCGTCGGCGATCGGTGGCAACAGCCCGGCAAAATCGATCTCGCCAGCCGCGAGCAGTTCGTTGAGCCGGTCGCTGCCGTGCTCCGAGAGCCGGATCTCGATTTCCGGAAAACGCTGGCGATAAAGCGCGAATAGCGGCGCAAAGAGCGTGCTGGAGCCGATCGGCGGCAGGCCCAACCGCAGCACGCCGCGCTTCAGGCCGCGCAGCTCCTCCAGTTCGGCCTGCAGGTCGTCGCGCTCGGCGAGCAGCCGGATCGCACGGCGATAGACGATCTCACCGGCCGCGGTCAGCCGGCTCTTGTGGCGCAGGCGATCGAGCAGCGGCAGGCCGAGCTCGTCCTCGAGCTGCTTGACCGCCTTGCTGACGGTCGACTGCGTGGCAAAGACCACTTTTGCGGCCTTGGAGAAGCCGCCCTGGCGGACCACCTCGACGAAGCTTTTCAAGGTCCTGAGTTCCATAGAGATTAATACTATTCCATTCTTGACTGGAATTCATTCGATCAATTCGCTTTAGACATGCTGCGTTGCCGCATATCGTCGTATTGTCCTGCCGCTATCGAAAGGCCGCGCCATGATGCAACGCAGCATCGCCCTTCAGCTCCGCCGTCTCTTGCGCCGTCATCGACTGGCCCAACTCGCGCTAGTAGCCGCCTTCTGGCTGGCGGGCGAAGAGCTGGTCCGGATCAGCGGACTACCGCTCCCGGGCAGCATCATCGGCATGGCTCTGGCGCTGCTGGCGCTCGGCGCCCGCGGCGTGCACGTCGGCAGCATGAAGCGCGGCGCCAACTGGCTGCTCGCCGAGATGCTGCTGTTCTTCGTCCCGGCGGTGCTGGCGCTGCTCGACCACACCGAGTTGCTCGGCCTGACGGGGCTGAAGATCGTCACCGTCATCGCCTTGAGCACGCTCGCGGTGCTCTGCGTGACCGCGCTGACAGTCGACCTCTGCTATCGCTGGATCGCGCGCGATGAGCTTGCTGCTAACAACATGGCATGAGCCGCTGGTCCAGGCGATCGCCTGGTCGGTCGCGACCATCCTGCTGTATTTCGGCGCCAAGCGGCTGCATCGCCGCTGGCCACGCTGGTGGCTGATGCCGCTCGGCGTGGCACCGGCGCTGTTAATGATCGCAGCGCTGGCGCTTCACGTCTCCTACCGCGACTACATCCGCGGCACGCATTGGCTGGTGGCGCTGCTCGGACCTGCGACGGTCGCCTTCGCGGTGCCGATCTATGAGCAGCGGGCTTTGATCCGCCGCCGCTGGCCGCTGCTGCTGGTCGGCATGATCGCAGGCAGCCTCACCGCCGTGCTCACGAGTTGGGTGTTGGCCTACATGCTCGGCATCGACGGCGCGCTGCGGCTCAGCCTGCTGCCACGCTCGATGTCGACGCCATTCGCGATGGAGGTGTCGGGCGAGATCGGCGGCATCCCCGACCTCACCGCGATCTTCGTCGTGCTCACAGGCCTGTTTGGGGCCGCGGTCGGCGATGTCGTGCTGGCACGGCTGCCGCTGCGCTCGAAGATCGCCAAGGGCGCCTCGTTCGGCATGGGCGCACATGGCGCCGGCACGGCGCGCGCACACGAGCTCGGCCGCGAGGAAGGCGCGATCGCAGGCCTGGTGATGGTGCTGGTCGGGCTGATGAACGTGGCGCTGGCGCCGATGGTCGCCGCGCTGATGCGGTGAGCCTGTTAGGAGCGCTTCCATCCATGCCGTCATTGCGAGGAGCAAAGCGACGAAGCAATCCAGAGTCGCACGTGAGAGCCTGGATTGCTTCGCTGCGCTCGCAACGACGGACTACACACAAAGCTCCGACAGCTCATCCACCACGGCGAGCGCGCCGCTGAAATCGTCGTCGCTGAAATAGATGCTCCGGGTGACGATGCAGGGAACACCAGCGCGCATGGCGGCCCGCAGGCCGTTGCCGGAATCCTCAAAAGCAACGCACGCGCCGGCCGGCAGATCGAGCTGCGACAACGCCTCGATATAGGCATCGGGCGCCGGCTTCTTGCGCGTGACGTCGTCCGCCGCCACGACTGCCGCGAACATGCCTTCCCAGCCCGGGCCGAGCGTCGTCTCGAGCAGCGCGTCGATATTGACCCGCGTTGTCGTGGTGGCGATGGCGAGCTTCTGGCCTCGCGCGCGCGCCCCGTCGAGCAGAGCATGAACGCCCGGCCGCAACGGGCAGCTTGCCGCCGCCATCAGCGCCGCGAAGCGCTCGGTCTTGACCTGGTGCAATTCCGCAATCGCCTTGTCCGAGATCGGCGGCCCGGCGCGTCGCAACTGGTCGAAGGCGCGGATGCGCTCCTTGCCGCCGGCCACCCGCAGCAGATCGCGATAAATGCGCCGGCCCCAATGCCAGTCGAGCCCGACCTGCACGAAGGCCTCGTTGAAGGCGGCGCGATGCAGCTCCTCGGTCTCGGCCAAGGTGCCGTCGATGTCGAAGATCAACGCTTTTGCCTGCGCCAGCCGGCGCTGCGCCTCGGCAAGAGGCGATGTCGTCGCGGCTGGCGTGGCGCCCATGGCTACATCTCCACAGCTTCCGGTTTGTTGAACACGCGGCTCGCCAGCACGTCCACCGCTTCGATCGCCGTCACCTCGGCCGCGGTCAGCACCCGATCGAGCCGCGACACCAGCCGATTGGCCTGGCGCAGGCGAATGCGATCGAGCGCGTTACGGATCGAGCGCGCATTGGAAAACAGCGGCTGTGTCCGGCGCACCGCGATGTAGCGCTCGAATGCAGCTCGTGCCTCCGGCGTGAAGCGATAGTTCTGCCCGTCCAGCATCAGCTCGGCAATAACAAGCAGCTCGCTGCCCGAATAGTCCGGAAAGTCGATGTGATGGCCGATGCGGGAGCGGAAGCCCGGATTGCTCTGGAAGAACTTTTCCATCCGGTCGCCATAACCGGCGAGGATCACCACGAGATCCTCGCGATTCTGCTCCATGACCTGCAGCAGGATCTCGATCGATTCCTGGCCGTAATCGCGCTCGTTCTCCGGACGATAGAGATAATAGGCCTCGTCGATGAACAGCACGCCGCCCATCGCCTTCTTCAGCACTTCCTTGGTCTTCGGCGCGGTGTGCCCGATATATTGCCCGACCAGATCGTCGCGGGTGACGCTGATGACATGGCCGCGGCGCACGAAGCCGAGCTTGTGCAGGATACCGGCCATGCGCAGCGCCACGGTGGTCTTGCCGGTGCCGGGATTGCCGGTGAACGACATGTGCAGCGTCGGGAACGTGGTCGCCAGTTTCATCTTCTGCCGGATGCGCTCGACCAGCAAAAGCGAAGCGATCTCGCGAATCCGGGTTTTGACCGGCGCGAGCCCGACCAGCTCGCGATCGAGCTGCGCCAGCACCGGCGCAATCTCGACATCCTCGAATTCGCGGCGCAGGTCGATGGTGTCGACCGGAACCGTATCCACCGAATCAACGCGGGCGGCAGCTTCCATCATGGTTGATACCGCTCCCCTTCCGGCCGCTCGGTCGCGTAAGGCTGCGTCGCATAACGAAGATTGCGCCCGACGGTTTCCTGGCGGTCGAGCCGGAAGCCGGGTTCCTGCTTCGGCCGGTTGACGATGAAGGAGATGCGCACCGACTCCCAGCCATGCGTCGCATCGAAACCCGAAATGCGGATATAGCGGTCGCCATAGATGCGCCGGCATTCGCCGAGTTCACGCATGATGCCGGCGGCGTCGCGTAAATCGAACATCGGCAATCCCCACATATCCCAATAGGTGTTGCGTGGGTGCGGATCGTCTGTGAACTCGATGTTAACAGCCCAACCCTTGTCGAGGCAATACTGGACCTGCGCCGTGATTTGCTCATCGGTCAGATCAGGCAGGAACGAGAAGCAGCCCTGGGTGACGCGCATGGTGGAGTCCTCTCACATCGCGGGGGTAACGGTCGGAACGAAATCCGGCGTGTCGGTTGATTCGTAGTTGAAGCTGACGTCTTTCCACACCTCGAGCGCTTCGCGCAGCGGCGTGCAGCTCTGCGCGGCGCGCGCGAGGATCTCCGGGCCTTCATGGAGGTAATCGCGGCCCTCGTTGCGAGCGAGGATCATCGCCTCCAGCGCGACGCGGTTGGCGGTCGCGCCGGCCTGGATGCCGCGCGGATGGCCGATAGTGCCGCCGCCGAACTGCAGCACCACATCCTCCCCGAGCAGATCAAGCAGCTGGTGCATCTGGCCTGCATGGATGCCGCCGGAGGCGACCGGCATCATCCGGTTGAGGCTCGCCCAGTTCTGGTCGAAAAACACACCATGCTCGAGCCGCATCGGATTGTAGTCCTCGCGGCAGATGTCGTAATAGCCGCGGGTGGTATTCGGATCGCCTTCGAGCTTGCCGACCACGGTACCGGCATGGATGTGGTCGACGCCGGCGAGCCGCATCCATTTGGCGATGACGCGGAACGAGACGCCGTGCGAGCGCTGCCGCGTATAGGTCGAATGCCCGGCGCGGTGCAGATGCAGGATCATGTCATGCCGGCGCGCCCACTTCGCCATCGACTGGATCGCGGTGTAGCCGATCACCAGATCGATCATGATGATGGTCGAGCCGAGCTCGCGGGCGAACTCGGCGCGCTCATACATGTCCTCCATCGTCGCGGCGGTGACGTTGAGATAGGTGCCCTTGATCTCGCCCGTCGCAGCCTGCGCCTTGTTGACCGCCTCCATGCAATACAGGAAGCGCTCGCGCCAATGCATGAACGGCTGCGAGTTGATGTTCTCGTCGTCCTTGGTGAAGTCGAGCCCGCC
>NZ_JBARGP010000173.1:0-1600 GCF_049798375.1 Bradyrhizobium sp.
GACCAGGTCATCAGCGCTGCCGCGGCGACACCGGCGGCCGCGATCAGCCCGAGGCCCGCGAGCTCGCGCAGCCGCTTCGCCAACGCGTCGCGAATCGACGTCGGCAGGTGGTTGACCAGAGGAATAACGCGTTCGATCGCCGGCATCGGTTAAGCGGCCTTCAGAAGACTAACTGAGAACACCGACCAGCCGGTGCAGGGCCTCGCCGGTCGATTCGCTGTCCGCAACCAGTGCCAGCCTGATATAGCCGGCACCGGGGTTGAAACCGTCTGCTTGCACCCGGGCAAGATAGCTGCCGGGCACCACCCGCACGCCGGCTTCGGAATAGAGTCGCACCGTCATCGCCTCGTCGCTGCCGTGGTCAGTGACGTCGAGCCAGACGCAGAAACCGCCCGCAGGCCGCTGGTAGCCATAGCGGCCGCCAATGATCTGGTCGGCGAGGTCGAACTTGGCGCGATAGAGCCTGCGGTTCTCCTCGACATGCGCCTCGTCGTTGAGCGCCGCGGCCGCGACATGCTGCAGCGGCACCGGCACCTGAGGGGCCGCAACGTTGCGCAACTCGTGGAACGCTGCGAGGAATTTCCTGTCGCCGGCGGCAAAGCCGATGCGCATGCCCGGCAGATTGGAGCGCTTCGACAGCGACTGGAACGCGACCACATTGGTGAAGTCGGAACCGGCATGTTCGAGAATGCTGCCCGGCGCCTCACGCGTGTAGATCTCCGAATAGCACTCGTCGCTGAAGATCATGAAGCCGTGGCGATCGGCGAGCTGCTTCAGCTTGCGGAAATAATCCGGCGTCGCCACCGCGCCTTGCGGGTTGGCGGGCGAGGCGATGTAGAACGCCACGGTACGCGCCAATGTCGCCTCGTCGATCGCATCTAGATCGGGCAGATGCCCGGTCTCGCGCGTGGTCGGCAGATGGATCTGCTCGCAGCCCGCGGTGCGGGCGCCGACGCCGTAGACCGGATAGAACGGGTTCGGCATCAGGATCGCAGGCTTGCCGCGGCGGGCGCCGACATGGCGAAGCGCGGCATGGGCAGCGAAGAACAGGCCTTCGCGGCTGCCATTGAGCACCAGGACCTCAGTTTCCGGATCGAGCTCACGGGCGAGGCGGAAGCGGCGCGCCAGCCAACTGGCGGCAGCCTTGCGGAACGGTTCGATGCCCTTGGCGGCCGGATAGCGGCCGAAATCGGCGATGTGCCTGGCGAGCACCGGGCCGACGAAATCAGGAACCGGATGCTGTGGCTCGCCGACAGCGAGCGTGATCAAGGGCTTGCCCGGTTGATAGGGCGACAGCAATTCGGTCAGCCGCGCGAACGGCGAGCGTTCGCTGTCCGGATGGCCGACGCCGACAGGCGCGGGGGATGAAGCGGTCATTGCCATACGTAACGCGCCAGATTTGTTGAAGCCGCCGATCGCTGCCGGTTCGGGTGAAAGCGGATCACGTCACCATAGTGAAGGCGAGGTTAAGGCGCGATTAACCATCGGAGGCAGCCATCGTTTTGATCGGTTTTGCCAGCCCGATCCAGAGGTTTTTTTACAACAGACGGGGCGGATCATGTCGGGTGAGACCTTGTACATTCCGGCCGCAACCCAGCAA
>NZ_JBARGP010000174.1:0-4286 GCF_049798375.1 Bradyrhizobium sp.
GGCATTGCGCTTTGCTGCGTACCGCGCTCATAATCCGCAAAGTTCGGGGGACTTATGCTGCAATTGCAATCGGCATTCGGCATCGCCGCCCTGCTCGCGATCGCCTGGGCGCTCGGCGAAAACCGCCCCGCCGTATCGATCAAGCAGGCCGCGCTGGGCCTGGCCGTCACCTTCCTGACCGCCATCGTCCTGATCAAGATCCCCGTGGTCGCGCACGCTTTCGGCGCCATCAACGATGCCGTCGGCGCGATCGCGGCCGCTTCCCGTGCCGGCAGCTCCTTCGTGTTCGGCTATCTCGGCGGGAGTACCCTGCCCTTCGATCTCAAGGTGCCCGGCGCCGATTTCATCCTGGCGTTTCAGGCATTGCCGATCGTGCTAGTCATGAGCGTACTGACGACGCTGTTGTTCTACTGGCGCGTGCTGCCACCGATCGTGCGCGGCATGGCGTGGCTGCTGGAGCGCACGCTCGGCGTCGGCGGCGCGGTGGGGCTATCGACCGCGGCCAACATCTTTCTCGGCATGGTGGAAGCGCCGCTGTTCGTGCGGCCTTATCTGCCGCAGATGACGCGCAGCGAATTGTTCCTGGTGATGACCGGCGGCATGGCCGGCATCGCCGGCACCGTGCTGGTGCTCTATGCCACGCTGCTTGCGCCTCTGATCCCCGACGCGGCCGCGCACTTCGTCGTCGCCTCGGTGCTCGGCGCGCCGGCCGCGATCCTGATCAGCCTGATCATGGTGCCGGAAACTTCCAAGCAGCTCACGGGCGGATCGCTGGCAGATCCCGACATGAACGCCTCTTCGACGATGGACGCGATCGTCAAGGGCACCTCTGCCGGGCTCGAGCTGTTGCTCAATATCGTCGCGATGCTCTTGGTGCTGGTCGCGCTGGTGCACCTCGCCAACGCGATGCTGTCGCTGCTGCCTGAGATCGGCGGCGCGCCGATCTCGCTGCAGCGTGTGCTCGGCCTGGTGATGGCGCCGGTGTGCTGGCTGATGGGCCTGCCATGGTCGCAGGCCATCACCGCGGGCAGCCTGATGGGCACCAAGACCGTGCTGAACGAGCTGATCGCCTATGTCGATTTTTCCAAGCTCGACGCGTCAGCGCTCGATCCGCGCGCCCGGTTGATCATGCTCTATGCGATGTGCGGCTTCGCCAATTTCGGCAGCCTCGGGATCATGATCGCCGGCCTCGGCACCATGGCCCCCGAGCGGCGCGAGGAGATCAACGCGCTCGGATTGAAGTCGATCGTCTCGGGTACCCTGACGACGTGTTTGATGGGCGCGATCGTGGGTGTGCTGACGTAACCGCCGTCGTCATTGCGAGGAGCGTAAGCGACGAAGCAATCCAGACCGCCGCCACGGATACACCCTGGATTGCTTCGCTTTGCTCGCAACGACGATGTGGCGACCACGGTGCTTCAAGCGGTCAATTCCTTCGTCTTGAAGTTCGCCGGCAGGATCACCTCCAACAGCTCGACGTCGTCTGAATAATCCAAAATCATGTGCTTGATCTTCGGCGGCTGGGTCCAGGAGCTGCCCTGTTTCATCAGAGTCTCGCCGACGCCTTCGAGGTAGCTCTTCACCCAGCCCTTCAGCACATAGACCATTTGGAATTCGACCGCGTGGGTGTGGAGCTTTGACACCTCGTGCGGATTGCAGGGCGGCAGCAGCCGGATCACATGCGCCCGCGCCAGGCCGTGGGTCGCATCGGCGATGCCGAGATCGCGATAGGCCGCATAGGCACGCAGGCCGTCGGTCTTGAAGTCTTCCTCACGGAGGTGGCTGATCGCGACCTGCTGCCTCCGCCGCTTGGGTGCCGGCGCCGCGCGCCCGGTGCTGGCGAGCATCTTGCGTGCGCTCGGCTTTGCCGCCGGTTTGGCGGTCTGGCGTGGCGATGTCTTGGACGGTGAAGTCTTGGACGATGAAGTCTTGGCTGCCCACGTTTTGGCGGCGCCGCGTTTGGCAGCGGTGGGCGATGCAGGCGTCTTCGAGCGGCTCTTGCTGGCCATCGTGCTCTCCCTCGGTTTCCTCTGAAACGAAGGGTAGCACAATGCGTTCGTGTAGGGTGGGCAAAGCCACTTGTCCGCCGAAGCCCAAAGGGCGAAGGCGTGCCCACCCCGCGAGGCGGTCGCTTAGTGCAGCTGGAACAGGCCGTCGACGGCGCGCAGTTCCGCCGGCTTGATCAGTTTGGAGTGGGCGACTGTGACCGCAAACAGCGGCCCCTCCAGCTTCGCTTGCCAGAAGCTGAGGAAATCCTGCAGCGCCGGGAATTTCGGAAACAGGTCGTAATTCTGCCAGACATAGGTCTGTAACAACGAGGGATGATCCGGCATCCGGTAAAGGATTTGCGCCGTCGTCAGCCCGTATCCCAAGACCTGTTTCCGAAAGTCCTCGGAAACAATACCAACCCGCGAACTCATGCCAACCTCCATTTTAAGGAAGCGCATTGTCCGGGTGGGGACCGGGACGGAGCCACCCGGTAAGATGCGCTCACTTGTCAGAAATGTGACGCATGCAACCAACCCATCTCAAGCCTAAAAGTTTAACGGCGTGTTGAAATTTGCTGCATTAGCAGCATCTTACCGCGCGTGCTAATACTGCCTTTCACGATCCGTTCCCGCTATTAACGATGCCGGAACGTTTTGGCAGGCGGCCGGATCGACTGCTAATTTTTCTGCTACAAGCCCTTGTCCGCGACAGGACTTCGGCCTATTTCCTGGCAGCGTGCTGGCACTCGCCGGCAGCGACTGCCAATCTCCAAAAACTTCGAAAACAGTTTCAATATCTTAGGAGGACTGTATGAACTTCCGTCCGCTTCACGACCGCGTCGTGGTCAAGCGCATCGACGCCGAAGAGAAGACCGCTGGCGGCATCATCATTCCGGACTCTGCCAAGGAAAAGCCGTCGCAGGGCGAAGTCACTGCGGTGGGCCCGGGCGGCCGCGACGAGAGCGGCAAGCTGATCCCGATCGACATCAAGGTCGGCGACCGCGTGCTGTTCGGCAAGTGGTCCGGCACCGAGGTCAAGATCGATGGCCAGGATCTCCTGATCATGAAGGAGAGCGACATCATGGGCGTGCTCACCGACGTCCCCAGCAGCAAGAAGAAAGCTGCTTAAGCTTTAAGCCGCATCCGCTCACCCTGAGGAGCGCCTGCGGGCGCTACGCACGGGGTGAGACAACAATTCAATTCAGGGAAATCCATATATGTCAGCCAAAGACGTGAAATTCGGCGTTGACGCCCGCGATCGCATGCTGCGCGGCGTCGACATCCTCGCCAACGCCGTCAAGGTCACCCTCGGCCCGAAGGGCCGCAACGTGGTGCTCGACAAGTCGTTCGGCGCTCCCCGCATCACCAAGGACGGCGTTACCGTCGCCAAGGAGATCGAGCTCGACGACAAGTTCGAGAACATGGGCGCGCAGATGGTGCGCGAAGTCGCCTCCAAGTCCGCTGACGCGGCCGGCGACGGCACCACCACCGCGACCGTGCTCGCGGCCGCGATCGTCCGTGAAGGCGCCAAGTCGGTTGCCGCCGGCATGAACCCGATGGACCTCAAGCGCGGTATCGACCTCGCGGTCGAGGCTGTGGTGGCGGATCTCGTCAAGAACTCCAAGAAGGTCACCTCGAACGACGAGATCGCCCAGGTCGGCACCATCTCGGCGAACGGCGATGCGGAAATCGGCAAGTTCCTGGCCGACGCCATGAAGAAGGTCGGCAACGAGGGCGTCATCACCGTCGAGGAAGCCAAGTCGCTCGAGACCGAGCTCGACGTCGTCGAGGGCATGCAGTTCGACCGTGGCTACATCTCTCCCTACTTCGTCACCAACGCCGACAAGATGCGCGTCGAGATGGATGACGCCTACATCCTGATCAACGAGAAGAAGCTCTCCTCGCTGAACGAGATGCTGCCGCTGCTCGAAGCCGTGGTGCAGACCGGCAAGCCGCTGGTCATCGTCGCCGAAGACGTCGAAGGCGAAGCGCTGGCCACCCTGGTCGTGAACCGCCTGCGTGGCGGCCTGAAGGTCGCTGCCGTCAAGGCACCGGGCTTCGGTGATCGCCGCAAGGCCATGCTGCAGGACATCGCGATCCTGACCGGCGGTCAGGCGATCTCGGAAGACCTCGGCATCAAGCTCGAGAACGTCAACCTCACCATGCTCGGCCGCGCCAAGAAGGTGATGATCGACAAGGAGAACACCACGATCGTCAACGGCGCCGGCAAGAAGGCCGACATCGAGGCGCGCGTGGCCCAGATCAAGGCGCAGATCGAGGAGACCACCTCGGACTACG
>NZ_JBARGP010000175.1:0-6622 GCF_049798375.1 Bradyrhizobium sp.
GCACCTCGCGCACCAGTTCCTCCGGCGGCAGATCGGCATTCACCATTACCATCTCGGTGCGGTGAACCATGACGTCGGAGACCTGGAGCTCACGTAGATCCAGCAGCCCGCCGAACATGTCGCGGTCCAGCTTCTCGACCTTGCCTTCGTGGTGCAGCAGATCGACCGCGCCGCGCAGCCGTTCGGTCGGCGACAGCATCGGCTGGTTGGCGCCGACCTTGAAGCCGATCAGGCGCATCAGGACTCGTACCACCGCCTCGATCACGGTGAGCAGCGGCCCGAGCACGAACATGGTGACGCGCATCGGGCGCGCGACCAAAAGCGAGACGCGGTCCGGCGCCCTGATCGCGATGGTCTTCGGCAAGACTTCCGCGAAGATCACGACCAGCACCGTCATCACGCCAGTGGCGTAGAGCACGCCGACATCGCCGAACCAGGCGGTGAAGATGCCGGTCGCCAGCGCCGAGGCGCCGATATTGGCGATGTTATTGCCGAGCAAGAGCGCGCCGATCAACCGCTCGCGCATGTCGAACAGGCTGGAGACGACGTCAGCCTCGCGATTGCCCTGCTTCGACAGCCGCAGCATGCTGGCGCGGGAGGCGCCGGTCAGCGCGGTCTCGCTGAGCGCGAAGAAACCGGAGGCGCCCAGCAGCACGACGACGATGACACATGTAATCCAGTCCATGACGCTGCTATCACTTTGTCTGGGCCGCAGAGCTTGCACGCCGCGGCCGGCATGATCGATCAGCTGCGACGCGCGAGCCTGACTTGAAGGAAATCGCGAACCCTGGCCGGATCGACGTCGTTCGCAATTACCGCGCGGCCGATCGCCTCCATCAGAATGAAGGTGAGCTTGCCGCGCTTGACCTTCTTGTCCTGCGCCATCCGCGCCAGCAGCGCATCCGCGTCTCCAAGCCCTTCCTGGGCAAAACCGGCGATATCCTGCAGATGCGTCGGCAGGCCGACCTGCGCGAGGTGGTGGATGATGCGCGCAACATCGCTCTCGGGCAGCATGCCGAGCTCGGCGGAGAACTGCGCCGCCAGCACCATGCCGACCGCAACGCCCTCGCCATGGAACAGCCGATCCGAGAAGCCGGTGGCGGCCTCCAGCGCATGGCCGAAGGTGTGGCCGAGATTGAGCAGCGCACGATCGCCCGTTTCGCGTTCGTCCCGGGCGACAATCGCGGCCTTGGCGCGGCACGAGGTCGCGATGGCATGCTCGCGCGCCGCGCCGCCCTTGAAGAGGTCGGCGTGATTACTCTCGAGCCAGGAGAAGAAGGCGGCATCGCCGAGCAGACCATATTTGGCGACCTCGGCATAGCCGGCACGGAACTGGCGCGGCGACAGCGTATCCAGCGCGGCCGTGTCGGCGATGACCAGCACCGGCTGGTGGAACGCACCGAGCAGGTTCTTGCCTTGCGGCGAATTGATGCCGGTCTTGCCGCCAACCGAGGAATCGACCTGCGCCAAGAGCGAGGTCGGCACCTGCACGAAATCGACACCGCGGCGCAGGATCGCCGCCGCAAATCCGGCGAGATCGCCGACCACGCCACCGCCGAGCGCAATGACGAGATCGTTGCGCTCGATCTTCGCCGCGATCAGCGCCTCGCTGACCTTCTCCAGGCCGGCGTAGCTCTTCGAACCCTCACCCTCGTCGACGACGACAGCCGTAGCCGGGATGCCGGCCGCCGCCAGCGACGCCTCGGCGGGCGCCAGCCAATGTTTGGCGACCGTGCGATCGGTAACGATGGCGGTGCGGACGCCGGGCCTGAGTGCAGCGACGCGCTGGCCGAGCGAGGCCAGTACGCCGCGGCCAATGACGATGTCATAGGCGCGCTCGCCGAGCGCGACGTCGACGGTGATGGAATCGGAATGCTTCAGAGGCACGGTCATCGCAGCCCGCCCATCACCTGGCTTGGCTCGTCCGGCGCGCAGAGCCTGGCATGCAGGGCCTCGATGCATTCGTCGACGATCTTGTCGTGCGGCACGTCGCGCGACCAGATCGTCAGGTCCGCATCCTGATAGACCGGCTCGCGCTCGGTCAGAAGCCGGGTCACGGTGCCGGCGGGATCGGCAGTCTGCAGCAGCGGCCGATCGCCCCGGCGCTTGACGCGACGCAGGATGACGTCGGCATCGGCCTTGAGCCAGACCGAGATCGCCTTGTCGCGGATTCGCTGGCGGGTTTCCTCGCGCATGAACGAGCCGCCGCCGGTCGCCAGCACGGTGGGCCCGCTCTCCAGCAGCCGCGCGATCACCCGTGCCTCGCCGTCGCGGAAATGCGCCTCGCCGTGAGCTTCGAAGATCTCCGGGATGGTCATGGTCGCCGCGGCCTCGATCTCATTGTCGGCATCGACGAAGGGCAGCTTCAGCCGCGCCGCCAGCCGCCGCCCGATGGTCGATTTGCCCGCCCCCATCATGCCGATGAGCACGATCAGCCGGGTGCCGAGGGCCGCGGTGATTTCGGCCTCCGGCGAACCGGGCGTCGTGGCTGGCTGGATGGTTTCGCTCATAAATCGCTTCTATCCCGCCAGCCCGTCGTATGCCAGTGCCCCGGGTCCAGGCATCCATTCGATCCAGGCGTGGCGCTGGCCGACAGGTTTGCAAGCCGTGCTTGCAAGCTGTGGGCGAACATGTTGGATGACGTCTCATGCTTCATGCGTTGTCCGATCGCTTGAGATGCCCAGCCTTTTTCGCTTCCTGACCGTGGTCGCCATCATCGTCGGCGTCGTCTATGGCGCGATCTTCGCGCTGGCGAATTTCGTCAACCCGAAGCCGCGCGAAATGACGGTGACGATCCCGCAGGACAAGTTCCTCAAGAAATAGATCTGCCCTGACCAGACTGACGTGAAAGCCACACCGGTCGGTTAAGTTTTCTGTTGTTCTCTGAAATCTGATCGACGCCGCGATATCGACCCACTTCGCTTTCACGCGGGGGACGCCGATATTGAAGTTCCGGCTGATGATTCGAACTTCGCGACAGACGGGCAGCAACAGATGCGGGCCAAGGCCTCGGACGGCAAGCTCATCACCCTGTTCCTCGACATGATGGCGGCGGAACAGGGCGCGGGCGACAACACGCTGGCTGCCTATCGCCGCGACCTCGACGACCTCTCCGATTTTCTCACCCGAAGCGGCGCGAGCCTGATCGAGGCCGACACGCAGGCGCTGCGCGATTACCTCGCCGACCTCGACGGCCGCGGTTTTGCCTCGGCGAGCGTGGCGCGCCGGCTGTCGGCGCTGCGGCATATGTTCCGCTTCCTGCTCAACGAACGCATTCGCGCCGAGGACCCCGCCGCGATCCTGTCCGGCCCGAAACGCGGGCGCTCGCTGCCGAAGGTGCTGTCGGTCGCCGATGTCGACCGCATGCTGACGCGGGCCAAGGAACTGACTGAGATGGCGGACGCCTCGCCGACGCAGCGGCTGCGGGCGATGCGACTCTACTGTCTGCTCGAGGTGCTCTACGCCACCGGCCTGCGCGTCTCCGAACTGGTGACCTTGCCGCGTACAGCGGCGCGGCACGACGCCCGCATGATCATGGTGCGCGGCAAAGGCAACAAGGAGCGGCTGGTTCCCTTGAACCAGGCCTCGCGGCAGGCGATGGCCGACTATCTCGCCGCGATGGATGCGCAGAAGGCCGAGAAGAAAGCCAGCGTCACGGCCTCGAAATGGCTGTTCCCCTCCTTCGGCGAGAGCGGACATTTGACCCGGCAGCATTTCGCCCGCGACCTCAAGGAACTCGCGATGGCCAGCGGCCTGCAGCCGCGGCTGGTGTCGCCGCACGTGCTGCGCCACGCCTTTGCCAGCCATCTGCTGCACAATGGCGCGGATCTGCGCATCGTCCAGACCCTGCTCGGCCACACCGATATCTCGACGACCCAGATCTACACCCATGTGGTCGAGGAGCGGCTGAAGAGCATGGTCCGCGACCTGCACCCGCTGGCCGAGAAATAGCGGCCGTTCACAAGCCGCGGACGGAACCGAAATAGGCCGCTTTCCCTCCGCGCAGCCTTGACTTCGCAGCCATCTGACCCGAAAGAGCGCCATTCCGCCCGCGACATCGGCGCCAAATCCTGCCGCGCGTGCGAATGACACCGCCAACCGTTTGCCAAACCGTTGAAGATCTTCGATCTTTTGACGGAGACGCCAAACCGCCCCCCGTTTCAGCGCCTCGATTGATTCCATGCCGGACCCAATGCGCAGCTATCTCGACTTCGAAAAACCGGTCGCCGAGCTCGACTCCAAGGTCGATGAGCTCAGGACCATGGCGGCCGGCGGCACCGACATCGCCGACGAGGTGTCCAAGATCGAGGAGAAGGCTGGCCAGGCGCTGGCCGAGCTCTACGCCAACCTGACGCCGTGGCAGAAGACGCTCGTCGCCCGCCACCCGCAGCGGCCGCATTTCAGCGATTTCGTGAACGGCCTGATCACGGAATTCACCCCGCTCGCCGGCGACCGCAAATTCGCCGAGGACGCCGCCCTGCTCGGCGGCTTCGGCCGCTTCCGCGGCGAGGCGATCTGCGTGATGGGCCAGGAGAAGGGCGCCACCACCGAGTCCCGCCTCAAGCACAATTTCGGCATGGCCCGCCCGGAGGGTTACCGCAAGGCCGTGCGGCTGATGGAGATGGCCGAGCGCTTCAGCATTCCGGTGCTGTCGCTGGTGGATTCCGCCGGCGCCTATCCCGGCATCGGCGCCGAGGAGCGAGGCCAAGCCGAAGCGATCGCCCGCTCGACCGATTTCTGCCTGTCTCTCGGTGTGCCCAATGTCTCGATCATCACCGGTGAGGGGATGTCGGGCGGCGCCATCGCGCTGACCACGGCCAACCGGGTGCTGATGCTCGAGCACGCGATTTACAGCGTGATCTCGCCTGAGGCCGCCTCCTCGATCCTGTGGCGCGACGGCACCAAGGCGCAGGAAGCGGCCAACAGCATGAAGATCACTGCCCAGGACATGCTCCGCTTCGGCGTAATCGATGAGATCCTGAAGGAGCCGGTCGGCGGCGCCCACCGCGATCCCAGCGCGATGATCGCGGCCACCGGCGACGCGATCGCCGCGGCGCTCGACGACCTGAAGGGCATGGACGCCGACGCCATCCGCAAGCAGCGCCGGCAGAAATTCCTCGACATCGGCCGCAAGCTCGGCTGATGTCCGCTTAAGCCCTCCCGAGATACCGTCTTCGCGTCTCCTGCTCGCGGCTTTGTGAGCGGTTTGGCCGTATTTCAGCCGGGCGGGCCGTGTCTGCTGTTCAGATATTCTTCACCACGCCGGACGGCTCCGTGGCCATGCCCAGGGAGCCCGGGTTGCGGCGCATCCGGCCAGTGGTTACAATTTTAATCATACGGGTTTGCGGACATGACGCGACGCAGGATCCGGGACGACGGACCAGCCGCCCGGGATGCGCTGTAGGGCTGGTGTGGGGTACGCGCGACGTGCCCAATTGGTGGGGAGCTTTGCATTGATCAACCGCGCTTTGGTCCGGGTTCTCATGACCTCGGCTGCGCTGGCTGCGGGGTCGCTGTTGGCCGGCTGCAACAGCGACGGGGTTTCGCTCGCCAACAACGCCAAGGCCAACCAGCCGGTGCCGTCGAAGCTGGTCGCCGCGATGGGCGAGAAGAATATGGATCCGCAGTCGCCGATCCTGATCCGCCTGTTCAAGCAGGAGGCCGAGCTGGAGGTCTGGAAGCAGGACCGCAATGGCCAGTTCGGCCTGCTCAAGACCTATCCGATCTGCCGCTGGTCGGGCGATCTCGGCCCCAAGGTGCGCGAGGGCGACCGCCAGGCACCGGAAGGCTTCTACTCGATCTCGCCATCGCAGATGAATCCGCAATCGGCCTATTATCTCTCCTTCAACACCGGCTATCCCAACGCGTACGACAAATCGCTCGGCCATACCGGCTCGGAGCTGATGGTGCATGGCGACTGCTCCTCGCGTGGCTGCTACGCGATGAGCGACGAGCAGATCGCCGAGATCTATGCGCTCGGCCGCGACTCCTTCTTCGGCGGCCAGCGCGCCTTCCAGTTCCAGGCCTATCCGTTCCATATGACGGCGGCCAACATGGCGCGGCATCGTAACAATCCGAACATGCCGTTCTGGAAGATGATCAAGGAAGGCAACGATCACTTCGAGGTCTCGCGCCAGGAGCCGAAGGTCGATTTCTGCGAGCATAAATACGTGTTCGACGCCCAGAAGCCGCCGGGCGCCACCCGCGATCCGGTGTTCGATGCCTCGGCGAAATGCCCCGCTTACGTGGTGGCCGACAGTCTCGCCAGCGCGGTGCGCGAGAAGCAGGCGGCGGACGATTCCGAGTTCAACAAGCTCGTGGCCAAAGGCACGCCGGTCGCCCGGCTCAACACCGGCATCGACGGCGGCATGAACCAGGTGTTCGCCTCGCATGTGCCCGGCGGCGCCTCGACCGGCCTGTCCGATACGGTCGAGCCGCACGGCCTGACGTTGATGTCGTCGATGGCGCCGGGCACGATCCCCGCCTACGTCAATCCGCCTGCTACGCCGGGACCGGATGAGGCGGCGTCGAGCCGCGTTGCTGCGGTGACCGCGCCGGAGAAATCTCATTTGATGGCGAACCTGCGCAAGGCGGGTACGACCGGCGCGCTCGCAGCCAATAC
>NZ_JBARGP010000176.1:0-7300 GCF_049798375.1 Bradyrhizobium sp.
AGCGCGCCGAGACGCTGTCCGGCGGCGAGCAGCAGATGCTGGCGATCGGGCGCGCGCTGATGACGCGGCCGCGCCTCTTGATGCTGGACGAGCCGTCGCAGGGCATCATGCCAAAACTGGTCGACGAAATCTTCCAGGCGGTCAAGCGCATCCGCGACGCCGGCATGACCGTGCTGATCGTCGAGCAGCGCATGGCTGAGTGCCTGGAGATCGCCGACCGGGCCTACGTCCTGCAGACCGGGCGCGTGCTGATGAACGGCAAGGCCAGCGAGATCGCCGTCAATCAGGACGTACGGAAGGCGTATCTGGGGCTGTAGTGCGCTCGCGTGGAAGGATGTCGTAGGTGGGCAAAGGCGCGGAGCGCCGTGCCCACCGATTAGCTCCGCGGCCATGAATGGTGGGCACGCTTCGCTTTGCCCACCCTACAAAGTACGATCTGGCGCGCTCAGCTAGCCGTGCTCGTGCGCGTCCGGCAGCGTCAAACCGAACGTCTTCACCAGGTCCGCGACCTGCGCCGGCGAGAGATAGCGCGGGTCCAGGCCGCGCAACAGCAGATAGAGCTTCGCCGTCTCCTCCAACTCCTCCATCGCGAACACAGCGGCTTCCAGGGTGTCGCCGGCGACGACCGGGCCGTGATTGGCGAGCAGCACCGAGGCGTATTTGCCGGCGAGCCCCTTGATCGCGTCGGCTACGGCGGGATCGCCGGGCCGATAGTAGGGCAGCAGCGCGGTCTGGCCGCAGCGCATCAAATAATATGGCGTCATCGGCGGCAGCGCCGCGCGCGGGTCGATCTCGGGCAGCATCGACAATGCGACGGAATGGGTGGAGTGCAGATGCACCACTGCGCGCGCCTGGCCGCGGGTCTGGTACAGCGCGGTGTGCAACGGCACCTCCTTGGTCGGGGCATCGCCCGAGACCAATTTGCCGTTGGCATCGAGCCGCGACAATCGGCCCGGATCGAGGAAGCCGAGCGAGGCATTGGTCGGCGTTACCAGCCAGCCGCCGTCGTCGAGCCGCACGCTGATATTGCCCGAGGAGCCCGGCGTCAGCCCGCGCTCGAACAGTGAGCGGCCGAACCGGCAGATCGCCTCGCGTATCGCTGTTTCCGCCATGTTATCAAGTCCTTGCCAGCAACTCTTTTTGCCTTGTCTCATGCTTTGGCTATCCGGCCAAGCCGTGATACCGAGGGTGCGAGCCGGAGCAACCGGCAGCGACTCAGAAACGTGCCGAGGAACCGTCCGATGTCGTCATCTGCCGCATTGAAAGTCGCCGTGATCGGGCTGGGCTCGATGGGGTTCGGCATGGCCACCTCGCTGCGCCGGGCCGGTTTCGCAGTGACCGGCTGCGATGTCTCGGCTGACGCCGTGGCGCGATTCGTCAAGGAAGGCGGCACGGGCGCCAAGAGCCCGGCCGAGGCGGCCAAGAATGCCGACATCGTAGTCAGCGTGGTCGTCAATGCTGCCCAGACCGAGGCCATCCTGTTCGGCACCGGCGGCGTCGCCGAGACCCTGCCGAAGGATGCCGTGTTCATCTCGTCCGCCACCATGGATCCGGATGTCGCCCGCAAGCTGGCAAAACAGCTCGAGGCGACGGGGCGGCATTATCTCGATGCGCCAATCTCCGGCGGCGCGCAGCGCGCGGCGCAGGGCGAGCTGACTATTCTCGCCTCCGGCAGCGCCGCGGCATTCACCAAGGCGCGGCCGGCGCTGGATGCGATGGCCGCCAAGCTCTACGAGCTCGGCGATGCGGCAGGCCAGGGCGCTGCGTTCAAGATGATCAACCAGCTGTTGGCCGGCGTGCACATCGCGGCGGCCTGCGAGGCCATCACGTTCGCCGCCAAGCAGGGGCTCGACATCAACAAGGTCTATGAGGTGATCACGGCCTCGGCCGGCAATTCCTGGATGTTCGAGAACCGTATGCCGCACGTGCTCGACGGCGACTACACGCCGCGCAGCGCAATCGAGATCTTCGTGAAGGACCTCGGCATCATCCAGGACATGGCGCGCACGGCGCGCTTCCCGGTGCCGGTCTCCGCCGCCGCGCTGCAGATGTTCCTGATGACATCGGCCGCCGGCATGGGCCGCGACGACGATGCCTCGGTGGCGCGGATGTATGCGCAGGTGACCGGCACAAAGCTGCCGGGCGACACCAAATAACAGCATCATAGCGAGTTCACGTCATGCCCCGGTTCGCCGCCAATCTCTCCATGATGTTCACCGAGCATCCGTTCCTCGACCGCTTTGCCGCGGCTGCGAAGGCCGGCTTCACCGCGGTGGAATTTTTGTTTCCCTATGACTATCCGTCGGAGGAAATCGGCAAGCGCCTGCGCGACGCCGGCTTGACGCAGGCGCTGTTCAACCTGCCGCCGGGCGACTGGGCTGCCGGCGAGAAGGGCTTTGCGGCACTGCCGGCACGTTTCGACGATCTCAAGGCGAGCCTTGCGACGGCGCTGCCTTATGCGCAGGCGACCGGCGTCGGGCGTGTGCATTTGATGGCCGGGATTGCCCAGCGCAGCGATGCCAAGGCGGTTGAGGCGTTCTATAAGTCCGTCGCCTATGCCGCGGAGTTCTTTGCGCCGCACGGGCTCGATGTCGTGCTGGAGCCGATCAATCCGCGCAACGTGCCCGGCTACTTCCTCAACGATTTCCACGTTGCGCGCGATCTGATCCGCGAGCTGAAGCTCCCGAATCTGAAGCTGCAGTTCGACATCTATCACTGCCAGATCATTCATGGCGATGTCACCATGCGGCTGCGCGAGATGATGGACATCATCGGCCACATCCAGATTGCCTCTGTCCCGTCGCGCAACGAGCCCGACGGCGAGGAGCTGAACTATCCGTTCCTGTTCGCCGAACTCGACCGGCTCGGCTATGCCGGCTTTGTTGGCTGCGAATACAATCCGCGTGGCCGCACCGAAGACGGCCTCGCCTGGTTTGATCAATACAAGGGAGCGAGGCCGTGACGCTTAAGCTCGGCTGCGTCGCCGATGACTATACCGGCGCCTCCGATCTTGCCAACACGCTGACGCGCGCCGGCCTGCGCACCGTACAGACCATCGGCGTGCCCAGCGATGATCTGGCGCTGCCCGAGGTAGATGCCGTCGTGGTCTCGCTGAAGAGCCGCTCGATCGAGGCCGCAAAAGCGGTCGCCTGGTCCCGCGACGCTGACGCCTGGCTGCGCGGCCGCGGCGCGGAGCACGTGCTGTTCAAGATCTGCTCGACCTTCGATTCCACTGACGCCGGCAATATCGGTCCGGTGATGGACGCGCTACGTGCCGACGCCGGCGACGCCATCGTGCTGGTGACGCCGGCCTTCCCGGAGACCGGCCGCACCGTCTATCAGGGTAATCTGTTCGTGGGCTCGGTGCCGCTCAACGAAAGCCCACTGAAGGATCATCCGCTCAACCCGATGCACGATGCCAATTTGGTGCGGGTGCTGGCACGCCAGAGCCAAACCAGGATCGGCCTTGTCAATCTCGCCACCGTCGCGCGAGGCGCGGAGGCGGTGCGCACGCGGCTCGCGCAGCTGGTGTCCGAGGGTATCGGCGCCGCCATCGTCGATGCGGTGTTCGATGCCGATCTCACCACCATCGGCGCCGCGGCGCTCGATCATCGTGTCTCGGTCGGCGCCTCCGGCATCGGGCTCGGGCTGGCGCGCGCGCTGGTCGGCTCCGGTCGGGTTGTATCGGCGCATGCGGACGCAGCTGCCATGGCGCGGGTCGGGGGGCCGGCCGCCTGCCTCGCGGGAAGCTGCTCACAGGCCACGCTGAGCCAGGTCGCGAATGCCGAGAAGATCATGCCGGTGTTGCATCTCGATCCCGAACGCGTGGTGGAGGGGCCGGACGAAGCCCGCCGTGCGCTTGGCTGGGCCACGGATCGCCTGGCCGATGGCCCGGTGCTGATCGCCTCCAGCGCCACGCCGGATGAGGTTCAAACGCTGCAGGCTCGCCACGGCCGCGAGGTTGCCGGTTACGCGATCGAGCAGGCGATGGCCGATATCGCCGAAGGCCTGGTGCTGGGAGGCGTCAAGCGGCTCGTCGTCGCCGGCGGCGAGACCTCCGGCGCCGTGGTCGATCGCCTGAAAATTCCCGGCTTCCTGGTCGGCGCCGAGATCGCTGCCGGCGTGCCCGTGCTGCGCACGGTCGGCACCCAAGCCGGCGACATGTTGCTTGCACTGAAATCGGGCAATTTCGGTGGCCCGCAGTTCTTTGCCGACGCGCTCAGGCTGATGCGCTGAACTGACCGTGGGGCCGACTGACCGACAAAGGCGGCCCGTGAGACATCCGTGTCGCGCAGCGGCTCCCGAGCTTTGGCGGTAGTATTACGGTCGGCCTTGTTAACGCGACTTGAGGAAGCCCGGCGCTTTATGCACGCATAACCATAAATCCAGTGTTCACCGGAGCGGGCGCGGCATTTCCCCGCGCCCCAAGGCCCGAGAGATGTTCATGTTTGCACAAATGTCGATCCGCGCGAAGATCATCACGGTCGTCGCCTTCCTGCTTGTTGTCATGACCGGCATGGGACTGCTCGCCGTGCGGAACATGCGGTCGATGAATGCCAACACGGTGGACATCACCAACAACTGGCTGCCCAGCGTCCGCGTGCTCGGCGAGCTGCGTGCCGGCGTCATCACCTACCGCAATGTGATCCGCGAGCACATGTTGGGCGAGACGTTGGATGAAAAGCTGGCGCAGGAGAAAACGGCCAAGCTGGTCTCCGACATGATCGCCAAGTCCCGCCAGGCCTACGAGTCGATGATTTCGTCCGCCGAAGAGCGCGCCCTGTATGACGAATGGTCCCGGAGCTTCACGGAATACAAGGCCGGCACCGAGAAGGTGATGGAGCTGTCGCGCCAGGCCGCCGGCCACTATCCGAAGGAGGCCCATGACCTCAACAGCAATACGGTCAACAAGATCGGGCTGAAGGCCGACGAGGTGCTCGCGAAGGATATCACGCTCAACAATGACGGTTCGGCCAAGGCGTCGAGCGACGCCGCGGATACCTATGCGTCGTCGTTCATGATGCTGGCCGTCATCCTCGGCATTTCCATGGTTGCGGGCGCCGCCATCAGCTTCTTCCTGGTCCAGGACATCTCCAGCGCCATCGGCTCCATCATCAAGCCGATGCAGGCGATCGGGCATGGCGACCTCGCCGCCGAAGTGCCGCACCGTGGCGCCAAGACCGAGATCGGCGCCATGGCCGATGCGCTGCAGGTGTTCAAGGAAGAACTGATCGCCAAGAAGGCCGCGGATGAGACCGCCGCCCGCGATGCCGAGGAGAAGATCGAGCGCGCCCGCCGCGTCGACGGCATCACCCGCAAATTCGAAGCGATGATCGGCGAGATCGTCAGCACGGTGTCCTCGGCGTCCTCGCAGCTCGAAGCTTCCGCGGGGACCTTGACCTCGACCGCATCGCGGTCGCGCGAGCTCGCGACCACCGTCGCCTCGGCTTCCGAAGAAGCCACCTCCAACGTCCAGTCGGTCGCATCGGCCACCGAGGAGCTGTCGTCGTCTGTCACCGAGATCAGCCGACAGGTGCAGGAGTCGGCGCGCATGGCGGGCGACGCGGTCGGCCAGGCCCGCTCGACCACCGATCGGGTCAGCGAGCTGTCGAAGGCCGCCACCCGTATCGGCGACGTCGTCGAGCTCATCAACACCATTGCAGGCCAGACCAATCTGCTCGCGCTCAACGCCACCATCGAGGCGGCGCGCGCCGGTGAAGCTGGCCGCGGTTTCGCGGTGGTTGCCTCCGAGGTGAAGGCGCTGGCCGAGCAGACTTCGAAGGCGACCGGCGAAATCGGCCAGCAGATCTCCGGCATTCAAGGGGCGACACAGGACTCGGTCAACGCCATCAAGGAAATCTCCGCGACCATCGAGCGGCTATCGGAGATTTCCTCTGCTATCGCTGCTGCGGTGGAGGAGCAGGGCGCCGCGACCCAGGAAATCTCCCGCAACGTCCAGCAGGCAGCGCAGGGCACCCAGCAGGTGTCCGCCAACATCGCCGATGTCGAGCGCGGCGCGACCGAGACCGGGTCGGCCTCCTCGCAGGTGCTGTCGGCAGCCAAGGCGCTGTCCGGCGACTCCAGCCGCCTGAAGCAGGAGGTCGGCAACTTCCTGAGCTCGGTACGCGCGGCGTAAGCTCCCCCCTTGCCGGATCGCCAATTGACGATCCGGTCACGAGATCTGCGACCCGGGTCCGCCGGGCCGCGCCGACGTTAAGGGCTGACGGTGCCACCGTGATCGCCCTACTTCACGGGTCGCCGTAGGAGCACAGCCACTGCGTCGACTATGCAATCGCATTGCGTCCGACTCCTTCGCCTGAGCGGCGTCGCGCGATATTGAGTCCGCCAAGTAGTCGATCTGCCGAAACGGAATATGAGCTATGCGAGCGTGCCGCGCGGTTGCGTTGCAGTAATGTGGATGTGACGGATGGTATTTGCCGTCCACTTGGCTATTTTCCGCGCTTTGCGGTAGATCATTGCGAATAATCGCGCATCTGGTCCGCCACCGGGACTTGGAACAACTCCATCCATGATTGCACTGGTCCGCATTGCCCTGAGCCGGCCGTACACCTTTGTTGTGCTCGCGCTCCTGCTCCTGATCGTCGGACCCTTGGCGGCACTGCGCACGCCGACCGACATCTTCCCCGACATCCGTATCCCCGTGATTGGCGTGGTCTGGCAGTATACCGGCCTGCCGCCGGACCAGATGTCCGGCCGCATCACCACGCCGTTCGAGCGGTCGCTGACCACGACCGTCAACGACATCGAGCACATTGTCGCCAATTCCTATAATGGCGTCAGCATCACCAAGATCTTCTTCCAGCCGGGCGTCGACATTCGCACCGCCAATGCCCAGGTCACGGCGATCGCGCAGACGCTGCTGAAGCAGATGCCGCCGGGGGCGACGCCGCCGCTGATCCTGAACTACTCGGCGTCGACCGTGCCGATCATCCAGGTCGCGCTATCGGGCGAAGGGCTGACCGAGCAGAACCTCGCCGACATCGGCATCAACCAGCTGCGCACGCCGCTGGTCACCGTGCCCGGCGTCGCGATCCCGTACCCGTTCGGCGGCAAGCAGCGCCAGGTCCAGATCGACCTCAATTCGACGGCGCTGCAGGCGCGTGGTCTGTCGGGGCAGGACGTCGCCAACGCGCTCGCCGCGCAGAACCTGATCACGCCGGTCGGCACCCAGAAGATCGGCAGTTTCGAATACACCATCAATCTGAACAACTCGCCGCTCAAGATGGAAGAGCTCGGCGACCTGCCGATCAAGCAGGTCAACGGCGCGATGGTCTATGTG
>NZ_JBARGP010000177.1:0-20389 GCF_049798375.1 Bradyrhizobium sp.
ATCCAGTACGCCGCGGCTTCCCGGCGAATCACGACCGCCGCGGAGTACTGGATCGCCCGCCTGCGCGGACGATGACAGCGGTGGGTGGGCGCAAAAAAAAACGGCGGCCAGTGGCCGCCGTCAAGTCGAGCACGATTGTGGTGCTCAGGAGGTCAGTTGAATACTTCGGGTGTCGCGTTGGCGGTTCGCAACTGCACCCGCTCGATCTTGCCGACGATGAAGAGGTAGGCGATCGCGGCCACCAGCGCGTTGAGGCCGACGAAGATCAGCGCGCCGTTGAACGAGCCGGTGCCACCGACGATGTAGCCGATCACGATCGGGGTGGAGATGCTCGAGAGGTTGCCGAACATGTTGAACAGGCCGCCGGAGACGCCGCCGGCCTCCTTCGGCGAGGTGTCGGAGACGACGGCCCAGCCGAGCGCGCCGATGCCCTTGCCGAAGAAGGCGACCGCCATGAAGCCGACGATCAAGGCTTGGCTATCGACGTAGTTGCAGCCGATGATCGCCATCGACAACAGCATGCCGCCGACGATCGGCGTCTTGCGCGCCAGGGTCAGCGAGCCGGTCTTGCGCAGGATCGCGTCCGAGATGAAGCCGCCGAGCACGCCGCCGATGAAGCCGCACAGTGCGGGCACGGTGGCGACGAAGCCAGCCTGCAGGATCGAGAGCCCGCGCTGCTTGACCAGATAGATCGGAAACCAAGTCAGGAAGAAGTAGGTCAGCGTGTTGATGCAGTACTGGCCAAGATAGACGCCAAGCATCATGCGGTTCTGCAGCAACTGGCCGATATACGACCATTTCGGGCCGCTCGAAGCCTGCGCGGCGTTGCTGCCGGCGATGTCGACTAGCGCGCCGCCCTCGCGGATATAGTCGAGCTCGGCTTCGTTGACCGCCGGATGCTCCTTCGGATCGTACATGGTCTTGATCCAGAGCACGCCCATGCCCAGGCCGAGCGCGCCCATCACCGTGAAGACGTGGCGCCAGCCGAATTCATGCGCGATCCAGCCCATCTGCGGCGCGAAGATCACGGTGGCGAAATACTGTCCGGAATTGAAGAACGCCGAGGCGGTGCCGCGCTCGTTGCTCGGGAACCAGGCGGCCACGACGCGCGCGTTGGCCGGGAATGACGGCGCCTCGGCGAAACCGACCATCAGCCGCAGCGCGAACAGCGTTGCCACCGCGAGACCGCCGCTCAGGAAGCCGACCCAGCCCTGCATCATCGTGAACACCGACCAGATCAGGATGCTGACGGCATAGACCCAGCGCGAGCCGAAGCGATCGAGCAGCCAGCCGCCCGGCACCTGCGCGACCACATAGGACCAGCCGAACGCCGAGAGCACGTAGCCGAGGGCGACCGGATCAAGACCGAGTTCCTTGGAGAGCGCGGGGCCCGCGATCGAGAGCGTGGCGCGATCGGCATAGTTCACAGTGGTGACCAGAAACAGCATGGTCACGATGAAAAGGCGGACGCGCGTTCGACGCACCTCGGCCACAGACGCAATTGTGCTCATCGGCACAGTTCTCCTGAAACGTTCCTCGAGAACCTTCCTAGAGAGATGTCAGGGAGGGGTCTAAGCCGAAACCGGTATCGATCAATACAAATTTTGGATTGATCGGGTTTCGTAGCCGGCGTCAACGGTATCGCGCTGGCATGTTCAGCCCGGATGGGCTGCTCGCACCGCGCGAGACGCCTCGCTTCGTGTCGGCGTGGAAGGCGGTCATGGATGTATTAAGCGTCAGGCGCTCCGCGCTTGTGCTTCGTGGTCGCGCATGCACAATTCGGCGGGGATCGAACAGGAGCAATTCGCGTGAAGGCCGTCCATACCGAGCTGCATCGTAACCACGATCCGCAATTCTATCTGGTGCGCGGCGTCGTCAAGCGCACGACCGAGCAGCCGGAGCGCGCCGATCGCCTGCTGGCGGGATTGAAGGCCGGTAAGCATGAATTGGTAGCGCCGACCGCGTTCGGGCAGGGCCCGCGGGCGCGGGTGCACAGCCCGGAATATCTCAACTTCCTCGAAGAGGCCTGGGAGGCTTGGGCGGCGCTGCCTGACGCCGGCTCCGAGATGATCCCGAACATGCATCCAGTGCGCAACGAAGCGACCTATCCGACCCATATCGTCGGCCGGCTCGGCTGGCACACGACCGACACGTCGGCGCCGATTGGTCCGGGCACCTGGGCGGGCGCCTGCGCCGCGACCGATGTCGCTGTGACGGCGGCGCAGATGGCGCTGGACGGCGAGGATGCGGTCTATGCGCTGTGTCGGCCGCCCGGGCATCACGCCTATCGCGATCTCGCCTCCGGTTTTTGCTTCATGAACAATTCAGCCATCGCGGCGGCGCATTTGCGCCAGCGCCATGAGCGCGTCGCGATCCTCGACGTCGACGTCCATCACGGTAACGGCACCCAGGGCATCTTCTACGAACGGCCCGACGTGCTGACGGTGTCGATCCACGCCGATCCCGTGTCCTACTATCCCTTCGTCTGGGGCCATGCGCACGAGCGCGGGCAGGGCGCGGGGCTGGGCGCCAATCTCAACATCCCGCTGCCGCTGAAGACCGGCGACGATGCCTACATCACAGCGCTGGAGACCGCGGCCAGGATGATCCACGCCTTCGCGCCGACAGCGCTGGTGGTGGCGCTCGGCCTCGATGCCTCCGAGCACGATCCGCTCGCCGGCCTCGCCGTCACCACGCCAGGCTTCCGCCGCATCGGCGCCGCGCTGGCGCAATTGGGCTTGCCGACCGTGCTGGTGCAGGAAGGCGGCTATCTCTCGGATATTCTGGGGCAGAACCTCACGGCGGTGTTGGCGGGGTTCGAGGAGGCGAGATGATCGTCAGCAGCACGTCATTCCGGGGCGATGCGGAAGCATCGAACCCGGAATCTCGATATATAATGAGTTGAGCAAGGCAATCTCGAGATTCCGGGTTCAAGGCCTTTCGGCCTTGCCCCGGAATGACGAGGAGAGAGCTTAGCCGATCGGCACCGCCACATAGTGCGTGTTGTTGGCGGACTTGACCCGCATCAGCACGTCGTGCTTGCCGCCGGACTTGGCATCCGACAAGGCGCTGCGCAGTTCGGAGACGCTGCCGACGCTCTGGCCCGCGACATCGAGGATGACGTCGCCCGATTGCAGGCCGTGCTCGGCGGCAGGGCCTTCGGGGTCGACGCCGGTGATCACGACGCCCTTGGCTCCGGCGCCTGCGACCTCGCTGGCCGGTGCCACCGAAAGGCCGAGATGCGGCACGCCGGGCACCGAGCCGTTGTCCTCGCTACCGGTGTCGGCATTGGCCTGCTTCTGATGCTCGCCCGGCATCGTCGCCAGGGTCACGGTGATGGTCTTCTGCTCACCCTTGCGCAGGATATCGAGCTTGGCGCTGCTGCCGGGGCCCATCCCGGAAATCTCGCGCGCCAGGGCGCGGGAATCCTTGATCGTATTGCCATTGACGGCCGTGATCACGTCGCCTGCCTGGATACCGGCTTTGGCCGCCGGTGTGTCGGGCTTGGCCTCGTCGACCAGTGCGCCTGACGCGTTCTTCAACCCGAGGCTCTCGGCGATGCCGGCCGAGACCGGCTGCACCTGCACGCCGAGCCAGCCGCGCGTCACCACGCCCTTGTCCTTGAGCTGCGCGATCACGTTCTTGACTGTCGCGGCGGGGATGTCGAAGCCGATGCCGATCGAGCCGCCCGATGGCGAGTAGATCGCGGTGTTGACGCCGACCACGTTGCCGTTGGTGTCGAACGTCGGGCCGCCGGAGTTACCCTTGTTGATCGGTGCGTCGATCTGCAGGTAGTTGTCATAAGGTCCGGACCCGATGTCGCGGCCTTCGGCGGAAATGATGCCGGCGGTGACGGTGCCACCAAGGCCGTAGGGATTGCCGACCGCAACCACCCAGTCGCCGATCCGCGGCCGCTGCGTCTCTAGATTGACGAAGGTGAAGTCGCTTCCGCCCTCGACCTTGATCAGCGCGAGATCGGTCTTCGGGTCTGTGCCGATCACCTTGGCGGTGTAGGTCTTGCCGTCATCGGTCGTGACCTGTACGGTCTTGGCGTGGTCGACGACGTGATTGTTGGTAACCGCATAGCCGTCGGCGGAAATGAAGAAGCCGGAGCCGACGCCGGTAATGAGCTGATGGCGCTGGTGCTGCATCTGCTGACCGTTGCCCTCACCAAATTGTTGGAAGAAGCGCTCGAACGGCGTGCCTCGGAAGTCGTTCGGCATGTCTTCGTTCTCGCCGTTGCGGCTCAGCATGCTGACGTCGGGCGTTTCGTCGAGCTGCACGCGTACCGAGATGACGGCGGGTTTCACCTTGCTGACCAGATCCGCAAAGCCGTTCGGACCCTGCTGCGTCGTCTGCGACGTCGTTGCGGCATGCGCGCTCTCAGTAAAATGTCCGTAGCCCATCGGACCAAAGGCAAGCGCTGAGCCGAGAACCGCAACGGAACCGAGCAGCGCAAGGCGCCGGCCAGCGAAGAACTTGCGGTGTTGTCCATGTGAACCTGTCATGATCGTAATCTCCAGGAAGGAAAGGATGTCGAGCCCTTCAGGCTTCGATAGAGATCTAACGATCGACCCATTACGACACGCTGGCCGTTGCATTAATTTGTCCTGTCGAACAGATTAAATCGCGGCAAGCTAATCGTGTACGCGGCGCTCCCGCTTCGCACGCCCCGGAATTGTTCATTGCGAGCGAAGCGAAGCAATCATACGAATATTCTGGACTGCTTCGCGGCCTTTGGCTTCTCGCAATGAAGGCTTATGACCTCAATTGAACGCCATGCCGCCGCTGAGCGCGATGGTCTGGCCGGTCATGTAGGGATTGTCGACCAACAGCATCACGGCCTTGGCGACCTCGTCGGCGGTGCCGAAGCGGCCGAGCGGAATGCGGCTGACGAGATTCGGCTGGCCCTTCATCATGTCGGTCTCGATCAAGGACGGCGCGACTGCATTGACTGTGATGCCCTCCTTGACCAGCCGTGCCGCGTAGCCGCGCGTCAATCCCTCCATGCCGGCCTTTGACGCATTGTAGTGCGGGCCGATCGAACCCGCGCCGCGGGCGGCGCCCGAGGAGATGTTGACGATGCGTCCCCATTTGCGCATGCGCATCGATGGCAGCACGGCCTGGGTGCAGAGGAAGGCCGATTTCAAATTGACCAGGATGGTGCGGTCGAAATCGGCCTCGGTGAGATCGTCGACGCCGCGGGTGATGGCGACGCCCGCATTGTTGACGAGCAGATCGATCGGACCGAGCTCCGCTGTGACCGCGGCGACCATTTTCGCGACCGCATCGCCGTCGGACACATCGGCCTGCAACGGCGTCGCGCTCACGCCCTTGGTCCGCAACTCGGCCGCGAGCTTTTTGGCTGCATCAGCCCGCTCGCGATAATTGATCGCGACGTCAGCGCCGGCGTCGGCCAGCGCACGGCAGATCGCCGCGCCAATGCCGCGCGAGCCGCCGGTGACGAGGGCCGTGCGGCCACGAAGTGAGGATTGAGACATCATGCGCTCCGATCTGTTGGTGACGATGACGTATCGGATCAATCAGGTCGCGAGCTCGTTGGCCGGCAAGCGGCCGCCGGCGGCCGCGTCGGCCTCGAAGAAGGATTTCAGGCCGAGGAAGCTGATATCCGGCTTGGTGACGATATAGGCCGGGATCGGGCGCAAATATGCGTCGTAGCGGCCCTTGCTCTCGAACTGCTTGCGGAAAGCGGATCGGGCGACGCGCTCGGGAAAACGCGGCGGAATGCCGCCGGCGATGAAGACGCCGCCGCGGGCGCAGAAGGTCAGCGCGAGATTGCCGGCGACGGCGCCTAGCCAGGTACAGAACTGATCGAGCGTGGCGCTGCTGGTCGCGCAGCTACCGTCGAGCGCCAACTGCGTGATCGCAGCCGCGTCGCGCTGCGCCACTGCGGCTCCGTCGAGCGCGGCGATGGCGCGATAGAGATGCTCCAGGCCCATGCCGGACAGCGCCCCGCGCTCGATCGAGACATGGCCGAGCTGCTCGCGGATCTTGGCCACGATCTGCGCCTCGCGCTCGGTCGTGACCGGCAAGGTGGCATGGCCGGCCTCGGTGACGGCGACCGCCGGGCGGCCCTCATTGGGCAGGTAGCAGGCGGCGCCAAAGCCGGTGCCCGGGCCGATCACCAGCATCGGGGCGCCGGCGACGCCTTGCGTGCCGCCGAGCGGAAAAAGATCGGCGTGCTGCAGCGCCGGCAGCGACCAGCCGACCGCCTCGAAATCGTTCAGCAGCTTTGCCGAGCGCAAGTTGAAGCGCGACTTCAATTCCGCGCCGTCGATGATCCAATGGCTGTTGGTGAGTGCGCAACGATTGTTCTCGATCGGTCCGGCTACGTCCATCACGGCGGCGGCGGCAGGGCCGCCGGCCTCATGGCGCGACAGGAAGGTCGCCACCGCATCGACCGAGCTCGGAAAATCCGCGACCTTGAGATGCGTGATCGCTCCGATCACGCCGTCGTCCAGCAGCGCGAACCGCGCATTGGTGCCGCCGATATCTGCCAGAAGAACGCGCTCGCCCATCCCTCAGCCGCTTCCATCCGGTTGGCGCGCCGCTGGGAACCCGATCCCGCCGGCCGCTATCATGCCCGCTTATCACCGCACCTCAGCTTTGGGAATGCGGCGCCAGCAGGACGTGGTCGGTAGAGACAATGCCGAAGCGCGGCGAACGGTCCGGCGAGGCGCAAAATAATCCACCGCTCGCGAAGCGGCATCGCCGTCCCGGCGACCCCATTCCGGGCCGCGCGTCCGGCGCGTGGCGATCCGCACGCGCGGGGCTTGCATCCAGCCGTGAACCTGTGGAACGTGCGGCCGCGACGGAGGAGACCAAAAACTGAGACAAGAGCCTCGATGAGCGTATTCGTCCTGCGGCGATTCCTGACCCTGGTGGCGACACTGGTCGGGGCGTCCGTGATCATTTTCCTGGTGCTCGATGCTTTGCCGGGCAACGCGGCCGAGACGCTGATGGGGGCCGACGCCTCGCCGGACGCGATCCGCGCGCTCACGGTCAAGCTCGGGCTCGACCAGCCGCTGCTCTATCGTTACGCGCACTGGATCGGGGGCATGCTGGTCGGCGATCTCGGCAACAGCTACGCCTATGGCGCGTCGGTCGCCGGCCTGATCGCCGAACGGCTGGCACTAACGATCCCGCTCGCGATCATGTCGATGGCGATCACGGTGGTGCTGGCGCTCGCGGCCGGGATCTACACAGCGGCCAACCACAACAAGCTCGGCGATGTCGGCGTGATGTCGCTGACCCAGATCGGCATCGCGTTGCCGAATTTCTGGTTCGCCATCCTGCTGATCCTGCTGTTTGCGGTGAAGCTGCAATGGCTTTCGGCCGGCGGCTTTGCCGGCTGGGACGACGGCATCTGGCTGGGTGTAAAATCGCTGCTGCTGCCCGCCATCTCGCTGGCGGTGGTGCAGGCCGCGATCCTGGCCCGGGTGACGCGTTCGGCCGTGCTCGAGGTGCTGCGCGAGGATTTCGTCCGCACCGCCCGCGCGAAGGGCCTGAGCCGGCGCGAGGTGCTGTGGCAGCACGTGCTGCGCAATGCCATGATCCCGGTCATGACGGTGATGGGCCTGCAATTCGCCAATCTCCTGGCCGGCACCATCGTGATCGAGAACGTGTTCTATCTGCCCGGGCTCGGCCGGCTGATCTTCCAGTCCATCGCCAATCGCGACCTGATCGTGGTGCGCAACTGCGTCATGCTGCTCGCAGGCATGGTGATCGTGGTCAATTTCGTGGTCGACGTGCTCTATGCCGCCATCGACCCGCGCATCAAGGTGCACGAGCTGTGAGCGCGTCGTCGACGATTCCGCTGGCACCGGCCACGTCTATCCGCGCCAACAGCTTCTGGCGCCGTGCGCTGCGGCACCGCAGCTTCGTGCTCGGCACCGTGCTGTGCCTGCTGGTGCTCGGGGCTGCGTTGCTGTCGCTGGTGTGGACGCCATGGTCGGCCTATGACATCGACGTCCTCTCCAAGCTGAAGCCGCCGTCGGCGTCGCATTGGCTCGGCACCGACGTGTTCGGGCGTGACATCGTCTCGCTGCTGCTGGTCGGCGCCCGCGCCACTATCCTGGTCGGAATCATCGCGGTCGGGATTGGCCTCAGCTTCGGCGTGTCTCTCGGGCTAACAGCGGCCGCGCGCCGCGGCTGGACCGAGGAGCTCATCATGCGCATGAGCGATTTCACCTTCGCCTTTCCTGCCGTTCTATCGGCGATCATGCTCGCTGCCGTGTTCGGGCCGGGCATGGTGACCTCGATCACCGCGATCGGCATCTTCCAGATCCCGGTGTTCGTGCGGGTCGTCAGAGGCTCGGCCGGCGCGATCTGGGCGCGCGAATTCGTGCTGGCCGCGCGCGCCTGCGGCAAGGGCCGTTTCCGCATCACCGTCGAGCACGTGCTGCCCAACGTCATGTCGGTGTTGATCGTGCAGGCGACCATCCAGTTCGCGCTCGCGATTCTCGCCGAGGCCGCCTTGTCCTACCTCGGGCTCGGCACCCAGCCGCCGACGCCGTCCTGGGGCCGCATGCTGAACGAGGCGCAGAGCCTGCTGTTTCAGGCGCCGATGCTCGCGGTCTATCCGGGCATGGCGATCGCGATCGCCGTGCTCGGCCTCAATCTGCTCGGCGATGGATTGCGCGACCTGCTCGATCCGCGGCTTTCGCGGGAGCGCTGAGCATGAGCAAATCGAACGATACGCCGCTGATCGCGGTCGAAGGCCTCGGCATCTCGCTCAACACCAGCCGCGGCCGCGCGCAGGCGGTGCGCGAGGTGTCGTTCGCGCTCAGGCGCGGCGAGACGCTCGGACTAGTCGGCGAATCCGGCTGCGGCAAGTCCATCACGGCGCTGGCGCTGATGGGGCTGCTGCCGGACAGCGCCATCGTCTCCGGCAGCGTCCGGCTCGACGGCGGCGAACTCGTCGGCCTCACCGAACCAGACTATTGCCGGCTGCGCGGCAACCGCATCAGCATGATCTTCCAGGAGCCGATGACCGCGCTCAATCCGATGCATACGATCGGGCGGCAGGTGGCCGAGCCGCTGCGCCGGCACAAGAAGCTCTCTGCTGCGGAGGCGCGCAGAGAGGCGATCGCGCTGCTCGATCGCGTCGGGCTGCCGGATGCGGCCAAACGTGTCGATGCCTATCCGCATCAGCTCTCCGGCGGCCAGCGCCAGCGCGTCACCATTGCGATGGCGCTCGCCTGCCAGCCCGACGTGCTGATCGCCGACGAGCCGACCACTGCGCTGGACGTCACGATCCAGCGCCAGATTCTCGACCTCATTGCCGATCTCGTCGAAGAGCGCGGCATGGCGATGATCCTGATCAGCCACGATCTGGGCGTCATCGCCGAGAATGTGCAGCGCATGATGGTGATGTATGGCGGCACCGTGGTCGAGCGCGGCACCACCGCGCAGGTGTTCTCGCGGATGGGCCATCCCTACACGCAAGGGCTGTTTCGCGCCCGGCCGCGGCTCGGCGCCGGGAAGGGTACGCGGCTCACGACCATCGCTGGCACCGTGCCTGAACTCGCCGATCTGCCGAAGGGCTGCACCTTCGCCGACCGTTGCTCGTTCGTGATCGAACGCTGCCGCGCGGCGCTGCCGGTCGCGATCGACGTCGGCGGCGATCATCGCGTGCGCTGCATTCGCACCGATGTCTCGATGGCGGGCGCTGTCGCGGAGGCCGGCGCATGAACGATGCGGCGCACATGCCTGAGGTCCCGCTACTCAAGGTCAAGGATCTGGTGCGGCGATATAAGCTGCCGCGCGAAAGCCTGCTGCGCGCGCCGGGGGAAGTGCTGGCGCTGAACGGCGTCTCGGTGCGGGTGATGGCTGGACGCAGCTTGGGAGTGGTCGGCGAATCCGGCTCGGGCAAGTCGACTTTCGCGCGCCTGGTGATGGCGCTGGAGCGGCCGACCTCCGGCTCGGTGCTGCTGTCGGGCCGCGATCTCAACGCGATGCCCGCCGATGAGCTGCGCTGTGCGCGGCGCGACTTCCAGATGGTATTCCAGGATCCCTACGGCTCGCTCGATCCGCGCCAGACCATCGCGCGCATCGTCGCCGAGCCGCTGACCGCACTCGGCAAGCTCGATCGCGCCAGTTTGCGCGAGCGCGTCGCCGGCGTGCTGCGCCAGGTCGGCCTGCGTGATGCCGACATCGACAAATATCCGCACGAGTTCTCCGGCGGTCAGCGCCAGCGCATCGCGATCGCGCGCGCGCTGATCACCCAGCCGAAGCTGATCGTGGCCGATGAGCCGGTCAGCGCGCTCGATGTCTCGGTGCAAGCCCAGGTGCTCAATCTGCTGCAGGACCTACAGGAGCAGTTCGGCTTGAGCTACATCCTGATCAGCCACGATCTCGCGGTGGTGGACTATCTCTGTGACGAAATCGTAGTGATGTATCTCGGCCGCGTCGTCGAGCAGGGCAGCTCGGAAGACCTGTTCGCATGCGGTGCCCATCCCTACACGCGTGCGCTGCTGGACGCCGTGCCCCGCGCGAAAGCCGGCGCGGTCAGGCAGCGCCGCCAGGCTTTTGCGACGGCATCGCATTCCGCTGCGGGCAGTGGCTGTCCCTATGCGCCGCGCTGCCCGCTGGCGGATCAGCACTGCCGCGACGTCCCGCCGCGCTTGCACGAGATCGGACCGAACCATCTGGCCGCGTGCCACAAGGCCGAGGCCGTCATGGCGCTGCCGCCGCTCGCCGAGGCTGGTTCGGCCCTTGTGCCGGATCGACACGGCGCGTAACTTCGATAATTAGTCCGGGGGAGTGAAAGCATGCTGAAAAAACTATCGATCGTCACCATTGCCGCCGCGTTTGCGGCCAGCGCGCTGCCCGCGCAGGCGCAGAGCAAGAAGGACAGCGTCGTCATGGCGATGGCGCTGGAGCCGCCGGGACTCGATCCCACCACGGCGGCGGCGGCTGCGATTGCGGAAGTGACGCTTTACAACATCTACGAGACGCTGACCAAGATCAACCAGGACTCTTCGGTGTCGCCGCTGCTCGCCGCGAGCTGGCAGGCGTCGCCTGACCTGAAGACCTACTCCTTCAAGCTGGTCAAGGGCGTCAAATTTTCGAATGGCGAGCCGTTCGATTCCGCCGCCGTGAAATTCTCGTTCGATCGCGCCGCGGCGAAGGACAGCACCAACAAGGACAAGGCGCTGTTCCAGAGCTTCGAGTCCGTCGCGGCGCCCGATGCCGATACCGTCGTGATCGCGCTCAAGAACGCCGAGCCGAACCTGCCGTTCCTGCTGGGACAGGCGACGGCGGCGATCGTAGAGCCGAAGAGCGCGCCTGATGATGCGACCAAGCCGGTCGGCACCGGACCCTACACGCTCGGCGCCTGGTCGAAGGGCTCATCGATCACGTTGAACAAATGGCCGGAGTATCGCAACGCCGCTGCGATCAAGCTCGCCAAGGTGTCGATCCGCTTCATCTCGGATCCTTCCGCGCAGGTCGCTTCCTTGCTGTCGGGTGACGTCGATGCATTCCCGCGCGTCACCGCCGGCCGCAGCCTGGCGCAGTTCAAAGCCGATCCGCGCTTCAATGTGCTGATCGGCGGCTCCAAGGCGAAGACCATCGTCACCATCAACAACAAGAAGAAGCCGCTCGACGACGTCCGCGTCCGCCGCGCCATTTTGGCCGCGATCGATCGCAAGGCGATGATCGAGGGCGCCGCCGATGGTCTGGGCACGCCGATTGGCAGCTTCTACGTGCCGGGCTCGCTCGGCTATGTCGATACCACCGACATCAATCCCTACGATCCGGAGAAGGCGAAGAAGCTGCTGGCCGAAGCCGGCATCGCCACGCCGCTCGAGCTCAGCCTCAAGCTGCCGCCGCCGGGCTACGCGCGGCAGGGAGGCGAGGTGCTTGCCGCCGAGCTCGCCAAGGTCGGCATCGTCGCCAAGATCGAGAACCTGGAATGGGCGGCGTGGCTGTCGCAGGTCTTCAACGTCAGCGGCCCGCACAATTTCGACCTTACCATCGTCGCGCATGTCGAGCCGTTCGACCTGGTGAAGTTCACCGAGAGCAACTACTATTTCGGCTATCACTCCGATGCCTTCGACAAGCTCTACCAGTCGATCGTCGCGACGGCCGACGAAGCGCAGCGCGCCAAGTTGCTCGGCGACGCCCAGCGCATGCTGGCGACCGATGCCGCGGCCGGTTTCCTCTACCAGCCGCAATATATCAGCATCGCCAACAAGAAGCTGAAGGGCATGTGGAAAGACGTGCCACAGTTCGAGAACGACTTCTCGAGCTGGTCCTGGGAGTAAGCGACAAATTCCGGCTCACGTCACTCGGCGAGATCGAGTGACGTGAGATGCGCCGCGCCGGCGCGCACACAGGCGTGGTCGCGCAATTCCAGAATCAGGCGCGGACGGGAGGTCAATCGCGCCAGCGCCCGGAATACGGCCGCCCAGCGGATGTTGCCTTCGCCGGGTGCCCAGTGGCGGTCGGCGTAGCCGTCGGTGTCCTGCAGATGGACATGGGCCAGCATGTTGCCGGCCGCCTCGACATAGAAGTCGACCGGCGGCGCGCCGGTGGAGTGGTTCGCGTAGTTGGCGTGCCCGGTGTCGAGCGAGACCCGCACGTTTGTGCTGCCGAGCGCCTGGGCCAGCTCGACGCGATCATGCGGGTCCTTGTCCTCGATGTTCTCGATCACGACATCGCAGCCGATGTTTTCGGCGCGCACGATCACCTCGCGCAGCGTCGCACGGACGCGCTCGATCATGTTGCCGCGGGCATCCGCCACCATGTCGAGATTGTTGTGGTCCCAGGTCGTATAGGGCGAATGAATCACCATATGCGTGGCGCCGAGATGTTCGGCGATCTCCAGCCCCTGCAGCAGGCGCTTCGTCACCATGCCGCGGATCATCGGATCCTGGCTGTCGATCTTGAAACCCCAGAACGGCCCATGAATGCCGCGGCGGCCGGTGTGGCCGTCGAGCATGGCCTTGATCCTGTCCGCGGTCGCGCGCCAGTCGCCGTCGAGCATCTCCGGGTAAACGAAGTCCTGAATCTCGAGATCGCGCTGTCGCTCCAGCAGCCATTCGCGGTGCGCGGGGATGGAGTTGATGGTAAGGGCGGCGCCCAGGATGGGTAGGGTAGTAGACATGTCGTGATCTCTCAAGCTTGGGGAACGCTGAGCGCTAGCGAAGTTTGGTGACGGAGCGGTGAACGCGAGCGTAGCCGTGTGCCCGTCAGACGCGCCCTTCACCCGCCTGCCACAGCGCATCGAGCCCCGCGCGATAGGTCGGATAGGCGAGCGTCACCCCGAGATCATGCTTCATCCTGATATTCCGGACCCGCCGGTTGCTGGCATAAAAACTCCGCGCCATCGGCGACAACTCTGCGGTCTCGAACGGTTGCTCCGGCGGCGGCGCGATGCCCATCAACTCCGCCGCATAGGCGATCACGTCCTGAGGCGGCGCCGGCTCGTCGTCGCAGATGTTCCAGCTGCCGCCGCGGTCGCGTGCGATGGCGCCCATGATCGCGCGGGCGATGTCGTCGGCATGGATACGGTTGAATACCTGGCCGGGCTTGATGATACGACGTGCGCGGCCGCGGCGCAGCTCCAGCAGCGCGTTGCGGCCCGGCCCGTAGATGCCCGCTAGCCGCAATACCGCAAGTCGATCGCCGAGCAGTTCGCGCCAGCGTCGCTCGACATTGAGCCGCGCCATGGTGCGGTCGAGTTCGGACTGCGGTGCGGTGTCCTCGTCGATCCACCCCCCGCCGTGGTCGCCATAGACGCCGATCGTGGAGAGATACACCACGCGCCGCGCGGCACCATCAGCGATCGTCGCGCCGAAGGCATCGAGCACATCGTCTCCGTCGGGACCGGGAGGCGCCGAGATCAGGATGACGTCCGCCGCCGCGGTTTTCGCGAGCGTCGCGGGCGAGGCGGCGCTGCCATCGAACAGATCGATATCGAGCGGACCAAGCTGCGCGCGCTTCTCTGCACTGCGCACCGTGCCCGAGATATGGTTGAAAGCAGCGTTCTGGGTGGCGATCAGGCGACTGACCGTGTAGCCGACGCCAATGACGAAGAGATTCATGCGATCAGATCATTCCGTGCAGGCCGGCTTGCGGCCGCCGCTTCGTTGAGGTTTATCATCGGCATGATAGCACGCCGGGGCCCTGCGCGCCTCAGCCCGGCAGATAGCGCGCACCCTCCTTACCAAGGAACTCCAGCATCGCCTGCGCCGGCGGCAGCAGCACCTTGTCGGCGCGCCGGATCGCGTGCCACTGCCGGATCAGCGGCAGCCCCGGCACCCTGAGCGCAACCAGGCGGCGGTCGGCGAGCTCGTGGGAGACCGTGTGCTGCGAAATGAACGCGATGCCGAGGCCCGCGATCACTGCCTGCTTGATGGTTTCGTTGCTATCCATCTCCATGCCGATCGCGGGCTGCAGGTCGTTCTTCTGAAAGAAGCCCTGCATCAGCATGCGGGTGCCGGAGCCGACCTCGCGGGTGATGAAGACCTCGGACGCCAGCTCGCCGAGCGTAACTGGCCTCCGGCGGGCTGCCAACGGATGGTCTGACGCGGCGATGATGAGATGCGGATGCTTGCCGAGCAGCCGCATCTCGACCTGCAGATCCTCCGGCGGCCGGCCCATGATGGCGATATCGAGATCATAGCCGCGCAGCGCCTCGCGAATGGCCTCGCGATTGCCGATCCGAAGTGAGACGTCGATCTTGGGAAACCGCCGGGAGAAGGCGGCGATGGCAAAGGGAACGAAATATTTCGCCGTCGAAACCGCGCCGATCGAGACCCGACCGCCGCTGCGACCGGTAATCATGTCGAGCGTCTGCTCGCAATCGAGCAGCGCCGCCTCCACCCGCTCGGCCAGCGCCAACACGCTGCGGCCGGCGTCGGTCAGGACCATGCCGTCGCCGGTGCGCTGGATCAGCGGCAGCCCGGCCAGCTCCTGCAGATTGCGGATCTGCAGCGTCACCGCAGGCTGCGTCAGATGCAAGCGGCCGGCCGCCGAGGTCACCGATCCAGCTTCTTGGACGGCCGCGAGCGCGCGGAGCTGGCGGATGGTCAGGTCGCGCGAAAAACGCCGGGCCATCGGGTGTCCTCCCATATGTAAAACTTTGGCCAATCCAAAGATAAACAAATTTCACTAATTGAGCAATTCGCGCGTTGATGGGTGCAAGGGAAGCGGCGCCGATCGGACGCCGCGGCGTCAAGTCCTGACAACAGGACGACGGCGGAGGGAGCGGCTCATGGATCAGCGTCTGGACCAACGCCCGACATTGCACGTCCATCTCGCGGCATCGCCGTCCGCGCAGGAATCCGGTGCGGCCTGCGCCGCGATCGTCGCGGCGCTTGCAGGCGCGGCGCGCAGCCTCGCCGGCGTGATATCAGCCGGTCCGCTCGGTCCCGTAATGGAGGACGCCGGCAGCATCAATTCCGACGGCGATGTCCAGAAGGAGCTCGATCTCGTCGCCGACCAGATGATGCGCCGGGCGTTGCACAAGGTGCCGGTCGCGGGGCTACTGTCGGAGGAGGGCAAGTCGCCAGAGGTTGTCGACGCCGGCGCGCCGTTCTGTGTCGCCATCGATCCGCTCGACGGCTCGGCCAATCTGCAGAACAACATTTCGGTCGGCACCATCTTCTCGATCCGGCCGCGCGGGCGCGACGTCCTCTCCAGCTTCTTCGAGCCCGGTACCGCACAGTGCGCGGCCGGCTTCTTCATCTACGGCCCGCAGACCTGCCTGGTGCTCGCGCTCGACCGGCGCGTCGATCTGTTCGTGCTGCATCCGGCGACCGCCGAGTTCGTGCTGGCGCGGCGCGGCCTGCGCATCCCACAGGATACCGCGGAGTTCGCCATCAACGCCTCCAACCGCCGCCACTGGAACGGCGCGGTGCGCAACTACATGGACGAATGCCTGATGGGCGCCCCCGGTCCGCGCGGCGCCGACTTCAACATGCGCTGGATTGCGTCGCTGGTTGCCGAAGCCTATCGCATCCTGATGCGGGGCGGCCTGTTTCTCTATCCCGCCGATGCGCGCCCCGGCTATCGCGAGGGGCGGCTGCGGCTGGTCTATGAGGCACATCCGATGGCGCTGATCATGGAGTGGGCCGGTGGTGCCGCCTCCAACGGCCGCACGCGGATCCTCGAATTGTCCGCACGCTCACCGCACCAGCGCGCGCCCCTGATCATGGGCGATGCGCGCGCCGTGCGCGACTTCGACATGCTGAGCGAGGGCATCGAGCCGCTGTTCGAAAGCGGCGATGCGCCGCTGTTTGCCCGCCGCGGCCTGTTCCGTTGAACGCATCGAGAGCGAGGTCACATGTCGCGCCGTCATCCCATCATCTCCATCACTGGCTCCTCGGGCGCCGGCACTACCTCGGTGAAGAAGACGTTCGAGACCATCTTCCGCCGCGAGAACGTCAACGCCGCCTACATCGAAGGCGACGCCTTTCATCGCTACGACCGCGAGGAGATGCGCCGCAAGCTGGTCGAGGAGCAGGAACGCGGCAACAAGCATCTCAGCCATTTCAGCCCCGAGACCAATCTGTTCGAGGATCTGGAGCGGACGTTCCGCGACTATTCCGAGTCCGGCACCGGCATGACGCGCCACTACATCCATGACGAGGAGGAGGGACGGCTCTATGGCGGCCAGCCCGGCACCTTCACCGACTGGACGCGGCTGCCGGAGGAGTCGGATCTCTTGTTCTACGAGGGACTGCACGGTGCTGTCGTCACCGACAAGGTGAACATCGCCCAGCATGCCGACCTCAAGATCGGCGTCGTACCCGTCATCAACCTCGAATGGATCCAGAAGCTGCACCGCGACCGCGGCTCGCGCGGCTATTCGACCGAGGCGGTGACCGACACCATCCTGCGCCGGATGCCGGACTACGTGCACTACATCTGCCCGCAATTCACTGAGACCGACATCAACTTCCAGCGGGTGCCGACGGTCGATACCTCCAATCCGTTCATCGCACGCTGGATCCCGACGCCGGACGAATCGATGGTCGTGATCCGCATGAAGAATCCGCGCGGCATCGACTTCCCCTATCTGCTCTCGATGATCCCGCACAGCTTCATGTCGCGCGCCAATTCGATCGTGATCCATGGCGCCAAGCTCGATCTCGCCATGCAGCTCATCCTCACCCCGCTGATACTGCAAATGATGGAACGAAAGAGGCGCACGCTATGACTGCTATCGCCCTGCAAACGGTGGCTCCGACAATCGAGCCCAGCCACGCCGAGATGGCCAATGCTGTGCGCTTCCTCGCCATCGACGCGGTGGAGAAGGCGAAGTCGGGCCATCCCGGCATGCCGATGGGCATGGCCGATGTCGCCACCGTGCTGTATCGGCATTTCCTGAAGTTCGATCCCGCCGATCCCTGCTGGCCGGATCGCGACCGGTTCGTGCTGTCGGCCGGCCATGGCTCGATGCTGCTCTACGCGCTGCTGCATCTGACGGGCTACGAGGCCGTCACGCTCGATCAGCTGAAATCGTTCCGGCAATGGGGATCGAACACGCCGGGCCATCCGGAATACGGCCACACGCCGGGGGTCGAGACCACCACGGGTCCGCTCGGCCAGGGGCTTGCCACCGCCGTCGGCATGGCGCTGGCCGAGCGCATGATGAATGCGCGCTACGGCGACGGTCTGGTCGATCATTTTACATATGTGATATCAGGCGACGGCTGCCTGATGGAGGGCCTCAGCCACGAGGCGATCTCGCTCGCCGGTCATCTCAGGCTCAATCGCCTGATCGTGCTGTTCGACGACAACGGCATCTCGATCGACGGCACCACGCAGCTCGCCTGCTCGGACGATCAGCTCGCGCGCTTCGCGGCTTCCGGCTGGGCGACCTGCCGGATCGACGGGCATGATCCGGCTGCAATCGAGCAGGCGATTGCCGCCGCGCGCACCAGCTATCATCCGAGCCTGATCGCCTGCCGCACCACGATCGGCTTCGGCTCGCCGGGACGACAGGGCTCGGAGAAGGCGCACGGCGCGCCGCTGGGCGCGGAGGAGATCGCGAAGACGCGCGCGGCGCTCGATTGGCCACATCAGCCCTTCGAGATTCCCGCTGACGTGTCGACCGGCTGGCGCGCCATCGGCGCCCGCGGCCACGCTGCGCGCGAGGCCTGGAAAGAACGGGCGCGACGGCTCACCAGTGACGGCCGCTCGGCCTGCCATGACGCGCTGAACCGGAAGCTGCCTGCGGCTTATGCCGCGGCGATGGCGGCGGTGATCGCGCAGCTTGCGAAAGACGGCCCTGCGATCGCGACGCGGCAGGCCTCGCAGCGCGTGATCGATGCGATCGCGTTAGCGCTGCCGAACCTGCTTGGCGGCTCCGCCGACCTCACCCACTCGAACCTGACGAGAGCGAAGACGCAGACGCCCGTCATGCCTGACGCGATGGACGGCAACTACATCCATTACGGCGTGCGTGAGCACGCCATGGCCGCCGCGATGAACGGCATCGCGCTGCATGGCGGCTTCATTCCCTATGGCGGCACCTTCCTGGCGTTCGCGGATTATAGCCGCCCGGCGATCCGGCTGGCCGCGCTGATGGGCATCCGCGTCATCCATGTCATGACGCACGACTCGATCGGGCTCGGCGAGGACGGACCGACGCATCAGCCGGTCGAGCATCTCGCGTCGCTGCGCGCGATTCCGAATCTGCTGGTGTTTCGCCCGGCGGATGCGGTCGAGACCGCGGAAGCCTGGGACTGCGCGCTGCGCGCGGAGACGCAGCCCTCGGTGCTGTGCCTGTCGCGACAGGCACTGCCGGCCTTCCGCCGCGAAGCGTCGAAGGAAAATCGGGTCGGGCGCGGCGCCTATGTGGTGGCGGAGCCGGATGGCGGTCGCGATGTCACCTTGATCGCAACCGGTTCGGAGGTTGCGATTGTGCTCACCGCAGCGAAGCTGTTGGCCGCCGAGGGCGTGCGCGCCGCAGTGGTCTCGGCGCCATGCTTCGATCTGTTTCGTAAACAAGGCCCTGACTATCGCGCCGAGGTGCTGGGCAGCGCGCCGCGGATCGGCGTCGACGCCGCCATCGAAGGCGACTGGGCGCGCTGGCTTGGCGAGGACGGCGAGTTCGTCGGCATGACCGGCTTCGGCGCGTCGGCGCCGGCCGAGGTGCTCTACCGCGAATTCGGCATCACGCCGGCGGCGGTCGCCGATGCTGCGATGCGCGGCATCATTCGCGCGCGTGCATCGTAGCGCTACAACAAACAGGAGACAGAGCGATGGCACGGATCACCTTGAGGCAATTGCTGGACCATGCCGCCGAGCGCGGCTACGGCGTGCCGGCTTTCAACATCAACAATATGGAACAGGGGCTCGCGGTCATGGAGGCGGCGGCCGCGGTCGATGCCCCCGTCATCATCCAGGCCTCGCGCGGCGCACGCGCCTATGCCGGCGACATCATGCTGGCGAAGATGATCGACGCGCTGGAGGAGATGTACCCGCAGATCCCGCTCTGCCTGCATCAGGACCACGGTAATGATGAGGCGACCTGCGCCACCGCAATCCGGCACGGCTTCACCTCCGTGATGATGGACGGCTCGCTCGAGGCCGATGCCAAGACCGCGGCCGACTACGACTACAATGTCGATATCACCCGCCGCGTGGTGGAGATGGCGCATTGGGTCGGGGCATCAGTGGAAGGCGAGCTCGGCGTGCTCGGCTCGCTCGAGCATGGCGGCGGCGAGCAGGAGGATGGTCACGGCGTCGAAGGCGAGGTCAGCCACGACCAGCTGCTGACCGATCCGGCGCAGGCGGTCGATTTCGTCCGCGCTACCAAGGTGGATGCGCTCGCGGTCGCGATGGGCACCTCGCATGGCGCCTACAAATTCTCGCGCCAGCCCGATGGCGCCATCCTGGCAATGCATGTGATCGAGGAGATCCATCTCCGCCTGCCGAATACGCATCTGGTCATGCACGGCTCGTCCTCGGTGCCGCAGCCGCTGCAGGACATGTTCAATGCCTTCGGCGGCGAGATGCCGCAGACCTGGGGCGTGCCGGTCGATGAGATCGTGCGCGGCATCAGGCATGGCGTGCGCAAGGTCAATATCGACACCGATTGCCGGCTGGCGATGGCGGCGGCGTTCCGCAAGGTCGCGACGCAAACCAGGACCGAGTTCGATCCGCGCAAATTCCTGAAGCCCGCGATGGACGAGCTTCGCGCGCTCTGCCGCGACCGCTTCGAACAGTTCGGCACCGCCGGCAACGCGTCGCGTATCAAGGTCATGCCGCTCGCCGAGATGGCACGGCGTTATCGCACCGGCGCGCTCGATCCGCAGATCGGCGCAATGACGGCAGCCGCGTGACTGGCTGCAAACCTCTCCCCGCCTGCGGGGAGAGGTCGGATTGCGAAGCAATCCGGGTGAGGGGG
>NZ_JBARGP010000178.1:0-6153 GCF_049798375.1 Bradyrhizobium sp.
ATCCACTCCATCGCGCGCCAGATGCTGGAGCAGATCGGCCCTGGTGCCATCGCGCGGGCTTCGGAAAAGGCGCAGGCCTGTGACAGCCATGGCGAAGCCGACGAGGCCAAGGAGTGGCGGCACATCGCCGATGCCATGAAGATGATGCGCGGCCCGCATCAGAGCTGACATATTGATCTGACCGGTTCAATGCGTCGGGCCGGCACGCCATGGACAGGCGTGCGGGCCCGAACCCGTCCAGGATGCGCAACCATCCAAGGGCTGGCAAAGAGGCGGGCTGGCGAAAGGCGGGCAGTGGACGCTTGTCAGCGCATCCTAGTTTCCGACCCAATTTTCCAGCATGAATCGAGGGACATGATTCGGCCGCGGATTCGCCGTGCGTCGGCAGGGGACAGTGCCATGGCCTTTTTCAAGCGCGAACTCAGCCCGGTCGAGATCTTCGAACGCGCGCTGAAGGACAAGCAGGCGGCCCGTCGCAAGCTGGACGACCGGCTGCGTGTGGCCGAACAGGCGCTGGACGAACGGCGAAACGCTGCCGAGACCCTGGCGAAAGCGGGCGCGACCAATTTGCAGCTCGACCGCACGGAAGCCAAGATGCGGCAGGTCGAGGACAAGGCGAAAGCCCTGCGTGCTGCGCTGGCCGAATGCGACGAGCAGATCGTGCTGGCCGAACGGGGGCTCGGCGAGGCCGTGGCGCAGCGCGACCGTGACAAGGCGGCCAATGAGATCGAGGCAGTTGCGTCCGCGATCGAGCGGGCGGTGCCGGGTTTCGAGATCGGCGCCGCCGCGCTGGTCGACGCGGTGACACGCAGCAAGCCGGTGATGTCGGAGGCCACCCGTTTCGGCGGGGATGTCGACGAGATCAGGCGCGAGGTGCTGGCGATGGCGGAGCTGATCTGCTGGGAATTGCGTTCGGCGGCCGTGCGCACCCGTGCCGGCAACGCCAATATCGCGCTGCTGGCGCCGCCCGAGATGAAGCAGCTGCCGGCGCCCGAGACCGACCGGCAGATGGTCTACACGCTAAGCCCGCTGACCTGGCGCGAGGGCGAGGATGCCAGGCGGGCTGCAGCCTTCACCATGGTCGCGCTGCCGAAGGGCCTGCTGCCCGCGGCACTGCAGCACCAGCATGTCGACTACCTCAACGCCAGGCGCGTGCAGACGCTGATGCATGTCCATGGCGGTGGTCAGCTCCAGGTCGAGCCTGACGCCGACGATCCTGCGCTGGTCGATCTCGACGCATTGACGGGAGAGGCGCAGGACAGTCCGCAGGCCGATGTCGCCTGAGGACCTCGCCCGAGGCCGACGAATACCTTCCGTGGACAAGACCATCCGCGCCGGCCGATGTCGCCGCGTCCGCCGGCGCCTGTCCTAACGCACGCAATGCGACCCCCGCTCCTGCGTAGTTGATCACGCACAGGGTCCGGCCTGTGGCCGAGCTCGCCGAGTTCGGTTATGCTGCACGCTCAACGGCACAGCATCAGTGCTCGGAGTCAGCGCGGCAGTTCGACTGAAGCGGGGCAGCACCATGATGACCTTACCGGAGCTCGCGGCGAATGCCCTGGAGGAATTCCTCGGCTCCTATATGCGTCGCCGTTTTGGATCGTTGCAGTCGCGGCTTGCCGAGCTGGTGCCCGCCACAGCCCGGGTCGCGCTCGAATGCATCGGCAATAGCGATGCGCTCTACCACAACGTCGAGCATACGCTGCTGGTGACCTTGGCTGCGCACGAGATCCTGCGCGGCCGCGCGCTGCATGTTCATGTGACGCCGAACGATTATGCCCATGTCATCATCGCCTGCCTGCTGCACGACATCGGCTATGTCCGCGGTCTGTTCGAGAACGAGGATGACGAATTCGTCGTCGACGATGCCGACCAGAAGGTGGTGCTGCCGCGCGGCGCCTCGGATGCCGGGCTGATGCCGTATCACGTCGACCGCTCGAAGCTGTTTGTCATGCGGCGGATCGTCAACATGGAGCCGCTCGACAAGGAGCGCATCGCGCGCGCGATCGAGGGCACGCGCTTTCCGCCGCTGCCGGGCCAGCAGTTCGACGAGGAGCAGTCGATCGTGCGCGCCGCCGACTTCATCGGCCAACTCGGCGACCCCAACTACATCCGCAAGGCCAACGCGCTCTATTACGAGTTCGAGGAGGTCGGCATCAACCGGCAGCTCGGCTACGACTCGCCAGCCGACATCGTCAACCGCTATCCGCAGTTCTATTGGCAGAGCGTCTCACCGCACATCCAGACCGAGATCCGCTATCTCAACATGACCTCGACCGGACGGCAGTGGATTGCCAATCTATACGCCAATATCTTCCGCGCCGAGCGCGATATCTCGCTGTCGGGACCGCAGACCTGATCCGGCGCTGACGACGGAACTGGTCCCGCGGCATGCCGCCGCAGATGCCGGTGCATCGCGCGTCATTAGACCGATTCAAAGTCTCCCGTTGCCTCCTCGCCGCGCGCTGATGCTAAGCAGCGTACGGTGACGGGCAGGAGACGGGCTGCGGTGACGGCGAGGGCAGTGCGGATCTGGCGGTGGGTGCATCAGTGGACGAGTTTGATCTCGACAATCTTCCTGCTGCTGCTGTGCCTGACCGGGCTGCCGCTGATCTTCCATCACGAGATCGACGGCTGGCTCGGCTATGCGCCGCAGGCGCGCTCGGCGCCCGCCGACGGCCATAGGGCCACCCTCGACGCGATCGGCCGCGCCGCGTTCACCCGCGAGCCCGGCAAGGTGCTGCAATATCTGGCCTGGGACAAGGACCCGCCGGGCCTGGTCACGGCTTACGTCAACGGCGCCGCGGGCGGTTTGCCTGACGAAGCCGTGGTCACGGCGTTCGACGCCTATGATGCGCATGCGGCGGGGCCGGTCGGCGCCGGGCCGATGCTGGCGCTGTTGAAGCTGCATACCGACATGTATCTGGGCTTGCCCGGCAAGCTGTTTCTCGGCGCCATGGGGCTGTTGTTCCTGATCGCGATCGCCTCCGGCATCGTGCTGTACTGGCCGTTCACGCGGCGGCTCGATTTCGGCACCTTGCGGCGCCAATCATCGCGGCGGGTGCAATGGCTCGATTGGCACAATCTGCTGGGCATCACGACCCTGGTCTGGGCCATCGTGGTCGGTGCCACCGGCGCCATCAACACTTTGGCGGAGCCGATGCTGAACCAATGGCGTGCGACCGAGCTCGCCGCCATGGTCAGCCGCTATGCCGGCGCGCCGCCGCCGTCGCAACTCGCCTCGCTCGACAAGGTGGTGGCGGAGGCGGTGAAAGCCGCGCCGGGCATGGAGGTCGCCTTCATCGCCTTTCCAGGAACGCCGTTCTCCTCGTCGCATCATTTCGCAGCCTTCATGCGCGGCGACCGGCCGCTGACCTCGCGGCTGCTCAAGCCGGTGCTGCTCGACGGCGCAAGCGGCGAGGTCACCGACACCCGCGAGCTGCCGCTCTATCTGAAGGCGCTGTTCGTGTCGCAGCCGCTGCATTTCGGCGACTACGCCGGGCAGCCGCTGAAGATCATCTGGGCCGTCCTCGATATCATCACCATCGTCGTGCTTGGCGGCGGCCTCTATCTGTGGGCCGCGCGGACGCTGCGGTGGCGGCCGCGCACGCGCGAAAGCATCGGCCAGCGCTCCGTCGAGGAGGCGGCATGACCCGGGTGTTTGCAGCGCCGCTTGCGCTGGCGGCGCTCAGCGCGTTCGGTCTCGTCGCGGCATTCGCCTTCGACGAGTCCGGGCGCGTGATGTGCTGGCTCGGCGTCGGTGCGCCGGTCGCCGTTATTGCTTGGTCGGCTCTGCGGCTGCGGCGCTAGGCGGGGTCGCCGTTGCAGGTGCCGCGCTGGTGCGGATGAAGCCGGCCAGCCGCTTCGGCTGGTCCGCGCACCAGGCCTTCATGCCGACATTGCGCTGGTCATGGTCGGTGATCTGGGTCGCCAGTGCGACCTCGGCCATTAGGGTGTCGTCCTGTTTCTCACCCATCTTGCCGCCGGTGTGCAGATAGGCGATGGCCTTGCGCACCTGCTCCGTGGTGCCGTCGGGCATGTGCATGTCCTGCGCCCGCTGCACGAGGTCCTGATAAACCAGATTGGTGCCGGGGCACTCGACCTTGGCCGCGAAAGCCTGCAGTACCATCGTGACGTAGGTCGAGCGCGGCTCGGCCTGGCCCGATGCGGCCTTGGCCGGCATCGCCGCCGCAACCAGCAACGCGGCCATTGTCAGAACATAACGCATCCTTGGAACCTCCCTCAAACCTCTCGTTTCGTGTGAGGCTAGCGCCCGCAAGCGCTCTCGGCAACGGGCAAGCGCCATGATTTTGGGCTATCACCGCGGCCCGGCGCTCGGCGGATGCGCGAACCGGCGCACGTGGGTCACAAGCTCGGTCAGAAACCGATCGGGTCGATCGAATGGAATGAAATGGTCGCCGCCGTGGATCGAAATGAATTCCTTATGCGGCGCGACGATTTGTTCGAAATATCGTTCTGCCGGCTCGCTCGGGGTGATGTCGTCCTTATCACCCTCGATGAGGATCATCGGTAACGGAAATTCGAACCCCAATGACGCCAGATCGTGTTGAAACATCGGGCCCTCGCGCCCGCGCAAATACTTTGCCGAGAACGCCATCCCCTTGCTCCAGTTGTACCAGTCGAGCAAAGAGAAATCCGGCATGAACACGGGCGGGATGGGAGCCACCAGCTCGAAGCTGTCAGCCGACGGAAGCGCCAACGCCTTGCTCCATTTTTCCGCCGCAAGCCGATTTGCGTCATTCAGTACCGGCCGCGACGCGATCGGCGACAGCTCGGCCAGAGCCGCGGCGTTGCTTGTAGCCAGCGCCGATGCTTGCAGATGCGCTATCTTGATTTCGAAGCTCTTCTCGAAGGTTGCTCTACCAACGACCTGTCCGGTGCCGACATAGGCGTAAAACATATCAGGACGTTGCTTGACGATGTTCACTCCGAGGAAAGAGCCCCAGGAATGCCCGACGAGGATGATCTTGTCCTTGTGCAGATGGGTTCGCAGATATTCCGCAAGCTCGATGCCATCGCGGGTCATCTGCTCCAACGTCATGGTTGGCGCAATCGCGTCTCCCGTCGCACCGTAGGTGCGGCCGGTGCCGCGCTGATCCCACTGAACGATAGTGAAGTATGTCTCCCAGGGGCGCCAGCCTGACGAGATGGGCAGGGTTGAGCTACCCGGGCCGCCATGTACGAACAGCAGAACCGGATTATTCCGGTCCTCACCGCGGATCTGGACCCATTGCTTGATGCCGCCGATGTCGACGAACCCCGCCTCCTGCACCCCGTTGGCGGAATGGATCGCGAGGACTCCCGCTGCGATATGCTGGCGGTAGGCACGAAAGCCCAGGCCGACGCAAGCCAGCGCCACCAGCAGCGCGGTCGTACCCAGAATGGCAAGCCCTATGCGTTTGGCGATCCTGCGCGGCATCTGGGTTCGCCGTGGTCCGCGTCAATATGAGATGAAGGTGCGCCGATTGTGGACTTCGTGTCGGCGCCGGTCGAAACAAGCGGCGTGGCTGCTCACGTTGCGTCTCGATCTTTCGGTCGGCGCTCGCCACGTTGTCGCGGCGCGACGCCAGACCCGTCCGGACGTTCGCGCGTCGTGCCGCTCACTTGTTGAGCCGACGCTCCTGCTCCTTGAGCAGGAGATCGAGCTCGTCGCTCTGCTGCGCCAGCCGCTCGGAGTTACGTTCCTCGTCGGCCGCGCCGGACTGCGAGGCGGCCTGCTCGGTGATCTGGCGGATGTTATCGCGCAGCACTGCGATGCGGTTGGACAATTCCGAGGTGGAGAAGGAGGTTGGATCGGTCAAGCTCATGGACTCCTCACCAATAGGCCCTGCAAGGCAGACCAGCCTCACACAGCGCGCCATCGTAACGCGGAAATCCGCCGTCTCACAATCATCCGATGGTTAGACCAGAGCCTTTTCCGTTCCGATCGAATCGGAACGGGCTCTTTGTTTTGACGCGTTTCTTGACGCGAACCGGTACCCGCTTCGCTCGAACGCTCTAGCGTACCGGCAGGGGCGGCCGCACCACGGACTCGCCCGGATCGGACGAGACCTGTGACGGCGCCGACTGCAGCGGCATCGGAGCCGGCGGGGTCGCTGCGACCGGCTGCGCGGGTGGTGAATAGACCGGGCG
>NZ_JBARGP010000179.1:0-3556 GCF_049798375.1 Bradyrhizobium sp.
ATCCAGCAGCTCATTGGTTGCAGATGGGCAACTGGAACCACCGACGCAATCCGAGCGAGCGAAACTGCTTGACTTTCGAGACGAGCGCGGCTCCACGAGGGGGATGAATAGTGGGCCGCCGACGTGCTTCTATCGAACTCCCGTTTGGGTTATCGGTCCCGTTCTCCCATCGGTGATTCGACGGGACGAATGGCGCGCCTGTCGGCTATGATGCGTCGGGGAAAGAGTGAGCCGGAGGCTGATTTCTTGGACCACTTGAGTGATATGTCGGAGGCGGACCGGGTTTGCCGCGAGATCCGTGCTGCATGCGAGCCGGAGCAGACCGTCGCGTTCGTGTCGGGCAATTTCAATGTCGTGCACCCCGGACATCTCCGGCTGCTGAAGTTCGCCGCTGAACAGGCCGATATTCTGGTGGTCGGCGTCAATCCAGACACCACTCCCGGCGTGACGCTCGCCCAGGATATGCGGCTGGAGAACGTACGCTCGATCGCCTTTGTGCACCATGCCGTGCGCTTGGAAGATTCCGCGACCGCATTCATCTCCCGTCTGCAGCCCACCATCGTGGTCAAAGGTAAGGAATTCGAGGATCGCATCAATCCCGAGCAGGAGGCCGTCGACGCCTATGGCGGCCGGCTGTTGTTCTCGTCCGGCGAATTGCGCTTCGCCTCGCTGTCGCTGCTGGAGCGCGACGCCAATGTGGATATCTCCACGGTCCGCAAGCCGCAGGAATTTCCGAAGCGGCACGGCTTCGACATATCGCAGCTCAAGGGCCTGCTCGGCAAGCTCGCCGGCATGCGGGTGGCCGTGATCGGCGACCTCATCGTCGACGAATATGTCACCTGCGATGCCGTCGGCATGTCGCAGGAAGATCCGACCATCGTGGTGACGCCGCTGATGACGCGCACCTTCGTCGGCGGCGCCGGCGCGGTGGCCGCTCACGCGCACGGCCTCGGCGCCGATGTCAGCTTCTTCACTTTGGTCGGCGATGACGAAGCCTCGCGCTTTGCACGCTCCACACTCGAACAGCATGGCGTGAATTTCCGCCCGTTCAGCGACCAGACCCGGCCGACCACGCGCAAGCAGCGCTTCCGTGCGCTCAACAAAACGCTGCTCCGCGTCAATCATTTGCGGCAGCATCCTGCCGATGCGGACATCCAGAAGCAGATGCTGGCCTCCGTCGAGAACGCGCTGAAGACGTGCGACCTGCTGCTGTTCTCCTGCTTCAATTATGGCTGCCTGCCGCAGGATCTGGTCGATGCGATCACTGAACGCGCCAAGGCCAAGGGCGTGATGATGGCGGCCGACAGCCAGGTCTCTTCGCAGACCGGCGATGTCTCCCGCTTCAAGGGCATGACGATGCTGACGCCGACCGAGCGCGAGGCGCGCGTCGCGCTCAACGATTTCATCTCTGGCCTTGCCGTCGTCAGCGAACGGCTGGTGGAGCGAGCCCGCGCCAAGCATCTCGTGATCACGCTCGGTGCCGAAGGCGCCCTGATCAACACGATGACGGGCGTAGGCACGTTCAGCTCCGACCGCCTGCCCGCCTTCAATCCGTCGCCGAAGGATGTCTCGGGCGCCGGCGACAGCCTCTTCATGGCAACCTCGATGGCCTTGCGGGCCGGCGCGGACATCTGGCAGGCCTCCTATCTCGGCTCGCTGGCGGCAGCCTTGCAGGTGTCCCGGGTCGGCAATCTGCCGCTGACGACGGCGGAACTGGTCCGCGAAATCGACGAGGCCGGCTTCAGCCAAGAGTAAGGGATGTTCTGATGCGCGCCCTCCTGCTCGCGGCCGGCATCGGCAGCCGGCTGCGCCCGCTGACCAATACCACGCCGAAATGCCTGGTTACTGTGCATGATCGGCCACTGCTGGACTACTGGCTCGATCTCGTGTTCGACGGCGGCGTCGAGCGCGCGCTGCTCAACACCCATTGGCTCGCCGAACAGGTGCGCGCGCATGTGGAAAAATCGCCTTGGCGATCGCGCATCGATCTCGTTCACGAGGATGATCTGCTGGGAACAGGCGGCACGGTGCTGGCGAACCGCGCGTGGTTCGGCGGCCAGCCGTTCCTGGTGGCTCATGCCGACAATCTCACTGATTTCGATGTCGCCGGCCTGATCGCGGCTCACAACCGCCGACCTGACGGCTGCATCATGACCATGCTGGCGTTCAGGACCGACGATCCCCGTTCCTGCGGTATTCTGGAGCTGGACTCCGAGCACCGGGTGCTTGCCTTCCACGAGAAGGTTGCGAACCCGCCCGGGAACCTCGCCAATGGCGCCGTCTACATCTTCGAGCCCGAGGTGATCGACGACATCGCCCGGCTCGGAAAGCGCGTGGTCGATCTCTCCACGGAGATCATCCCGAACTATTTGGGACGGATTTTATGCGTGGAAACCAGCGGTTATCACCGGGATATCGGTAACCCGGAAAGCTTGCGCCGGGCGCATTCTGAGTTTAAGCACAAGCCGCGCCGCGACGGGGGCGCTTGAAAGGCGACTGTCGTCGCTGAGACTCATATTGTTTTCCTGCCTTTCGGCAGATGCGCCCGACGAAACATCGAACGGGTGACAGGCGAGTGGGGACATCGCAGATGAAGATTTTCGTGACCGGAGCGTGCGGATACAAGGGCAGCGTTCTCGTTCCCAAGCTGCTCAAGGCCGGCCATGAGGTTGTCGCCTTCGACATCCAGTGGTTCGGCAATTTCCTGGAGCCGCATCCGGACCTCACGGTGGTCCAGGGCGATGTCCGCAATCCCGATGAGATCGACCTCACCGGCGTCGATGCGATCATCCATCTGTCCAGCGTCGCCAATGATCCCTGCGGCGATCTCGATCCGAAGCTGACCTGGGAAATCTCCTGCCTCGCCACCATGCAGCTCGCCGACCGCGCCTATCGCCATGGCATCAAGCGTTTCATCTACGCGTCGTCCGGCAGCGTGTACGGCGTGAAGGACGAGGAGCAGGTCACCGAGGACCTCGAGCTGCTGCCGATCTCCGAATACAACAAGACCAAGATGTGCGGCGAGCGCATCGTGCTGTCCTACAAGGATGACATGGTGGTGCAGATCGTGCGTCCGGCCACCGTCTGCGGCTACTCGCCGAGACAGCGCCTCGATGTCTCCGTCAACATGCTGACGATGCAGGCGCTGATGAACGGCCGCATCACCGTATTCGGCGGCGACCAGACCCGCCCCAACATTCACATCGACGACATCACCGACCTCTATCTGTTCCTGCTCGATCATCCCGAGCACACCGGCATCTTCAATGCCGGCTTCGAGAATATCTCGATCCTCGACATCGCCAACCTGGTCGCCAAGCACGTCAAGGCGGAGATCGTGGTGACGCCGTCGAACGATCCGCGCAGCTACCGCGTCAATTCGGACCGGCTGCTCGCGACCGGCTTCCGGCCGAAGAAGACGGTGGAAGACGCGATCAAGGAAATCATCGGGATGTACTCGCAAGGCGCCCTCAAGAACGAGGACCGCTGGTACAATCTGAAGTGGATGGAAAAGGAAGTCGTGAAATGAACGTCCTTGCTTTCCAGACCCCCGGCT
>NZ_JBARGP010000180.1:0-29196 GCF_049798375.1 Bradyrhizobium sp.
AGAAGCCCCACTCCCAGGCTTCCTTCAGCGGTACCACGCCGATGTCGACGTTGCGCTGTTTGAAGATGCGGTTGCCGGTGAGCAGCGTATCGAGGTCGTCGACCACCTTGAGGAACGGATCGCACCACGCCTCGATATCGTCGATCAGCTTCGGTGGCAGATCCTGGTGCACACCGCCGACGCGGAAGAACGCCGCGTGCATGCGCGAGCCCGAGGCGCGCTCATAGAACACCATCAGCTTCTCGCGCTCTTCAAAACCCCACAGCGGCGGGGTCAGCGCGCCGACGTCCATCGCCTGCGTGGTGACGTTGAGCAGATGGGAAAGAATGCGGCCGATCTCGCAGTACAGCACGCGGATGAGCTGGCCGCGACGCGGCACCGTGATGCCGAGCAGCTTCTCCGCCGCGAGGCAGAACGCGTGCTCCTGGTTCATCGGCGCGACGTAGTCGAGCCGGTCGAAATACGGAATCGCCTGCAGATAGGTCTTGTGCTCGATCAGCTTCTCGGTGCCGCGATGAAGCAGGCCGATATGCGGATCGACCCGCGCCACCACCTCGCCGTCGAGCTCCAGCACCAGACGCAGGACGCCATGCGCCGCCGGATGCTGCGGTCCGAAATTGATGGTGAAGTTGCGGAGATTTTCGGGTTGCTCGTTCATGATCAGACCTTCGGTCCCGCTTTTTCATCCCCCGGAAGCACCGGATAATCGGCACCTTCCCACGGAGACAAAAAGTCGAACTTGCGGAATTCCTGGTTGAGCCGGACCGGCTCGTACACCACCCGCTTCTCCTGGTCGTCGTAGCGGACCTCGAGGAAGCCGGTGGTCGGGAAGTCCTTGCGCAGCGGATGCCCCTCGAAGCCGTAATCGGTGAGGAGACGGCGCATGTCGGGATGGCCTACGAAGAACACGCCATAGAGGTCGTAGGCTTCGCGCTCGAACCAGTCGGCGCCGGGGAACACCTCGATCAGCGACGGCACCTGCGTGGTCTCGTCGGCCTGGGCCTTGAGCCGGATCCGCGCGTTCAGGGTCGGGGACAGAAGGTGATAGATCACGTCGAAGCGCTTTTCGCGGGACGGATAGTCAGCAGCCGTGATGTCGGTGAAGTTGATAAAGCGGCAGCTCGGATCGTCGCGGAGGTACTTCACCACCTCGACGATCTTGCTGGCCTCGACATCAACCGTGAGCTGGTTGAAGGCCACCGAATGACCGAGGGCGGCGCCCGGAAGCGCGCTCACGATCGTCTGCCCCAGGGCGTCGAGCTTGGCGTCGTCCATGACGTAAAACCTTAGCGTTCGATGGTGCCGGTGCGGCGGATCTTCTTCTGCAGCAGCAGCACGCCATAGAGCAGCGCTTCCGCCGTGGGCGGGCAGCCCGGCACGTAGATGTCGATCGGCACGATGCGGTCGCAGCCGCGCACGACCGAGTAGGAATAGTGATAATAGCCGCCGCCATTGGCGCAGGAGCCCATCGAGATGACGTAGCGCGGCTCAGGCATCTGGTCGTAGACCTTGCGCAGCGCCGGGGCCATCTTGTTGGTCAGCGTGCCGGCGACGATCATCACGTCGGACTGGCGCGGCGAGGCTCGTGGCGCGAAGCCGAAGCGCTCGACGTCGTAGCGCGGCATCGAGACCTGCATCATCTCGACCGCACAGCAGGCCAGGCCGAACGTCATCCACATCAGCGAGCCGGTGCGCGCCCAGATGATCAGGTCGTCAGCAGCGGCGGTAAAGAATCCCTTGTCCGACAGCTCGTGATTGACCTCGAGGAAAAACGGGTCGGTCGCACCAATCGGCTTGCCGGTCGAGGGATCGAGAATGCCTTTCGGCGCCGGCGCGATCGCCGGGCCGCACGCGGGCGTGGTCGGGCTCAATCCCATTCAAGAGCGCCTTTCTTCCATTCGTAGGCGAACCCGACCGTGAGCACGGCCAGGAACACAACCATCGACCAGAAGCCGGCGGCGCCGAGCTTGCCGAAGGCCACCGCCCACGGAAACAGGAACGCGACCTCGAGGTCGAAGATGATGAACAGGATGGCGACCAGATAGAAGCGCACGTCGAACTTCATCCGGGCGTCATCGAATGCATTGAAGCCGCACTCATAGGCCGACAGCTTCTCGGGATCCGGCTGCTGGAACGCCACCACGAAGGGCGCGATCAACAGCACCAGCCCGATGATGGCTGCGACACCTATGAACACGACAAGAGGAAGATAGTCTTGTAGGATGCCGGTCATCGGCGCCAACTTTCCTCTGCGACCTCGGGCCGGCCACAGACTCGCTTCATTGGAATTGTTCTGAGCCTTAGCGCAGCGCACCAAGCCGCGCAAGACAAGCTATCTTGACGCTCGCATCCCTCCCCACATTGCGGAAAACGAGACACACCATGGGGTTGGCGATCCACCTGGAGCAGTGCCGGCGCGTCATGGCGCCTCTTCCCATGATGCAGATCAGCTCAAGTCACGCTTGGCAGCGAGCATCTCTTCCGCCCGCTTGGTGAGGCGCTCGAGCTGCGCCATCAAGGCGGCGAACTCGTCTGCGCCAAGGCCATCCACAGGCGCTGGGTGCGCTCCAGAGCCCCGGCGACGATGACATCATGGACCGCCAGTCCCGACCGGGTCAGGCTGACCAGCACCTCCCGATTGCCCGGCGGATTGACGACGCGCGAGACCAGCTTGCGTTCCACCAATCCGCCAGTGCCCGGCTGATCTGCCCCTTGTCCTGGCCGACCGCCTGGGCCAGCCGCGCCACGCTCATCCCTCGGCGCAGGCTATGCCATGAAGCCGCCGTCAAGGCGGCTGGAACTCACCAGGTCGGCCGCGGCACGCCAATGGGGGAACTCTTGCGCCCCCACTGGCATCCGGTCGGGCTTACCTCCGATGCCAGCGATGTCCCCAGGAAGGTGAGCATTCTCGGCGAGGATCTCGTGCTGTTTCGCGACCGCGGCGGCCGCGCCGGCCTGCTGCACGCCCGCTGCTGCCATAGCGGCACCACGCTCTATTACGGTAAGGTCGAGGATGACGGCATCCGCTGCTGCCATCATGGCTGGAAGTTCGACACGGAGGGCCACTGCCTGGAGCAGCCCTACGAACCGAACGGCGGAGCGTTCAAGGACAAGGTGCGGCAACCCTGGTACCCGGTCGAGGAGCGCTACGGGCTGATCTTCGCTTTTCTCGGTCCGGCCGAGAAACGCCCGGTGCTTCCGCTCACGATCGCCTGGAGAGCATGGATGACGGCGAGTTCGTCGAGGCTGACGCCACATCGCTTGGCGGCTGCGGGCCGGCGATCATCCCCTGCAATTGGCTTCAGCATTTCGAGAACGTGGTCGATCCCTGGCACGTGCCGGTGCTGCACGGCTCCTTCAGCAGCCCGCAATTCACCGACATGATGGCTTCGATGCCCGAGGTGACATTCGAGATGTCGCCGCGCGGAGTCACGGTGCGCTCGATCCGCAGGCAGGACGATGGCCGCGTGTTCTACGGGGTCACGGAGGCCGCGCTGCCGACGTTGCGGGTCGTGCCCGCAGTTCGCCCGCGTCGAATCGATCGGCTGGACCTTGCCGATCGACGACACGTCTTTCCGCATCTACGTCGCGGGACGGGTGAAGAATGCCGGCGATATCGGCCGCATGCGCTCCAAGTTCAACGGCAAATTCTAGTCGGAGATGACCGAGAACGAGCATCAACGCTTCCCCGGCGATTATGAAGCCCGGGTCGGCCAGGGTCCGATGACGATCCCATCCGAAGAGCATTTCGGCCAGAGTGATCGCGGTATCATGATGATCCGGCGCATGCTCTCAGACCAGTTGGAAGCGCTTGCCGCCGGCCGCGACCCGATCGGTGTATCGTTCGACACGGCCGCCCAGCCCCGTCACCTTCGAAGCCGGCAACTACATTCGCGAAGCGTAAACGCGTTATTGTGCAAGAATCCAGCAAAACCATCCCAACGACAAAAACAAACGGGTTGGCGAGGAAAACCATGGTCGATCTGGCTGAAGCCGCGATGGCGCCGGTGCAAGTCGCGGCGCCCCCATCTCTCGAGCAGCGAGATCGGGACCTTTGCCGGCACCTTCAAGGGATTGGCCGGCATGGCCGGCACCCTGGTCGGCGGCATCGTCGTGGCGCGAATGAGCCGCAACGATGATGGCTGGAAATTATGGGCGCCAGCCCTGATGTCGGCGCTCGCCGGCCCCGTGTTCGTGCTGTGCATGCTGACGCAGAGCTTCACCATCATGATCGCGACGCCGGCCCTGACGTCATTCCTGCTCGGCTTTCATCTCGGCCCGATCTTCGCCATCGCCAGACCGTGGTGCGGCCGAGCATGGAGGCGCTGGCCTCGGCCATGACGCTGCTGACCGCGACCTGCTTCGGCCAAGGCGTCGGCCCGCTCACGGTCGGGCTCATCAACGACGCGCTGTCTCCGACTTACGGCGCCGCCGCGGTGCGCTATTCGCTACTGTCGGCCGCAGCTACGACTGTGCTCGGCGCCCTGTTGTTCGTCTGGGCGGCCCACTTCATCCACGCGGATATTGAGCGGGCGAGGTAACGATGCGGCGCACCCTGCCCGATCTGCAAGGCGCGCTGTTGCACTACCACGTGTAAGCTGCGCTCAAGGTCGCACGGCGGCGGTCAGCGTAGAAGCAGGCTGTGACCGAGCTACATCCTGCAACATAGATCTTGTCGGTAATGTTGGTGACGTTGAGGGCGAAGCGCCACTTGTCGATCTCGTAATGCAGCGCCGCATCGCCGACGACGAAGGACGGCACCTCGTTCAGGTTAGCCTGGTCGGCGTAGGAATGCCCGTTGTAGCGAACACCGCCGCCGAGGCCGAAGCCGCGGAGCCAGCCGGACTTGAACGTATAGTCCCCCCAGACGGACGCGATCTCGCTCGGCGTGTTGGTCGGTGCGTTGCCGATGATTGCTTGGTTGGTGTCCTTGCTAACGAATATCCGGAAATTGGTGTAGGAGGCCCTGACCTTCAGCTCCGGCGTGATGTTGGCGACACCTTCGAGTTCGGCACCGCGCGAAGTAACCTCGCCTTGCTGGATAGACTGCAGCGCATTGCTCGGATCCGCGGTCAGGACGTTCTGACGCTTCAAGTCGAAGACGTCGGCAGCGAAATAACCGTCCAGCCAAGTCGGCTTGACCTTGACGCCGACCTCGGTCTGTTGACCGGTCTCCGGCAGGTTCAAGATGGTCGCACCAGCTTTATTCGTAAAGGTGCCGATAATCGGATTGTAGCTGGTCGCATAGGAAATATAAGGCGCAACACCGGCATCAAGGTTGTAGATTGCGCCGACGCGGCCGCTGAAGCGGCTGTCGTCGCGGTTCAGGCTGGCGCCGATGTGATTGTCCAGATCTGTATTGACCCAGTCGTTGCGGCCGCTGAAGACCAGGGTGAAGTTGCCGATCTTCATCTGCTCCTGACCATATATCGCACCCTGCTTCTGCGTGATGGTGCGGTTGAAGAACGGCGTAGTCGGAGTTCCACCGTTATAACCGTAGGTAGGGTTCAGGAGGTTCAGCGCAGGATCCGTCCCGAACGAGAAGGTCTGTAGGTCGTCGATCCGATAATCCTTCAGATCGACGCCAGCCAGTGCGGTGTGCTGGATGCCGTAGGTATTGAAACGGTATTCGAGCTGGTTGTCGAGATTGGCCTGGTTCGAGACGTCGTGATTGAAACTGTTGAAGCGCGACAATTGGGCAGTCGATGGGTCGCCTCCGACATAGCCGTTGCCGAGTAGAAGATGCAGGGTGACGTCGTCATGGGCAAAACGGGCGTTCTGCCGGAACGTCAGGCTGTCGGTGATGTTCTTCTCGAACTGATAACCGATCATCTTCTGTTCGCGGCTGAATTTATCGTTAGCCGGATCGCTGGCGTATAGACCGGTCGGAATCTTGCCGAACGGCGCGTCGGTCACGGTGCCGATATAGGGCAGAAAGCTCTGCGGCCGGGTGTCGTACTTTGTCGCGGAGCCCAGCATCGTAAACTTGGTGTCGAGGTCGGGCTGATAGGTGAAGGACGGCGCGATGAAATAGCTGTTGTCAGGCGTGAAGTCGGTCTGAGTGCCGCCGTTTCGGACCGATCCGAGCACCCGATAGGCAAGCTCCTTGCTCGGTCCGTCTGCAGTCATGAACGGGCCGGTGAGGTCGAATGCGGTATAGGCATTGCCAAACGAGTTGATGCCCGCTTCGACGGTGTTCGACTGAGCAAACGACGGCACCTTGCTGATGGCGTTGATGATGCCGCCGGGGCCGCTCCCGCCATACAGCACTGCTGATGGGCCGCGCAGAATATCGATGCGCTCGAGTCCCCACGTCTGTAGCTTCCACGTCGCAAAGCCCGTCGAGAAAAGTTGCAGCCCGTCCATGAAGAAGCCGACATCCTGAGCGTCGAAGCCGCGGACCTTGAACCAGTCGTTCCGGACGTCGGACCCGAAAAACTGAGAGTTGACCCCAGGCGCGTAATGTAATGCTTCGGCCAGGCTTTGCGGCTTCTGGTCACGAATTTCTTCTCGACCGATCACCGAAATTGCCTGCGGCGTTTCCATGATTGGCGTATTGGTCTTGGTGCCGCTCATCGAGCGGGTCGCGACATAGCCGTTGATGGCCCCACGTGGATCAGTGCCCGGCGCCGCATTCTGCTTGCTACCGTTAGACTGGCTCGCTGAGTCAGCCACAGCCGGCGGAGTCTGCGTCCTGCGCGCCACTGATCGCTTGCTGGCCGTGCTGCTGCGGCCCGCGGTGGACGATTCGTTACGCGCAGGCCGTTGCTTCGGCGCCTCGACGTTCACCGGCGGCAGGTCCTGCAAAGCAGACGTCTCCGGTGAAGCCGACTGCGCTGCAGACATTTTCGGCAACAAAACCACTGCAGACACGGTTGCCAATGCGGCAATCCGCAACAAGCCAAACGAGCTCACGCGCCACCCAATCCGCTCTAGATCCCCAGCAGGTCGCGAGACGAGCGACCTGCAATTGGAATGACGGTTAGGTGATAGTGGAAGATTCCACCAATTGAATGGTTCTTATAATCGTTCAAGAGTAGATCAAACGCGCCGGCAATCAGCCGCGATCAGCTATTTGTTGTTGCCGACGCGCATCACCCGAGAGGAATTCGATCAGTTGCGGATTTGGTGATGCATTGAGACGCCGGCACGCATGTCAAATCCGCAGCAGGCCTCGCGGAGATCAGCTCAGCCTGCCCGTGTACTTTTCCAACTGCGTCCAGGCTTCCGCGCCATAGGTCTTCTGCCACTGGCCGTAGAAACCGGCCTTCACCAGCGCGGCGCGAAACTGTGCCCCATCGGGCGTGTTGAACACCATGCCTTTGGCGGTGAGGTCCGCCTGTAGCGAGCGCTCCAGCGTCAGGAGATCGGCGCGCTCCTTATCAGCGGCGGCGTCGAAATTGCGATTGACGATCTCGCGCAGCTCGGGCGGCAGGCCGGCCAGCGCCTGGCGGTTGCCGATGATCCAATAACCACTCCAGCAATGATTGCTGAGCGCGCAGTATTTCTGCACCTCGTAGAGCTTGCCGGTCGAGACCTGCGCCAGCGGGTTCTCCTGCCCCTCGACGATGTGGGTCTGCAGCGCAGAATAGAGCTCGCTGTAGGAAATGCTCGCCGGCAGCGCCCCCAGCCCAGAGAACAGCGACGTCAACAGCGCCGTCACCGGCACGCGGATCTTGAAGCCCTTGAGGTCATCGATGCCGTTGAGCTGCCGGCTCGACGACGAGGTGATCTGGCGGAAACCGTTGTCCCAGACCTTGTGCATCGGCACGATGCCGACCTTGCTGATGGCGCCGCGCACGACATCGCCGACGCCGCCATCCATTGCTGCCCAGACCTGGTCGTAGGATTGGAATGCGAAGCCGATGCTCGGCAGCCCGGATAGCGGCACCAGGATCGACAGCGTCATCGACGGCGCGGCCAGAAGCTCGATGCCGCCGGCGCGCAGCTGCGACAGCATTTCCGGGTCGCCGCCGAGCTGGCTGTTGGCAAACACGGTCACGTTCAAGCGGCCGGCGGATTGTTCCGCGATCGCATGCGCGGCCTCGGTCAGGCGGATGGTGAGCGGATGGGTTTCCGGCGTATTGACGCCGAGCTTGAACTCGAATTCGGCCGCCCTTGCCGGTTTGGCCAGTGTCACGGTCATGCCGGCGGCCGCGGCGCCGAGCAGCGCCCGACGCGTCATTTTCTTGATTGTCATTGTTGCTTCTCTCCCGGGCGCGAACGCCGCGCCCGGGTCGAGCTTCCGACGAAGCCGGGCGCCCGGCAAGGCCGTGCAGCGCAGAGCGCACCGTCGATTGCAGTGACGAATTCCTCAACCCGACGAAACCATTTTGAGGAATCGAAGAAACCGGAACGAAACAAACGGTCGGTATGTCTGTAACCAACAAAGCGGCGCCTTGAGACGCCGGGAGGCTCAGATGAACCACTCTTTCCATTCCGCTGATCGGGCGACCCACGTGAAGATCGTGGTGGTGGCGCTGGTGGCCGGCATCGCCGTAACGGCCTTCGGGATCGCCGCGCGCACCGGTATCGCCGACAACAGCCAGACCGCAGCTCACGTGATCAAGGCCGGCAAGCCGGTCGTCGTCACCAGCTCCGACAACATGGTTATCCGCTAAAATCCCGGATTTCGACAAATCTGCTGGTGATGCGGCCGCCGCCTCGGCGGCCTTTCTGTTGCGCTGCGATGGCTGCTCTCGTCGCAATCGAGGTCGTCGAAACCACCCGCAGCGACGCCGACGCGATGGTCCGCTGCTGGCGGAGGATCTCGGCTGGCCTCCATTTTTGCGCGATCGTTAGCAACGAGCCGGACTTCCCACAGGCGGACTTCATTGTCCTTGACTTCGAGAGTCGCCCCCTTTAAGTCCCGGGTCCTCCGCGGGATTTCGCGATTGCGCGGGAGTAGCTCAGTTGGTTAGAGCGCCGGCCTGTCACGCCGGAGGTCGCGGGTTCGAGCCCCGTCTCTCGCGCCATGTTTTCAATGGCTTAGCTCCCCCTTCAGCGCGGCGATTCGACTCGAGATCGCGCCGCGATTCGACGCCAGGGTGCGTCCGTTTCTCCTCCTGACCCGTCTGCGGCCTTGCTCGCGCGCCCTCCTCCATCGTTCCCATCGCGACGGGCCGCAGTCCATCCTGAGAATGGTCCAAGCCGTCGACCGGTTCTGCGGCCGCTGCGAGTTGTAGGCATTCAGCATTCCATCTATAAGATGCAATGTGCGCGCGCCTATTTGCGGACGAACCGGGCCATGAGTGATCTGCCATCCAGCAAGCTCGGGCGCGCTCTGGTGGAGTGGCGTACGATTCTCGGCGCGGACCACGTCGTTGCCGACGGGCCAGCCCTGGCTGCCGCAGATCGCGCTTGCTGCGGTCGCTCCGGGGGTGTCGCGGCGATCATCTTCCCGGCCGACGAATTCGAGGCTTGCCGCTGCCTCGCCGCCGCCCATCGAAACCAGTTGCCCATTCACACCGTGTCGCTCGGACACAATTGGGGATATGGCTCGCGCCAGCCGCCCGAGCCGCCGGCCGTCGTGCTCAGCCTCCAGCGGCTGAACGACATCGGTGCCCTCAACGAACAGAATGGCCAAGTCACCTTGCAGCCCGGCGTCACCTTCGGCGCGCTTGGCGCGTGGCTACGTTCAGATAAGCCGGCGTGGCTGTCGCCCGAGATCGGGGCCGGTCCCAACGCGTCCGTCGTGGGAAATGCGCTGGCCGGCGGCTTCGGCAAAGGTCCATATGGCTGGACCGCGCGACGTCTGACAAATATCAAGTTCGCCTGTTCCGATGGACGCATCGCATGGCTGGATCGGCTATGCACGTCCAGCGGAGGCAACGCTGCGCGACTTCCGCATGGCGCCGTGGCGCTGCAAGGGTCATTTCAATTGTGCAAAGCGCCGGCGCTGCGCAGCTTCGCCTGGGCGCTTCTCGCCGATGGCGCCGATGCGCTCGCGGCCGCCCTCGAATTGGCCCTGCAGCACGCGGCCGATCACGATGGCAGCGAGCAGTCCGAGTTGCTGAACGGCGCGCGTCTACGGCTGCAGTGTCCAGGCCTGTTTCCCCATGCCGGTGACCGCACGCACGATGCCTGGCTGCTCGCATTCAATTTATGGGCACAAGATGAAAGCGAGATGGCCTGGCGCCAGGCACGGGCGCAGCGGCGCCTCGCAGCACTTCCGGCCGTCATGCACAGCATGGAGGCATCCGTTGCAGTTGCCGACCTGCCTCCGACTGGGCATGAGGGATTGACCAGCGCCTACACGTTGACCGGCAGGCAGCCGCCGGCGGATGCAGATCCCGACCGCGATGGCTGCGGCGTGCGTTGGATCAGTCCATTGCTGCCCCGCGCGAGTGCGGCGGCCGTCACGGCGCTCGACGCGCTCGGCGCTTGCGCCATCGCCCACGATTTCGCGCCCGCCCTTGCGGTACGGCTGCCAGACGGCGACCCTGTCGGCCTGCTCGGCCTGTTCTGGAACAGGCTCGGAACGCGCGCCGATGTCGCGTCCAATGATGCGCGCGCGGCTGCATGCAATGCGGCGTTTCGCGCCAAGGCCGAGCAACTGGGCTTCACGCTGTACCGGCAAGGCCCCGCCACCACAGCAATCGTCCCGGAGGGATTGTGACCACATCAGCTCCTTTTGTTAGTCCGCTCGCCGTGACGCAGCCGTCACGTTGGACCGCGATCGATTTCGGCCGTGTGTCCCGGACTCCGCCGACCGAAGCACTGGCCGATACCCTGGAAGCCGAGATCTGGCGCATCGCCGGACGATTGCCGCCCACGCTTGCTGACGACGCGGCCCGCGTTCTCAGAGGATATCCAGGACCCGGGCGCAGGTTCATCGACCTGTTCTATCAGCCGGTATGGTCGTTCCTGCATTGGCTCGCGCCCGATCCGGACAGCCGACAAGCCGCCGTCCGCGTCCATGCGCTCGCGCTGATGCTGCATCTGTGGGACGACCATCTCTGCGATGCCCAACTGCCGACCGACATCATGCGTCTGCAGTTTCGCAGTATCGCCTGGCAGGAGATGATGGCCGCGCTTGCGGATGACGCCTCATCCGCTGAGCTCGCCGATACCTATCTGGAAAGCGTTCATGCGCGCGCACCGGCTGCGTCGTTGGACGATCATTTGGCGCGCTTCGAACGCCAGATCGCGCTGTGGCATGCGGCGCCGCGCATGCTGGCCGCGCGACGCGGCCATCGGGTTGCGGCGTCGGTCGCGTCGGCACTCAGCGCATTCTGCGCCGCGTGGCGCATGATCGACGACATCCAGGACATCGATGATGACAGCGTCAGCGGGCAAGACAATTGCGCTCGACTGGCGCTGACCGACGCCCGCCCCGCGGGTTGGGACATCGCATGGACCACGACATCACCGCATATGCGCCACCCACAGCATGACGCCGCGCTATCGGATGCCGTCGACACGGTACTTAACCGCGCCCGCAATGCCCTGCAGCGCGCCCAAGCCGACGCACACGACGCAGGGCTGCACGGCTGGGCCGCCGAGCTCGCACAGGCGCAGGGTTTCTGACGGGTGCCTGGCAGCGTCAGCGTCACATTGCGAACAGCGCCTGGGTGGCAGAGCAGGCTCTCTTCAGACCATTCGGATCGTCTCGGCTTCCTGTTCGGTCTTGTGAAACACGTCCACCAGCACCGTTTCGACGTCCTTGCCCCCTCGACGCGCTGCGCGTCAGCGTCGCGCCGCTCCGGATTGGTAGTGCCGTCATTGCGCATGATGTAACCGTTGATCTTCGCCAGGTGCGAAGTCGCAGACGGCCCCTCGCCGGCGTTCGGAAATGGCACGGTCGGTACTTCGTAGGCAATGAAGCGGAAATACGGGTATGGCATTCCTGCCGTCCCCTCATTCCCAGGCGCCGTTGGCACCAGCGAGATAAATCCACGCGGCGACGTTATCGCATCCGCAGCCGGTCGTTCACTGCAGTGAACGACTTATCCCGTCGCGCGCGAACTTCGTCACCTCTTTTCCGATATCTTGATAGTGCTGTGACAGCGTCGAATTAACGTTGTCGATGATCCGCTTATGGTTGTCCGACGTATTGATCGCTGAATTGATGAAATTCTTGAACGCGGATTCGATGTTGAGGTTGATCTGCATGCCGCCGGCGAGATCGGGTATGACCAGAGTGAGGCTATGGACGGTGATGTCCATGGTTGCGTCGCTCGTGCCCGACACGCTGCATGTCCCCTTCAGACGCGCGCCGTTCACCGTCACGCCGACGTCACCGGTCAGAGGTGTCGGCATGCCCTGCGCGCTGACCACGAATTGCGACGTCCCCGTCGCTGGGGGCGCCGGAATGCCGGCCGCACAGCTCACGCGCGGCGGCGGATTCCAGCCGCCGAGCGCGGCATCGAATTGAAACTTGCTGTTGCCGAGCACCATGTCGGATTGCGCCGCCTTGACGTTGGTCAAGCCGTTGAAATGAAGCTTCAACAATTTTCCCTGCTGGAAATGCGCGCCCACGATGTCGAAGTCGGGCAAACCGACTTGAGCGACCACAAGCGGGCTGAGCGATGGATTGTCGTTCTTGCAAAGCAGAAGCGGCAGGAACAGAGCGCTGGTCGGCTCGTTCACGGCGTATCCGACGCGATCGAAGATGTAACGATCGATCGGATTGGTCGTAGCTGCGGCCTGCGTGTTCGGCAGCGTACCCTTGGTCGCGCCGAACGCGCTGTCGAGAGCCGAGGCAAGATTTGTGGTCATCTGCTGCGACAACGAGGCGAGATTGCTGGCCTCGTTGAGCGCGGCATTGAGGTTGCGGAAGATACCTGCGCGCCCGTCATCGCTCTGGATTGCGTTGAGGGCCGCCGTCTTCCAGACGTTCTTGAGGAAATCCGACACCGAGGCGCCGATCGTCAGGCCCGTGACGTCGATCGTCGGCGGCGTCGACGGATCAGCGCCGCGAACCAGAAGGCTCAGCACTGTGACCTTGGCCTCACGCCCCGCGCTGCCGTGGCTTGCGAGCGAGAGCTGGACCTGCGCGTCGACGAAGGCGTCCGTTATATTCAGCGCCACCGTCCCATCGCCGTGGATGTCGGTGCTCGCATTTCCATTGCAAACGCTAGCCCCGTTATTGGCGAGACACAGCGATTGGCTCAACTGGTAGGGGCCGGACATCGACAGCTGGGGGATGTTGGGGCGGCCGGCCGAGCCGTCCCAATGGTTGAACTGCAGCGCCAGGTTGACGTGGTATCCTTGCGCGTTCGGCACGAAGGTCGGGTTGGGCTCCACGAATACATTCTGAAGGCCATTGATGACGATCTTCGTCTTGCCGCCGTCGCCCATCTCGAGAACGGGTGACGGCGAGCGCGGATCAGCGATCGGAAACTGGTTGGAAAGATCGACCTTCTGAACCTTCTCCAGGAACGTCGCCCAGTTGTTGATGAAGCTGTCCGTCACGGTGGCACCGGCCGGGCCGGTGATGGGACCGATCGACCACGAATCCTGCTCGATCGGGATCAGCTTGCCGTGGGAATTCTTGCCGGAAATTCCCGCCAGCACGGTCGGCAGGAAGAACCGCTTGTTGTGAGGGTCGATCGCTCGCGTACGGAGGGTGTTGAAGATGAACGGCAACAGCACTGACATGGATTTCACTCCGGTCCGGATCGATCAAAAATCCCGGTCGACGGTAAAGAGCGCGATGTCCTTCATCGCACGCCGGTATCGATTGTCGGGAAACGGTTCGAGATAGGTGAGCGCTTCGATCGCCTCGAGACGCGCATCGGCATAGGCGCGCGCAATCGCATCCGAGCGTGTGACCGCATCGATACAGACCTGCAACTCATCCTCGCTGCAGGCGCGACCGCGCATCACGCGGGACAACAGATGGTTCGGCCCTAACTCTTCCATCGCGTAGATGATCGGCAGCGTGAAGCAGCGGCGCGCAATGTCCATGCCGCGCCGCTTGCCGGAATCGGCCTCGTCCTGCAGCAAATCCAACAGATCATCGATAATCTGAAAAGCGCGGCCGACGCGGCGGCCATAAAAGCCAATGCGCCGCGCATCGCTGGTGCGCGCTTTGGCCAGCGACACGCCGGTCTCGCAGGCGAGGCCGAACATGATCGCGGTCTTGCGCTCGATGACCTCGTAATAGCGGGCGCGCAGCGCCTCCGGCGCCAGTTTGCGATCGGTCTGCAACTCGTCCAATTCCCCCGCACAGATCCGGAATGCCGTATCCAGGACGAGCTTGACCAGCTCCATTTCCGACTGGACCTCGATCGTATCGACGAAGGTCCGGATCGCCTGCACGAACTGCATGTCGCCGAGCAGGATTGCCGCATTGACGCCACGCCTTGCATTGACCGAAGCTAGGCCTCGGCGTACCAGCGCGTCGTCGATGATGTCGTCATGGATCATCGTCGCGACGTGCAACATCTCGAGCGAAGCCGCCGCCATCAGGACCTTGCGTGGAAGGGGTGCGTCACCGTGCACCACGCGCGCTGACAGGATCAGCATCGCCGGGCGCAGTTTCTTGCCGCGCCGGTAGATTTCGAGCTCGGTCTCCGAGAGATAGGCGGCCTGCGGCGCAAGTGCGGCATCCAGCTCGCGCCGGAACAGCTTCATGTCTTCCGCCAACAGCTCGTCGAAAATGCGCTCGACGACCCGCGCGCTGCGCACCTGAGCCAGGCGCAGCGGCTGCACCGCGTTGCCGTCCGCTGAGATGACCAGGTTCATCGAAGGCCAGCTGCGCGTGCGGCACTTGCAATCTGTTCGCCCAGTCCGGTCTCGATCCGCTCGCGCAGAAGACTGCGGATGAACGACACCGCGCCAAGGCGCTCCCGGGCGATCTCGGCGGCCGCGCCGCTCCAAGCCGAATCGTCGAGCTCGAACTCGAATGCCGGCAGCTCGATCGTCGAGGACAGTACGCGAGCGTCCGCTCCGAACTCGAGCTCGATCTGGGCAGAGGCACCCGCGATGCGCGCACCGCATGCACCGGACCACAAGGTATCCGGGCTCGCTTCGGCGCGTTCCGCCCGCTCCTTGCTCGTTGCATAGAGGTGGCGCCGCACCAAACGTCGATCGTCCTCGTCGAGCACCCGCCAGTTGCGCTCGATCGCCACAGCGGCCGCACCGCCGCCGGGTTGCACGCCCTGCTGGATGACGTTATTGAGCTCGTCCAAGGTCGCATGCGGTGGCGGGCTGCCGGTCTTGACCGAACCGTGCACCTGCTCGCCGGTCATCGGATGCGTATTGCTCTTCGAATTTCCGGTCTGCCCCACGGCTGATTTGAACGTCAGCGCGGCAATGGCGGCCTTGGTGAACTTGCTGTTGGGATCCGGCTTCGCGTTCGGATCGAACGGATTGAAGTTCGGGTCCGCCGCGATCGTGTTCACCGTGATCTGCAGCTGCTGCACGAAGGCGTTCTGATTGTAGCTGACCTTCTGCGTGCCGAATGTCGCATCCGTTTCGTGCGGATTGACGATCGTCGTCTGGTGATCGTTGGGATCGAGCGCGGCGTGCGTGTGGATCGCCATGTCCTTGGTCGCGCCGTGCGCAGCCCAGGCCGCACGCGCCGCCTGGCTGGTCGCGAACACCGTGTTGAAGGTCTCGTTGTGCTCATTATAGTGGTTCAGCAGTTGAGCCCCGTTCGGGGTGTCCATCAGCCGCGTGCGCTGCTGTCGCGCCTGGTCGAGCATGGCCGATTGTTGCGCCGGATCGAGCGGCGTCACGGCGGGCGCTCCGGCCGGCTGCACGTCGTTATCATCGTAGTCCAGCAGTGATCCGGCGGTGTCCATCGTGATCACGGGGACCGGCATGGCCGTCAGCATATAACGGCCGACGACGCGCAGCTCGTCCCAAGCCAACGACAGGCTGGCGCGGTTGCCCTCGATGCTCGACCGCTGCGGGTCGACGCACACGGCGGTGATGCCCTCGATGGCAAAATCGGAGAAGCGAATACCGACATTGCCGCGCGATGAGCGCAGGCCGTCCGGCAGTTCGACACCAAAGGCGAGCGGGAAATCCGGCGTGTCGGTGAGCCGCGCGGCCGATGATGCTGCCAGGGAAGTGCGAAGCCGCTGTTCCAGCACCGTCAGATCAGTGTCCTCGTTCTGCATGGCGATGTCCTTTCAAAACGGTGAGAGACGGGCTTTAAGTGATCGCGACCTGAAGGCTCTGCACGAGCTGGTCATTGCCGAATGGCTGGAGCGCTGCGCCGACCGAGGCCGACAGAGAGACGGTGACTTTCCCGCCCTGCGGCAACTGGATCGCCTTCTGCATCTCCGACACCGGCAGCGAGAAGCTCTTGTGACCATAGGCGGCTACGATCTTCTTGATGATGAGGCTGCCGAAGATGACCGAGACGAGATCGACGAAGGCTGACGCCGCGGCGGCCAGCGCCGCCCCCGTCACCGAGCCGGACCAAGTTGGCTTGACGGTCAGCTTGATCGATGACGGCAGCTTGTCCGACAGGATCTTGATATCGACAGGTTGAGATTGAGACGACCCAGAACCGGTCACTGCCGAGGCCGTCACGCTAACCGGGAGCGGCATCGGATCCGGGCTATAGACGAGCTGGAAGCTCGAGATCACCTTGTCCCAGTTGGACGGATTTGCGATCGCGTCCGCCGCTGCGCCAATAGGACACAACACCGCCTTGGTTACGCCGACACCTGCGCCGCTGAGTTCGCCATAGGCCTGGAACGTACCGCTGACGTTGAGCGTGAGTGCGCCGCCGATCGAGATCGTCAGCTTGGGATCGTTGACGCTGACCCGCCCGGACGCTTTCCACCCCGATGGGCCCTTGCTGCCTTCGTCGGAAAACGGTCCCTTGATCTCCGCGGCAAACAGACGGTTGATCGCGGTGAGCTTGGTCACGGCATAGAGGTTCGGGGCCGGCGCCGTGAAACCGGAGAGATTTGGCGCCGGACCGTCGGAAAAAGAGGTTGCGATCGCGATCCCCTGCGGCATGACCGCCAAGGTCAGCGGCTGGAACTGCAATCCCGCGAGTCCAGGCGGCTTCGGGAGCGGCAGACCCGACACCAGCTTGTTCAGGGCCGTCAGCAACGCCGGGATCAGGATGGCGTTGACGATCAGCTTGTCCCAGCCGGAGAAGCTCGACTCGTCGAGCAATATCGCCACCACCGTCAATGATACAGCGCCGCCTTGCGTCGAGACGGTCCCGAATGCGGTCACCGCCCCGTGCGCTGCGAGTGGAGGCGCGCCGGCGATCGCTGCCGTGCCGGCAACATTCGACAGGACGAGTTGGAATGCGTTTACGTTGGGAAGCGGCAGATTTGGCGGCTGCACTCCCTTCCATTGCTGTGGGGTCGGTGGCGTCAGCACGAAGGTCGGCGCGGCGGTGATGTCATAGGTCACCTTCACGGAGCCGAGCGTGTCCACGTTCTGGGTGACGGTGCCCGAGAACAACCCTTTCCTGGCCGCCGGGTTGGCAAAGAGCTGACCAACCAATGCATTCAAACCGGCGGGGCTGGCACCGGCCGCGATGTCATACGTGCTCAATGTCGTGATCCTTCGCTGCTTGTCGTGGATCGGGATGTCCCGCGCGTCCGGCCGGATTGGTCCAGAATGTCTCGGTCCAGGCACCGCCGAGCTGATAGCGGGAGGGAAAATCGAACAGCGGATATTCGGCCTCACCGTGCAGCGGGTCGGCAACGATGATCCGCTTGCCCTCGTCGCGATAACCGCGCACGAGGACGTAGTGGGCGCCGCCCGACTGCCACTCGATGCGAGCCGCAAATGGGCGTCCAAGATTGATCTCGAAGCGAACGCGGTCGAACAGCGGCTTTCCGGCGCTCCAATGGCTGTAGCAGCCGACCAGCGCGAGCGCCGCATCGAGCCTCATTTCCGCGTCGGCACGCACGCGCAGTTCGTCGTCGCTGTCGATGTTGCCGTCGATGCCTGCGCAATCGAGTCTAAGAAGATGCGAGGCAATCTCGGACTGTGACGCGGCGCTGGTGCCGTAATAGCGCCCGAGCACCGAGGCGATCGCCGCCCAACACCAATTGTCGAACAGCTGCCGTTGGGGTGTGACCGAAAGCTTGACGGCTCCCTCAGTCTGGCGTGGTGTCGCGAAGCGCGTGCCCACGCAAGATGATCGCGCTGTCTCACCATCGATCACGAAGCGCATCGTAAACCTCGATCAACGCAGCCAAGCGGTAGAAGCCCGCGTCTGCACGCCGCGCGCCTTGCAGGCGCACGGTCAGGTGACGCTGATGTCGCTCGATATCATCAGCATCCCGTTCGAGTCGCTGAGGACGAGATGGCTCGGCGTGATCGTGATGGTCTCCCCCTCCACCGTCTGGGCGAGCGGCTGGATCGTCGTGATCGGTATCGCGGGTAAACGATGCACGATCTGCGTTGCCAGCGGCGGCACCGCAACGCCGAGCGTCTGTGCAATCGGCCAGGCTGCGCCGGACAGGATGAGCTGCGCGACATTGCCGGTGGGCTTGAGCACTGCCACGAACGGGTGCACGTTGCTGATCACTGCGCGCACCTGCATTCCCGAAACGCTAACGCTGACCTCGAAACCAATGGGATTGGGCTCGGTCTTCGCTTCGTAGCCAATACCAACTTCAGGCATATGAAATCCTCCGAAACGCACATCGCACGACGGACGGCGAGTTCAGCCAAATGAGAGCGTCCGGCCGGATCGCCGGACCGCCCAACTTTCAATAGCTCTTGAGGGCGTGACCGATGGTGTGGACAGCACTCTCGGCGCCATGGGCCACGGTCTTGGCCGCATTCTCGGCGGCATGGGCCGCAGCTTTGGCGGCGTTCTCGGCGGCATTGGCTGCGGCTTTGGCGGCATTGGCCGAGGCTTTGGCGGCATCGCTTGCAATATTCGCGAGCGCTTTCGCCGGCTCGGTCACGCCCTTTGCAATCTGGCCAAGAATGGCATCGAGGACATTAACACCCGCAGATGCAGACAGTGTGACTCCGGCCTGGACATTCAACGATGTGGGACTGCGAATCTGCGCATTGAGGCTGTCGAAGCGCAGGCTCGCCGAATAATGCGCGCTGCCAATGCCGAAATTGGCGCTGCCGTTCACTCCATCGGTTTGCCCACGCAGCGGCTGCACGCCGTCATTCACCACCTTCTGCAGGGCATCACGCCCCAACATGACGTAGAACTCGGCCTTTGGCGCCGATCGCAAGCTCTGCACATCGGGGACGCCGGAACGCCCTTCGAGGAAGGCTGCACCAATGACGTGACCACCCTCGACCAGCAACGCGGCATTGCCGAAGGACAGGCCGCGGAAGTCAATATGGGGCACGTGCTGACCTGCCATCAGCATTGTCAGCTGGGCCAAGAGGTTTGGAACGAGAATCTGCTTGTAGATGAGCTGATCGATCGGAGATGCCGTGGACAGGTCGATGACCGCCCCGACAGGTGTCAGGCTCACGGATTTCCCCAGCAAGGTGACCGAACAGATCACATCGACGGCCTTTGTGATATCCGTTGCCGGCCCTGGCCCGGAGTTCAGCGTCACGTGCAGAGCGGGCAGCTTCAGCACAAAGGCATTGGCGGATGGCGCGATTGATGCGCCGGTGGCGTGAATGGCCGCTGCCCATTGCGCCGGCGAGGGCGGATTCAAATCGAAGGTCGGCGGCTGCAGCACGTCCCAGGCCACATTCGCCTGAACGCCTTCAAGCGTGGTGGCGTGACTACCGCGAAACAGCCGCGCTCTCAAACCTGGACGCTGATAGAAAGCGGCTGCGATTTTATTTAGATTTTGTTGCCCGAGGCAGATCGCGACATCGTAGGCCACACTGCACCTCTATGAAATATAGTCGTTTCAGTAATTCAGTCAGTAATTCAGTTCAGTAATTTCAGCTCAGCAATCTCGGCAATTCACCTTCGTACCCCGCCCAAGACCCTTCTCCTGAGCAGGTCGACGATTCTCGTGCGTGCGTGAGCGCCAAGTTGCGCCCACGGGAAGTCCTGTTATCAGCTGCGTAGCGCAGAGCACACAATGACCTCTGAGCCGACGAATTTATTAGTAGTCTCTGATGCCGAGACGATGGTTCAGAAAATCTGTTTGAAATGAAAAAAAGGAATAAATCTAACTTGTGTTCAAGCAACGCTATTATGGTTTTTATTTACTGTCAACTTAAAGCTGTGTCGCATCACGCAGATCAAAGATGCGCGCTCGAAGGACATTGATACAACGCAGCAAGAAGAATTGACTCGCAGAATGTGAGTCAATTCATATGTTGCGCGCAAGTAGCGGAACTTTCAAAAGCGACGCTCCTAACAAGTCTCGGATGCTTCGCCGGCTGATCGAGCAGACCCAGCTTTTCGTTCAGCAGACCGTCGTCGATCCGGAAAGAAAGTTTGGGCCGCGAGGAGTAGCTGGAGATTTTTCATATCGACGCACGAAATTGGCGCGGCACCAAAACACCGGTATTCCCAGCCGGTCATGATCGACGAGGTACATCTCGTCGCACCGTTCAGCTGTCGTCCGTTCGCAGGAACCGTACGTGCCTGGTCGAGCTTGTGAGCAATAATGCACCCGGGGGCGTACGCGACCGAGTGCAGCTCTCGATCCTGCGTCGGATGTCTCGCCATTCCAGATCGCCGAGCGGAGGACCGACCATGCTGTGGTCCGATGCGTCGCTTCGCGGCATTGCTGGATGGTGACGTCGTGATCTAAGGGGCGTTGCCCGACTTCAGGGTTCCCGGTATTGCGATGTCCGATGTTCGTACGCCCCAAGGATGGTCGCCATAGAGCTTGCGCTCCCGCTCATCCGGTTCGACGACAATGGCGTTGCAAGGTCCGCACTCTGACGGCATCCGTCCAACGAAGCTGTCGCAGCACTATTGTCTGACACAATTTATAGTTGCGAATTTGACCCGATCGCCGCATTGCGACCTGCGCTCTGCAAATTCTCGCGCCGCCCCTGACGGAATTGTGGGGTCGTACCAGCCGCGCAAGTGGCGTATTCCATCCTATAATGCCGTTCCCTCCTCCTGCCTCCTGATTGCCATGCCTGACAGCAAGATCACCTTCGCCCACACCGTCACCGAGCGCTTCCTACGCTATGTCGTGATTGACACCCAGTCCGATCCGGGCTCCCCGACATGCCCATCCACGGCCAAGCAGAAGGATCTCGGCCGCCTGCTCGCCAGCGAGCTGCAGGCGATGGGGCTTTCCGGCGCCCATCTCGATCCCCATGGCTACGTCTATGCGACGATCCCGGCCAACACCGACAAGAAAGTGCCGGTAATTTGCTTCTGCTCGCACATGGACACCTCACCGGACTGCTCCGGTGCCAATGTGAAGCCGCAGGTGGTGCGCAACTATCGCGGCGGCGACATCGTGCTGTCGGGCGATAAGAGCCAGGTGATCCGCGCCGCCGAGCATCCGGCGCTGACTGACCAGATCGGCAGCGACATCATCACCACTGACGGTACCACCTTGCTCGGTGCCGACAACAAGGCCGGAATCGCCGAGATCATGGACGCCGCGCAGTTCCTGCTGAACAATCCGCAGATCAAGCATGGCACCATCAAGATCCTGTTCACGCCGGACGAGGAGATCGGCCGCGGCGTTGACAAGGTCGACCTGAAAAAGCTCGGCGCCGATTTCGGCTACACGATGGACGGCGAGACCGCCGGTCATATCGAGGACGAGACCTTCTCCGCCGACGGCGCCACCATCACCATCGAAGGCGTCAGCGCCCATCCTGGCTTTGCCAAGGGTCGGATGGAGCATGCGGTCAAGATCGCGTCCGCGATCGTCGACCGGCTGCCGAAGGAGACCTGCTCGCCGGAGACCACCGAAGGCAAGGAAGGCTTCCTGCACCCGATCTCGATCTCCGGCAGCTTGGAGCAGGCGCGGCTCGACTTCATCGTTCGCGACTTCACCGAAGCCGGGTTGAAGGAGAAGGAGGCGCTGCTGGAAGGCATCGTCAAGGACGTGATCCGGGCCTATCCGCGCTCAAGCTATCGCATGGAAGTGCGCGAGCAGTACCGCAACATGAAGGTGGTGATCGATCGTCATCCGGAGATCGTCGACCATGCGGTCGAGGCGATCAGGCGTGCAGGCTTGACGCCGGTAAAGACCTCGATCCGCGGCGGCACCGACGGCTCACGGCTGTCCTTCATGGGGCTGCCCTGCCCCAACATCTTCGCCGGCGAGCACGCCTTCCACTCGCGGCTGGAATGGGTCAGCGTCCGTGACATGGAGAAGGCGGTGCAGACCATCGTGCATCTGGCGATGATCTGGGAGGAGCGTTCCGGTACCTGATCCAGCGCCGCGGGCTCGGGAGCAAGGAACGATCCGCGCTCCCCGGCGTCGTTGCTGCTGGCGGTGGAGGCCCCGATGCCCAAAGACAACGATCTCGAAGGCGCTCAGGACATGGGCGGCAAGCATGGCGGCCAAGCGGGCGTGCCAAAACCCGAGCCGCGGCCCAAACCGCGGGATTCGGTGAAGTCCGAAGACGTGCCGGAGCGCCGGCCGACCGGGAAGCCAGGCCGCGCCTGAGGCGCGCGCTCAGGCGTTCGCCGTCACCAGCCAAATCGCGCCCGGCAGCGCCACGCGATCCCCGCGCTGGTAGGACGCGAGAACCTCGCGAACGGATTGCCGGGCCGCGTCGCGCGTCTCTTGCGGATGACCTTCCAACGCGCGGCTGGCCGGGCCGATCTCGAAGGCCGACTGCACGGCCGCATCCAGACCCCTGCCGATCGCGATATCGAGCGACAGTTCGCGCGGCTCCAGCGCGACCTCGCCGAAGCCTGCTGCGGTCAGGATGCGCGTGACGCGCTCGTCGGACGCAAAGGCAAACGGACCGGGATCGTCGGGCTGCTGCGGCGGCAGCTTCGGCACGTGTCGATAGACGGCCTGCAGCGGCGCCATCATCCACGGATTTTGTTTCGGCTCACGCCAGCAGGCAAACACCAGGCGCCCCCCGGGTTTCAAGGCGCGATGCAAATTGGTGAAGGATGCCGTGGGATCGGCAAAGAACATCACGCCGAAGCGTGAGACCAGACAATCGAAGCTCGCCGGCTCGAACGGATACACCGTCGCATCCGCCAGCGCGAATGCGACCGGAAGACCTGACGGCGCGGCCTCGCGTGCCCGCGTCAGCATCGGCGCGGAAATGTCGACGCCGAGCACCGAGCCGTCAGGCGCGACCTGGCCAGCCAGGGCGACGGACAGGCCGCCGCAGCCGCAGCCGACATCGAGAATACGGTCGCCGGGTTTGGCTGCGATGCGCGAAATCAGGATGTCCAAGACCGGCGCGAGCAGCAGGTCTTGCGCAGCCTGCCGGTCCGACCAGCGCTGGCCACCGGGGCCGTTCCAATAGGCGATTTGATCCGCGTTGCGTTCGTGACCCTGCGGTGCGTCCATGGGATCTCTGCTCGATCTGTGATGATGCGAACCGCAACGGCACACGCGAGCCGCCCGGCTGTCAAGGCACAAGCGTGAAACCGGTGAATCGGCGCAAACACTTGATCCATCTGTGAGCGGCTCGTGAATGTGAACCAGGAACGTGGTCCGGAGGCCCTCGTTGTAATCCGGGGCTACGCAACGGTCGTTGCCGCTTGTCACGAGGCAGGAGCATCAGATGAAACACAGCCCATCGCGCGCTGTCACCTTCACCGCCGCACTGCTCATGCTCGCCACGACCGCGCTCCACGCCCAGACGACCACATCGGCAACCGCGCAAGGCACCACCACGGGCACGTCGAGCAGCACAACGTCGACGGTCCCCGACAGCACCACGACCGCAACGCCCGGCGTCAGCACGACATCCACTTCCACCGGCGCATCCACATCGTCGACATCGTCCGCCGGCACGAGCACGGCCACGACCGGAACGACCACGAACGGCACGACAGGTTCGACGGCAAGTGGATCGGCGGGCACCGGAACAGCTAACCTGTCGAGCAGCTCGGACTCGATCGGCGCCGCGTCGTCGAGCAGCTCTCAGACTCCGCTGCAACTCCCCGGCGAAGTCTCGGACTCGGCATCAGCGAATGCAGCCAGGACGACGGCATCGTCTGCCGCAGCAGCATCCGCGAGTGGTGCAGGCGGCCCGATCTGCGGCCCCGCAGTGCCGACATCGGATGGAGGTTCGGTGAACCTCACCAGCGTCGTCCCGGGCGTCTCGCTCAACGGCTGCTGAGTTCTCGGCCGCGCAAGACCGTGAAGACGTTCACTGGCGATAGGCGATGGTAGGCGGTGACGGATTCGAACCGCCGACCCTCTCGGTGTAAACGAGATGCTCTAACCAGCTGAGCTAACCGCCCCCAGTACGCGGCGTCTTGCGTAGCGTCTCTTTACCCTCTGCTTGGCCGCGGATCAATCGCCGCAAGCGTTCCGGCCGGCCCGGTCGCGGCGCTATGCGACCCCCCTCGCCTGACCCTCGACCTCCGGACCTGCCGTCCATAACGAAAACGGCGCCCGAAGGCGCCATTCCCAAAGTCTGTTTGGTGTGTTAGTGGGCGGTCAGGCCGCCGGCGGCTTCGTCGCCGTCGGCCTTCACCGGCACCTTGGTGTCCTCTTCCCAGACGATCGGCACCGGCTTGCGCACCAAAGCGCGGCCGACGACGTCGTCCAGGCGAGCCACGGGGATGATCTCCATGCCGCCCTTGATCGAATCGGAAATCTCCGTGAGATCCTTGGCGTTGTCCTCGGGGATCAGCACCGTCTTGATGCCGCCGCGGGCGGCGGCCAGCAGCTTCTCCTTCAGACCGCCGATCGGCAGCACCCGCCCGCGCAGCGTGATCTCACCGGTCATCGCGACGTCGTGGCGGACCGGAATGCCGGTCATCACCGAGATGATCGCGGTGGCCATCGCCACGCCGGCCGAGGGGCCGTCCTTCGGGGTTGCGCCCTCCGGCACGTGGACGTGGATATCACGCCGGTCGAACAGCGGCGGCTCGATGCCGTAGACGATCGCGCGCGATCGGACGTAGGACGCCGCCGCCGAGATCGATTCCTTCATGACGTCGCGCAAATTGCCCGTCACCGTCATCTTGCCCTTGCCGGGCATCATGACGCCTTCGATGGTCAACAGCTCGCCGCCGACATCGGTCCATGCCAGACCCGTCACGATCCCGATCTGGTCATCGCTCTCGATCTCGCCGTAGCGATACTTCGGAACGCCGAGGAATTCCTCGACGGTCTTCTCGCTGATCTTCACCGACTTCTTCTTCGAGAGCATGAGCTCCTTCACTGTCTTGCGGGCCAGTGTCGAAATCTCACGCTCCAGGTTACGCACGCCCGCCTCGCGAGTGTAGCGCCGGATCACCAGCAGCAACGCGTCGTCGTCGATCGACCATTCCTTCGAATCCAGGCCGTGCTTGGACAGCGCTGACGGGATCAGATGCTTGCGGGCGATCTCGAGCTTTTCATTCTCGGTGTAGCCAGCGATGCGGATGATCTCCATGCGGTCCATCAACGGTCCGGGAATATTCAGCGTATTCGCGGTGGTGATGAACATCACGTTCGACAGGTCGTAGTCGACCTCGAGATAATGGTCGTTGAAGGTCGTGTTCTGCTCGGGGTCCAGGACCTCCAGCAGAGCGGACGACGGGTCACCCCGGAAGTCCGAGCCCATCTTGTCAATCTCGTCCAGCAGGAACAGCGGGTTCGAGGTCTTGGCCTTGCGCATCGACTGGATGATCTTGCCGGGCATCGAACCGATATAGGTCCGGCGATGACCGCGGATTTCCGCTTCGTCGCGCACGCCGCCCAGGGAGACGCGAACGAACTCGCGCCCGGTGGCCTTCGCGATCGACTTGCCGAGCGAGGTCTTGCCGACGCCGGGAGGTCCGACCAGGCACAGGATCGGGCCGGTCAGCTTGTTGGCGCGCGACTGCACCGCGAGGTACTCGACGATACGGTCCTTGACCTTCTCCAGCCCATAGTGATCCGCATCCAGCACCGCCTGCGCGGCCTCCAGATCCTTCTTCACCTTGGACTTCTTGTTCCACGGAATCGACAGCAGCCAATCCAGGTAGTTGCGCACGACGGTCGCTTCCGCGGACATCGGCGACATCTGGCGCAGCTTCTTCAACTCGTGCTGAGCCTTTTCGCGCGCTTCCTTGGAGAGCTTGGTCTTGTTGATCCGCTCCTCCAGATCGGCGAGCTCGTCACGGCCGTCCTCGTCGCCCAGCTCCTTCTGAATGGCCTTCATCTGCTCATTCAAATAGTACTCGCGCTGGGTCTTCTCCATTTGTCGTTTGACACGCGAGCGGATGCGCTTCTCGACCTGCAGCACCGAGATCTCGCTCTCCATCAGGCCCAGCACCTTTTCCAGGCGCGTAGTGACGGACAGCGTTTCCAGGATGCCCTGGCGATCGGCGATCTTGACGGCCAAGTGCGAGGCGACCGTGTCGGCCAGCTTGCCGAAATCGGTGATCGACTGAACGACGCCGACGACCTCAGCCGAGATCTTCTTGTTCAGCTTCACATAGCTCTCGAAATCCGACACGACGGAGCGCGACAGCGCCTCGGCTTCAACCGATTTGGCGTCGGTGTCCTCGAGCGCAACGGCAGTCGCCTCGTAGTAATCAGTCCGCTCGGTATAGGCTTCGACGCGCGCGCGCTCCAGGCCCTCGACCAGCACCTTCACGGTGCCGTCGGGCCGCTTCAGGAGCTGCAGCACGCTCGCCAGCGTACCGGTTTCATAGATAGCGTCGGGCGCTGGATCATCGTCGGACGCATTCTTCTGCGTCGCCAGCATCACCAGCGCGTCATTCTTCATGACCTCTTCGAGCGCGCGGATCGATTTCTCGCGGCCAACGAACAGCGGCACGATATTGTGCGGGAAGACGACGATGTCGCGCAGCGGAAGCACCGGATAAGCGTGGCTTTCGCCATAAACGATGGTCGGCCGGGGTTTCGGAGTGGTCATGGCCTATTCCTTTTGTTTTGCCCCCTTGCACGCAGCCCGCTCGCTCGGCGCGACCGCCACAAGGTGCGATCTGATCCGATCATCGCATGACGATATTATCGTCCGCGGATGCCGGATCGTTGTTGAGGCGAATCCCGAGATCTGTTCCGCCACCGGCATTAGGTGGCTATCGACCCAGGGGGTGTCAAGTGTCGGAAAATGTCCGCTATACAAAGGTTTACGCGGCGGACTGCATAAGCAAAACGCGGCTGCGGAACTCGTTCCGCAGCGCAAATCATTGCAAAAAACGGCGCCTTAAAGACACGGCTGGCGCCGGCGCGGTTCACGCGCTGGCGCTGCTTTCAACCGCGCGATCCGAACGATCGGCGTAGATGTAGAGCGGACGTGCGGTGCCCTCGACGACTTCGCGCGAGATCACGACTTCCTCGACACCTTCCAGGCCCGGCAGGTCGAACATCGTCTCGAGCAGGATGCTCTCCAGGATCGACCGCAGGCCGCGGGCGCCGGTCTTGCGCTCGATCGCCTTGCGGGCCACCGCGCCCAGTGCCTCGTCGGCGAAGGTGAGCTCGATGTTCTCCATCTCGAACAGACGCTGATACTGCTTCACCAGCGCGTTCTTCGGCTCGACCAGGATCTTCTTCAGCGAGGTCTCGTCCAGATCCTCCAAGGTCGCGACGACCGGCAGACGGCCGACGAATTCGGGGATCAGGCCGTACTTCAGGAGATCCTCAGGTTCGACGTGGCGGAAGATCTCGCCGGTGCGGCGATCTTCCGGCGCCAGCACCTGCGCCGCGAAACCGATCGAGGTCGACCGACCGCGCGCGGAGATGATCTTCTCGAGACCCGAGAACGCGCCACCGCAGATGAACAGGATATTGGTGGTGTCGACCTGCAGGAACTCCTGCTGCGGATGCTTGCGGCCGCCCTGCGGCGGCACCGAAGCCACCGTGCCTTCCATGATCTTGAGCAGCGCCTGCTGGACGCCCTCACCCGACACGTCGCGCGTGATCGAGGGATTGTCCGACTTGCGGCTGATCTTGTCGATTTCGTCGATATAGACAATGCCGCGCTGCGCGCGCTCGACATTATAGTCGGCCGCCTGCAGCAGCTTCAGGATGATGTTCTCGACGTCCTCACCGACATAGCCGGCCTCGGTCAAAGTCGTCGCGTCCGCCATCGTGAACGGCACGTCGAGGATGCGCGCCAGCGTCTGCGCCAGCAGCGTCTTGCCCGAACCCGTGGGGCCGATCAGCAGAATGTTGGACTTCGCCAGCTCGACATCGCTGTGCTTGGTCTGGTGATTCAGCCGCTTGTAGTGATTGTGCACGGCAACCGAGAGCACCTTCTTGGCGTGGCTCTGGCCGATCACGTAGTCGTCGAGGACCTTGCAGATTTCCTTTGGCGTCGGAATGCCGTCGCGCGACTTCACCAGCGAGGATTTGTTCTCCTCGCGAATGATGTCCATGCAGAGTTCGACGCATTCGTCGCAGATGAAAACGGTCGGACCCGCGATGAGCTTACGCACTTCGTGCTGGCTCTTGCCGCAGAACGAGCAATACAGCGTGTTCTTGGAGTCGTTCGTGCCGACCTTACTCATTCCTGTCTCCGTCCGCGGTTCGTCCGCTCTTTCGTCCCGATCCGGCGCAGGCCGGGCCAAAGCGGTGAAAGAGCAAATCTCGTACCAATATAAAGACCTTGTTCTTCATTCGCCGTGCGTACCACAGCCGACGCGAATCCCCCACGATCCATGACTGCTCACTCTAGCCAACCATGCTGTCATCCGACTATCAAGAAATCGCTAATCGGATGACACGCGGCTGACCGTGACAATACCGTGATTTTCGGCATTGACACGAGGGAAAGCGACCAAAATCGCACCGTAGTTGCTCGATTGCCACGACGGCCGCAGGCACGAACACGGAACATCCGGTTCCGACCGGCAGAACGACGACGATCTTCGCGCATAACGCGGGGCAGCGGTATCCCGCAACTTTACGGGGTCTTACCCATCGCCGCCGGATCTTCAGGCCGCTTGTCGATGACCTTGTCGATCAGGCCAAATTCCGCCGCCGCTTCCGCGGTAAGGAATTTGTCGCGTTCCAACGCATCCTCGATCGCCTTGTAGCTCTGGCCGGTGTGCTTGACGTAGATCTCGTTGAGCCGCTTCTTCAGGTTCAGGATCTCCTGGGCGTGCAGCATGATGTCGGTCGCCTGGCCCTGGAAGCCGCCGGAGGGCTGGTGCACCATGATGCGCGAGTTCGGCAGCGAGAAGCGCATGTCCTTGTGGCCCGCGCAGAGCAGCAGCGAGCCCATCGAGGCCGCCTGCCCCGTGCACAGTGTCGACACCGG
>NZ_JBARGP010000181.1:0-2605 GCF_049798375.1 Bradyrhizobium sp.
CCCAGTGCGCCAGCCGGCACCGCGCCCGTCCCCTCCGGCATCGTCGTGACCCGTGATGCCGCCATCGCCGCCAGCCCGCGCGTCAAGATCGACACGCCGCGGATTTCCGGCAGCATCGCGCTGAAGGGCGCGCGCATCGACGACATCTCGCTGGTGCAGTTCCGCGACACCGTCGATCCGACCTCGCCATCGATCGTGCTGTTCTCGCCATCGGACACCGCCAGCCCCTATTACGCCGAGTTCGACTGGACCAGCGCGGCCGGCTCGAACGTGAAGGTGCCGGACCAGAACACCCAGTGGCAGCAGGACGGCTCCAACGCGCTGACTCCGTCGACGCCGGTCAAGCTCAGCTATGACAATGGCCAGGGCGTGGTCTTCCACCGCACCATCTCGATCGACGACCATTATTTGTTCACGGTCAAGGACGACGTCAGCAACACGAGCGGCGCGCCGGTGACGCTGTATCCCTATGGCCTGATCTCACGCGGCGGCACCCCGCCGGTGTCCGGCTATTCGATCCTGCATGAAGGCTTCATCGGCTATCTCGGCGACAAGGGCCTGCAGGAGCTGACCTACAAGAATGTCGACGGCGGCGAACCGCTGCCCGACAAGCCGTCCTCGAAGGGCACCGCGTTCTCGAACATCACCGACGGCTGGCTCGGCATTACCGACAAATACTGGGCGGCGGCGCTGCTGCCCGAGACCGACCAGACCTTGCTGAACGCGCATTTCTCCTCCGGCGGCGCGCAGCGGCGCTATCAGGCCGACTACATGCTGCCCGCGCAGACGATCGCGAGCGGCGCCACCACCTCGGTCTCTTCGCGGCTTTTCGCCGGCGCCAAGGAAGCCAGCGTCGTCGGCCTCAACTTTCCGGTCGGCGGCTTCGGCGGCTACAATCAGGCGCTCGGCCTCAACCATTTCGATCTTCTGATCGACTGGGGCCACTTCTACTTCCTGACCAAGCCGATGTTCCTGGCGCTGGACTTCTTCTACCATCTGGTCGGCAATTTCGGCCTCGCCATCCTGCTGGTGACCGTGCTGGTGAAGCTCTTGTTCTTCCCGCTGGCCAACAAATCCTACGCCTCGATGGCGAAGATGAAGTCGGTCCAGCCGCAGCTCGCTGCCCTGAAAGAGCGCTATCCAGACGACAAGATGAAGCAGCAGCAGGAGATGATGGCGATCTACAAAAAGGAGAAGATCAACCCGATCGCAGGCTGCCTGCCGGTGGCGCTGCAGATCCCGGTGTTCTTCTCTCTCTACAAGGTCCTGTTCGTCACCATCGAGATGCGGCACGCGCCCTTCTACGGCTGGATCAAGGACCTCTCCTCGCCGGATCCGACCAATTTGTTCACCTTGTTCGGCCTGCTGCATTACGACCCGACGCAGCTGCCGATGGTCGGCCATTATCTCGCGCTTGGCATCTGGCCGCTCATCATGGGCGTCACGATGTGGTTCCAGATGAAGCTGAACCCGACGCCGCCGGATCCGACCCAGCAGCTCATCTTCAACTGGATGCCGCTGATCTTCACCTTCATGCTCGCGGGCTTCCCGGCCGGTCTCGTGATCTACTGGGCCTGGAACAACACGCTGTCGGTGCTGCAGCAGAGCTTCATCATGCGCCGCAACGGCGTGAAGGTGGAGTTGTTCGACAACATCCGCGGCACCTTCGGCGGTAAAAAAAAAGCGGCGTGACGACGAGTAAGGCGGCGTAGCGAACGAGGCGGCCTGAGATGTGGCCGTCATTGCGAGGAGCGCAGCGGACGAAGCAATCCAGACTTCCTTCCTGACTCTGGATTGCTTCCGCCGTCGCCCTTCCGGCTATGGCGGACACGTCGCTTCGCTCGCAATGACGCGGAGAGAAATTTTCCATGACCGGCGCTGACACCGACGACCGCCTGATCGAGCAGGGCCGAAAACTGTTCGCCGGGCAGTGGACGTTCATCTGGGCCTCGCCCTCGATCGAGACCTTGCCGCCGATGGGACCGATCGAGATCGCCTTTGCCGGCCGCTCCAATGTCGGCAAGTCGAGCCTGATCAACGCGCTGACCGGCCAGACCACTTTGGCGCGGACGTCGCATACGCCAGGCCGCACCCAGGAGCTGATCTTCTTCGTGGGGCCGGAGCACACGCCGCTGCGGCTGGTCGACATGCCCGGCTACGGCTACGCCTCGGCGCCCAAGACCAAGGTCGCGTCCTGGACCACGCTGATCCACCAGTTCCTGCTGGGGCGCGCGACGCTCGCCCGCGTCTATGTGCTGATCGATTCCCGGCACGGGCTGAAGGACGTCGACCGCGAGATCCTGGCGACGCTCGACAAATCCGCCGTCAGCTACCAGATCGTCCTGACCAAGGCCGACCAGGTCAAGCCGGGCGAGCTCGCGACCCGCATCACCGAGACCGAGGCAGAGCTCGCCAAGCATCCGGCGGCGTTTCCCCAGGTGCTGTCGACCTCCTCGCGCGCCGGCAACGGCATGGCCGAATTGCGCGCGGCAATCGCGCGGCTATTGAACGAGCGCGGCGCGTGAGCCGAGCGTTCCGCATCCCGATCGCGGCCGCCGGGTTGCTGGGCGCGTTGGGCGTCGCCGTCGCCGCGATGGCCGCACAC
>NZ_JBARGP010000182.1:0-3643 GCF_049798375.1 Bradyrhizobium sp.
CTCCACCACCAGCATCCCAACCTCGGCTTCCATGACTCGATGGAAGCCACTGTGGACCCTTATCCCGGGGTCCCGATTGGATGCCGATCACCCCGAAAACGGGGTCCTTATTCCATGCCGAAACACATCTTGAATCGACGCCCCGTTCGATATGGAGTTCTGCGTAACATGGCGCCCCGGGTCAACTGGAAAGGCTTCCTGCGCCTCTCGCTCGTCACCTGCTTGCCGAACGGACGTTGATGGAGCAGCCCCGCCCCCGCATAGGCGCTTTCCCAAAGTCTCGGTCGGGCGGAGCGGGACTGATCTAAGGCGTCCCGTTGTCGCGCAGCAGCAGATTGTCGCGGAAGCGACCAGGCGACAAACCCACATTGCGGGAGAAGAATCGGTTGAAGTAGGCCTGATCGGCATAACCTAGGGCGGCGCCGATCTCGTTCACGGTCACGTCGGAGTACAGAAGGGTTCGCTTGGCCTCCGTGAGCAGGCGCTCGTTGATCAGCGCCAGAGACGACTTTCCTGTCGTCAGGCGGCAGCAGGTGTTGAGGCGCGCGGTCGTCACGCCGAGCTTTCGCGCGTAGTGGTCCAGCGGTGCATGGCTGCGATAACCCTCCTCCACTAGTTCGCGGAAGCGCATCACGATGTGAATATCGCGCCCGGGAGAAATCGGGCGGGAAGAGCCTCGCCGTCTCGGGAACCCGCGATCCGCTGCTGCGGCTACGGCTCGACAAGGAACGGACTCAGATAGCTCGTGTTCAGAGCGGGCTCGCAAATCGCGCCTTCATCATCGGATCGCGACAGAAGCCGCCGGTCGGCGTGGACGAGCTTCTTACTTTGTCGTGAATATGACTTCAGTGCCTGATGTCTGCCGGGTCAAAGTCTTTCTGTCGGCGGCTCGCATCATGTGGGAGCTTCAAAATGGCACCCACTCCTTGGCACTCTCGTGCCGGTCGTGGAGGAGCCGTCCACAGCATCAAGAGCTGGCATTCGGCCCTGCGCATCGCCTATTCTTTGTCGCGAGATGCTTATGACCCCTTCAGGCTCTTATTCATCGCGTGAATAGCCACGGTGTCGCTGCCGTCGTGCTCAGGACTCTCTCCACATTTGAAGATTTTAGCCGCAGAGACGGTGAGATGGCCGGTTGAGCTAACATCCCAATGAACCACCAGGGTTGATATCTGTCGCTCTGAGGCGCTTTGCGCTTCCAAGGGAGGAGCATCGGACAAATAAAGGTAGGTCTTCGGCAGCAGAAGGATCATTCCAAAAGCGATGAGCTTAAATCCCAGCGGCATGCTCGCCTCCACTCTTAATAACGATAGGAGGAGAAGAAGCGTCAGAAAATTCAGGTCAGTACCCTAAGGGAATGTACGCAGGAGGCAGCCAATTCGTCCGCGCGCGTGAGCGGACATCCCGGAGCACCTGGATAGCAACAGTCGAGTGGCCAGAATCCCCGAAGCCTGCAACCGAAGCTGCCCCACCCGCGACGAAAGTGCTGGCGACGACGGTCGCCTAGTGTGCCATTCCGCGCCCAGCCTCCTCACAGGCGCTCACGCACCGACGGCAGGACTCGGCGCAGATGCGGCAGTGTTCGTGCATTTTTGCGTGCTTCTCGCATTCGTCGGCGCAAAGCCGGCATGCGGCGGCACAGGCGTGCAACATTCTCCTGATCATCTCCTCATCCGATCCCGTCCGGCGAGTCGCGATCCTACCCGTGATGTTGCAGATATCGGCGCAGTCCAAGTTTAGCCGGATGCATTGCGTGAGCGACTTCACGTTGTCTTCAGCAAGACATGCGTCCGCACAGGACGTGCACGTCTGGTCGCATGAGTAGCACTCCTCGATGCAACGGACGAGGGCGTCGTTGACCTGTCCGCCAACTTGCGGATGCGTACTTATCATTTCTTGCGCATGCATCGGAAACTCCTCTTTCTGAGTGCGCCCGCGTTTCTCTCCAATAGCCACCGGAAGGATTGGTTTCTAGGAACAAATCGGATCAGCGAGCGTAAGCGCCAGGATACGGAGGAACTCAATTTCTCGGAGGCCCAAAATGACCACGACGCGGAACCGGGTGCCTCTGCATTCGTCCGAAACCGACAATCGCCGCATCAAACGAACGATGCGGGCCAACGTGGCATATTTCGCCGAGCATCGCGATCAGATCGCCGACCGCCTGCGTGAAATCGATCAAGAATGGGATATCGAAAGGGCCATCGAGGCGAACGCAGCAGTGCTCGGATTCACGGGGACCGTGTTGGCGGCCACTAGCGATAGGCGCTGGCTCGCGCTTCCGGCGCTGGTCACGGCCTTTCTGTTCCAGCACGCTATCCAAGGGTGGTGCCCTCCTGTTCCAGTCTTGAGAAAATTGGGCTTCCGCACCTCCTACGAAATCGAGGAGGAACGCCGGGCACTCATGGCCCTGAGAGGTGATTTCGGGCAACGGGCGGAAAGCGCGGACGCCGCCCTTAGGGCTTCATCAGGTGCGGCGAACGCGCCCTTGCCCGCTTAGCTCTGGCGCCCACCCAGTAAAGGAGTTCGGTATGGCCTACTATTTCGCGAAGAAGATCGACGCTCCATTTTCGGAAACTGTCGACCGAGCGGTAGCCGCCCTCAAGGCCCGTGGCTTCGGCGTCTTGACACGGATCGACGTGCATTCGACGTTGAAGGAGAAGATCGGCGCCGACTTCGGTCCCTAGGTCATACTCGGTGCCTGCAATCCGATGATGGCCCATGAGGCACTGAAAGCCGAGGACAAGATCGGGACCATGCTTCCGTGTAACGTAGTCGTTTAGGAGGTGGATGGCGGGACAGAGGTTGCGGCGGTCGACCCCGTCACGTCGATGCAGGCCATTCAGTATCCATCTTGGCGAGCATCGCGGAGAAGGTCCGCGGCGAGTTAAAGCCAGCGGTCGAAGCGATCTAGCCCTTTTTGTCGAATAGGCTTGGCGTCGTGTCGCTTTTCGCTCGGGCGTGGCAAGGGTCCTCCACGTCCGTCGATCTTCAGCCGTCGGTAAGGAGGCTATCCGGCTTCGGAGACCATGCGCCGGAGGCGGCAGTCTCAACGCCGCCGACCGGGAGTACGACGACCTTGGCGCCCTGGGGGACGCGGCGATACAGGTCGATCACGTCCTGGTTCATCATGCGAATGCACCCGGACGACATCGCTTGGCCGATCGACCATGGCTCGTTGGTGCCGTGAATCCTGTACAGAGTGTCCTTGCCGTCCTTGAACAAGTAAAGAGCACGCGCGCCGAGCGGATTCTGCGTGCCGCCCTCCATGCCTCGGGCCCACTTGACGTACTTGTCCGGCTCGCGGGCGATCATGTCTGTCAATCGGCCTGCAAATTTGCCCCCTCGTATTGCCGCATCAGCAAATGTTACCAGATGGCACGGATGCAAAGTCGACTGATCGGCCGCGCCAGGTAGCTTTCCCGGCTTGCTCGACGAGAGGGGGTTGGACGGGTCGGGCCCTACATAGCCCGAGCCGTCCACACCCCCGGGCAATAGGGCAGCAGTGGTGGCCTCACCGAGCGGCTCCTCCGCGACCAACTGCTCGGCGGTCTTCCGTCTAAGCGCCCTCAGCAGACGCTGCACGATCGAATGCTGTCTCGTGCCGAACTCCTCTGGGTGCTTCTCCCTCAGCCGGTCTACG
>NZ_JBARGP010000183.1:0-17918 GCF_049798375.1 Bradyrhizobium sp.
GCGAAGTTGAGATCGGTGCCGATCTTGAAGGTCACGGTCAGCGTGTAGGTGCCGTCCGCGCCGCTGTAGGACTGCATATAGAGCATGTCCTCGACGCCATTGACCTGCTGTTCGATCGGCAGCGCGACGGTATCGACCAGCGTCTTGGCGCTGGCGCCGGGATAGCGTGTCGTGACCTGCACGGTCGGCGGCACCACATCGGGATATTGCGCGACCGCCAGCTTGAAAAGTGCGACCGCGCCGATCAGCATCATCAGGAGCGCGATGACGTTGGAGAGCACCGGCCGCTCGATGAAGAATTTGGAAATCACTGGCCGCTCCTACTGGTGGCAGCGGGCTGTTCGATCGGATGTGGCTGCGGATCGACCTTCTGGCCCGGGATCACCCGCAGCAGGCCGGCGATCACGATGCGATCCTCCGGCGCCAGCCCGCTCTCGATCACGCGCAAGCCGCCGTCGAGCGGCCCGGTCTTCACCTTGCGCTGCTCGACGACGTCGTCGTTGTTGAGGACCAGCAAGTAGCGGCCGCTCTGGTCGGTGCCGAGCGCGAGGTCGGGAACGAGCAGAGCCTTCTCGTTGCGTTCGGTCGGCACCCGGATGCGGACGAAATAGCCGGGCAGCAGCACGCGGCCCGGGTTTGGCACGATGCCGCGCACCGCGAGCGTGCCGGTCGACTGGTTGATGGTCGGCGCCGCGTAGTCGAGCTTGCCCTGATGCGGATAGCCGTCCTCGGTTTGCAAGCCAACCTCGACCGCGATCTGCTTGAAGTCCGATGGCGTCAGGCCACGCCGGCGGGCCTCGGCGCGAATCCGCAGCACGTCCTGTTCGTTGACGTTGAAGTTCACGTAAATCGGATCCAGCGAGACAATGGTCGCAAGCTGCGTCGGCGAGGCCACGCCGACCAGTTCGCCCACGGAGGCGAGATGCGCGCTGACGGCGCCATCGAACGGCGCGGTCACTTTGGTATAGTTGTAATTGACCTGCGCAATCCTGGTGTTGGCCTGCGCCTGCTGCAGATTGGCCTGTGCGTTGTCGCGTGCCGAGGTCGAACTGTCGAGCGTTGCCTGCGACACCGCCTGGCGCGCGACCAGATCGGATTGCCGCTTGAAATCGGCCTCGGTCTGCTTCAGCGACGCCTGCGCACCGGCCTCCGCTGCCTGCGCCTGATCGAGCTTGAGCTTGTAGGTCTCCGGCTCGATCGTGAACAGCTGAGTGCCTTCCTTGACGGTCTCGCCGTCCTTGTAGTCGATCGATTGCAAAAAGCCCTGCACGCGCGCGACCAGATCGACGGACTTCACCGGCGCCGTGTTGCCGGTCGCTTCGAGGTAGCGCGTGACGGCGCGCTGAACCGGCTTCGCAACGTCGACCTTGGGCGGCGGGGGCGGCTGAAATGTATTCTGCTCACAACCGCCGAGCAGCAGCGATGTCAGCGTGATGACAGGCCAGAAGCGCCGTGCAGGCAGAGGGATTGAACGCGATGGCGAATGCGTCGGCATCATCTGCGAAAGTCCGTCCGAATGATTTTAGGAAAATACGTGCGGCAGGTGCAACCGGCTTCTTCTTACCAACAATTGCGTCGCGACGAAACCTGAAACGGCGGATGCTGCAAATCGATACACTAATAGCACTGATATTTCGTGCGATGCCATCGCGCGGCCTGGCGGTGTCCGCGGCAATGCACCCAATTTTTCACAGTTGCCAAGACCTGCCGTCGGGCGCAGTTTGGTTCGCCATGCCACTTGTGCATGTCCATGTTTTTCGACGGCCGGCCGCTTTGCTTTGGTGGCCGACCGTATTTGGCTTCCAAAATCTCGGGATTTCAAACAATGACAAATAGCTTCAGGCGCCTTTCGCTGATTTCGCTCCTTGTCGCGACCGGTCTTGCTGCGACCGGTCTGGCGACGACCCAGGCCTCCGCGCAGGCGCCGACGGACGCGCAGCGCAGCGCCATAAAATCGTCGTGCCGCTCGGACTACATCGCGCATTGCTCCAGCGTGCAGCCGGGCGGCGCGGCCGCGCTGCAATGCCTGCAGAAGAACATGGGGAGTCTCTCCTCCAGTTGTCAGGCTGCCGTGAAGGCCGTCACGTCCTCGGCATCCGAGGCGAAGCCAGCATCGCCGGTGGCTGCAGAGAGCAAACCGGCGACCGAGACGAAGGCGGCGGGGGAGACGGCTAAACCTGCGGAAGCCAAATCCGCAACCCCAAAGTCCGCGGCTGCGCCTGCCGTAGCGGCAACGACCGCCACGGTGGCAGCTCCTGCGATGGCGTCTCCTGCACCGGCTGCGGTGCTTGTGTTGCGTCCATTGCGGCCGCTCGAGGAGGTCAGGATCGTCAAGGCTGCCTGTGGCGCGGATGCGCGTGCGTTCTGTAGCACGTTAGAGCCGGGTGGCGGGCGCATCGCGCGATGCCTCGCCGCCAACGCGGCGGCGCTGTCGGCGCCCTGCAGGAGCATGCTGGAGCAGTTTGCCGCGCGCTGATCTTGCACGCGCTCCAAGCTCCGCCGGGATTGCGACGCTGCGATCCACCCATTTTGTCGCAATTGTCAGCACGTAGCTGAGAGCACAAATTCACAGCGCCGACTGAGTTTTCGTTAATCCTGATTTGAACATCGAGGAGTTTATGATGCGCCTTGCTCTTTCCACCGTGATCGGTGTTTTCGTTCTGGCCTTGACGCCGTTCTTCGCCGTGTCCGACGCCAATGCCGTGGTCTGCGCGCGCGGCGTCGTGCGTGCAGGCTGTGCGGGCCCCGCCGGTGCCGTGGTCGTGCGCAGGCCACCGGTGGCCGCATGCAGAACCGTGATCGTGAACGGTGTCGCGGTGCGCCGCTGCGTTTGATTGGTTGTCGAAATCGATTGATCGGATTTGACGATCGTGGCGCGCGGAGAAATCTGCGCGTCATGTTTGTTTTGCGTGATGCGCGGTAATTCGTATTTAACGACGGCTTCTCCATGTTACAGGCGTAATTTCACCTGAGTAACGCGATGAGGAGAAGGCCATGTCCCTTTGGCATGCGCTGCGTGCGCTGGCGGTCCTGGTTGTCATGACGGGCGTGAGTGTCGGGCACGCTGACGGATTGAAGAACGACATCGCGCCGACGGGAAAGTTGCGGGTCGCGATCGCGATCAGCCCGGCGGGCGGCGCGTTCTGGTGCACCAAGACCGCGGACGGCTATGCCGGCGTGCCCGTCGACCTCGGCCGGGCGATGGCCGCGCAACTCGGTGTATCGGTCGAATATGTCGTGCATGACAATTCGGGGCAGATCGCGGAAGCCGCATCGACAGGCACGTGGGACGTCAGCTTCCTGCCGAAGGACAAGGAGCGCGAAAGCAAGATGTCGTTCGGTCCGGTCTACGAGGTCGCGGACGCGACCTACATCGTCAAGGGCGGCTCCACGGTGAAAAATTTCGCCACGCTCGATCAGGCGGGGACCGAGGTCGCCGCGGTGAACAACACCACGACGATGCGTGGCGCGCAGGCGCATCTGAAGAAGGCGACGGTGACTGGCTATCAGACCTTCGAGGAGATCGTCTGGCTGCTGAAGGCCGGCGAGGTCGAGGCCTTTGCGCTGTCGCGCGACCAGCTCAACGCGCTGGCCAAGCAGCTGCCGGGCACCAGGGTGCTCGACGAAACCTTCAAGAAGACGATCACCGCCACTGCTGTGCCGCTGAACCATCCGCAGTCGCTCGCCTTCGTCACTAAGTTCATGACGGACGCGACGACCAACGGTGTGCTGCGCAAGACCTATGACGATAACGGGTTGAAGGAGACCCCGATCCGGACGCAATAGAGAGTGCGCCGGATCGCAGGCCTGATCAGGCGGTCGCGTCCGCCGGCTGCAGAAAGTCCGCGATCGCCGCAAGGAAGGTGTCCGGCTGCTCCAGCGGCGGGCAGTGGCCGCATCCCGGCAGCTCGATATAGGACGCGCCGGGAATCCGCTCCGCCAGCAGCCGGCACAGCGCGGGCGGTGTGGCGGCGTCGAGCTCGCCGCAGATCACGCGCACGGGTTTTTTGATCTGGCCGAGCTCGGGCGTCAGGTCCGTGTTTATCAGGCTGCGGCAGGCCGCGATGAAACCTTGCGGCGCGATTCCCATGAGAACGTTGCGGCGTTGCTCGATCGCGCTCGGATGCGCCGCCAGATAGGCGGCATGAAACACGCGGTTGGCCGAGATGGTCGCGACCGAGCCGATGCCCTCCTGCTCGACCTTGCCGGCCATCACCTCGAAGGCTTTGCGCCCCTCGGGCGGGAAGCCGGCGGCGACATCTGATAGCACCAGCTTGCCGAACTTGTCGCCATGGCGCAGCGCCATCGCGACCGCGACGGTGCCGCCGAAGCCATTGCCGACCACGACCGTTTCCGGGCTCAGTCCGCCCGGCTCGAACACGCGAGCGAGATGATCGGCATAGGTCTCGATCCCGGGCGCGATGCAGGCGGAGCCGTGGAAGCCGGGCAGGTTGACCAGGGTGACGCGGAAGCGGGCGGCAAGCCAGGGCAGCACGGGATCGAAGGCGGTGCGGTCAGCCAGCAGCGAGTGGATCACCAGCAGATCGCGGCCGGCGCCGCACTGCACGGCCGTCAACTGGCCATCGGCAAAGGTCGCAGATCGCAGCTCCATCGGGGCTCCATTGAAATATCAGACCGAACCGTACCTAGAAGAAAAGCGGCCTGCATGGCAAGCGCTTCCAGCGAATTATATCGTTAATATCTGGCGCTTGCGTCCGATAACCAGGCTTCTATAATATATCAGATGAACGACCTTTCACCGCAATTGATGCGCGCGGACATTTATACGGTCCTGCGGCGCGAGATCCTGAGCTGCGCCATTCCGCCGGGCGCGGAGATCAAGGATGCCGAATTCGCCGAGCGCTTCTCGGTGTCGCGCTCGCCGGTGCGCGATGCGCTGCTGCGGCTGGAGGCCGAAGGGCTGGTCCTGATCAATCCGCGCAAGGGTTATCGGGCGGCGCCGATCTCGATTGCCGATGCCCGTGACCTCTTCGCATTTCGCGCCATCCTGGAGCCCGCCTGTGCGGCGAGCGCCGCCGCCGAGGCGAGCGACGCCGCACTGGCCAAGCTCGACCGCTTCCGATCAATGGAAGCGACCGAGCAGGACGGCGCAAACGCATCTGCCGCGTTCGTGCGCTACAACAGGGAGTTTCATCTCGCGATCGCCGGCCTCTGCAGCAACCGCCGTCTGCGCGAGACCACGATCGATTTGATCGAGCAGTTCGACCGCTTCGTCACCGTCTCCATCGGCGCAGAGCCCGATCTGCAGCATGCGGCGCTGATATCGGAGCATTGCGAGATCATCGACGCGTTGCAGGCGCGTGACGGCAAGCGGGCAGGGCGCATCCTGGCGCGCCACGCCGGCCGGGCGCGCAAGCGCGTGCTGACGGCGCTGGCGCGCAGCCCGATCGTGCCGTGAGGCGGATGCCGTGAAAGCACCTGATTTCAGCTACCATGATCCGCGCACGCTGGCCGAGTTGATGGGCCTCCTGGCCGATCTCGATGATACAAAACTGCTCGCGGGCGGCCAGTCGCTGATGCCGATGCTCAATCTGCGGCTGCTGGCGCCCGAGCACGTCATCGACATCAATCGGATTCCGGAGCTCGCCGGCATCCGCATCGAAGGCGATATGGTCGAGATCGGCGCCATGACCCGGCAAGCTGATCTCCTGGCGTCGCACGAGCTGGCGCTGATAGCGCCGATCTTTCGCAAGGCAATGGCCCATGTCGGTCATGTCCAGACCCGCTCGCGCGGCACCATCGGCGGCAGCTGCTGCCATCTCGATCCCGCCGCAGAGCAGCCGGCTTTGTGCGCCTTGCTCGACGCCGAGTTCGATGTGATCGGGCCGGATGGCGTCCGCATCGTCCCGGCCGCCGAGTGGTTTCAAGGCTATCTGCAATCGGCGCTGGATGAGCGCGAACTGTTGCGCGCGATCCGCTTTCGGAGCTGGCCGCGAGGCCACGGCGCGGGCTTTGAGGAATATGCCCGCCGTCGTGGTGATTTCGCCATCGCGGGCGCCGCGGCGCTGCTCGATACTGCTGCTGACCGCAGCATCCGGCGCGCCGCGATCGTCCTGTTCGGCGTCGAGCCGTCGCCGGTGCGTCTCGTCAAGGCCGAGCAGATGCTGCTCGGCCGCAAGCTCGATCACGCGGCGATCGAAATAGCGATGGACGAAGCGCGCGGCCTCGATGCAATGAGCGATGCGCATGTGAGCACTGACTATCGCCTGCATCTCGCCGGTGTCGTGACGCAACGCGCGCTCAGCCGGGCCGGCAGCCTCGTCGAGGTGCCGGCATGACCGCGCGCACCATCACGCTTCAGGTCAATGGGCGCAAGGTCGAGGCTGACGTCGAGCCGCGCACCAATCTCGCTGACTTCCTGCGCACCGCGCTGAAGCTGACCGGCACCCACGTCGGCTGCGAGCATGGCGTCTGCGGCGCCTGCACCGTGATCGTCGACGGCCACGCCGCGCGCTCCTGCCTGATGCTCGCAGTGCAGGCCGATGGCGCCGAGGTCGAGACCGTCGAGGGCCTGGGCCGGGTCGATGCGTTGTCGCCGCTCCAGCAGGCCTTCTCCGATTGTCACGCTTTGCAATGCGGCTTCTGCACTCCGGGCATGCTGATGACCTTGGAATCCTATCTGCGCGAGCATCCGGCGCCGAGCCGCGACGAGATCAGGGACGTACTGTCCGGCAACATCTGCCGCTGCACCGGCTACCAAGGCATCGTCGACGCGGCGATGCAGGCGGCGGCCGCGCGGAGGGAGCCGCGATGAGCACGCGCTATTTCGGCAGTCCTGTTGCACGGATTGAGGATCCGCGGCTGCTGTCCGGCGGCGGCCGCTATGTCGACGACATCGCGCTCGGCGGCATGCTGCACGCCGCGTTCCTGCGCTCGCCGGTCGCCCATGGCCGCATCAGGAGCGTTGACGCAACGGCGGCCCGGGCGCTGCCGGGAGTCCATGCCATCTACACGATGGCCGATGTCGCCGACATCGCCTGCGGTCCGATGCCGCCGATGGCCCCGCATTTGCTGATCAAGACGCCGATCACCTATCACCCGTTGGCGCAGGATGAAGTCTGCTATGCCGGCGAGGCGATTGCGATCGTGCTGGCGGATAGTCGTGCGCAGGCCGAGGACGCGCTGGCCGCGATCGAGCTCGACATCGAGCATCTCGAAGCGGCCGCCGATGCGCGCAGCGCAGCCGAACCTGATGCGCCGCGTGTGCATAGCAATCGCGGCCGCAATCTGATCGCGACCCTGCGCGGCACCCACGGCAAGGTCGACCATGTGTTTGCCAATGCGGCGCACCGCTTCACCGAGAATTTTGCCCTGCATCGCGGCGGCTGTCATGCGATGGAATGCCGCGGCGTCGTCGCCGATGTCGATGTCCACACCGGCGCGCTGTCGCTGTGGACCTCGTCGCAATCGCCCTACATGGTCCGGCGGTTTCTCGCCGCCTATCTCGGCCGCGACGAACCCGAGTTGCGCGTCGTGGCGCCCGATGTCGGCGGCGGCTTCGGTCCCAAGGCCAATGTCTATCCGGAGGAGTTCGCGGTCGCGCTTGCTGCGATCAAGAGCGGCCGTCCGGTCAAATGGATCGAGGACCGCCAGGAGCATTTTCTCGCCACCACGCAGCAGCGCGATCAGTTCTGGACGCTCGAGGTGGCCTGCAACAGCGAAGGCCGCATGCTCGGCTTGCGCGGCCGCGTCATCCATGACAACGGCGCCTACGCGCCCTATGGCTTGATCCTGCCGGCGACCGCGCTCGCCTCGTTTCCCGGGCCCTATGCGTTCGAGGCCTTCGACATCGCGATCGACGTCGTCCTCACCAATTTGGTGCCGACCACGCCGGTGCGCGGCGCCGGCCGGCCGAACACGGCGTTCGTGCTCGAGCGCCTTGCAGATCGTATCGCGCGCGAGCTTGGGCTGCCGCGCGAGGAGGTGCGGCGCCGCAGCTTCGTACGATCGGAGCAGATGCCTTATCTGACCGGCGGCAAGATGCGCGACGGCTCGCCGGTGGCCTATGACAGCGGCGACTATGCGCGCGCGCTGGATCTCACGCTGGCGAAGATCGACCTTGCGGGCTTCGAGGGCCGCCGCGCAGTGGCGAAGGCGCACGGGCGGCTGCTCGGGCTCGGCTTCGCCTCCTGCGTCGAGGACACTGGGCTCGGCCCGTTCGAGGGCGCCTCGGTGCGGGTGACGCCGGCGGGCAAGGTCGTGGTGTCGACCGGAGCTTCGAGCCAGGGGCAGGGGCATGCGACGGTGCTGGCCCAGATCGCCGCCGATGCGCTCGGCGTCAACATCGATCAGGTGACGGTCAAGGCGGCCGATACGGCTGCGTTTCCGCTCGGCATCTCCACCATTGCGAGCCGGATCGCGGTCACCGCAGGCTCCTCGGTGGAGATCGCCGCACGCGAGGTCCGTGGCAAGGCGCTCAAGGTCGCAGCCCACATGATGGAGGTCTCGGAGACGGATCTCGACATCGTCGACGGCGAGATCGGCGTCGTCGGTGTGCCCGGCATGAAGGTGACGTTGGCGGCGGTGGCGCGCACTTTGTCAGGCGCGGCGGGCGTGCCGCTGCCGCCCGATGTCACGCCGGATCTCGCCGCGACCGGTTATTTCGAAGCCAAGCAGCTCGCGTTCGCCTATGGCTCGCAGGCCTGCGAGGTCGAGATCGATCCGGACACCGGTGACGTCAAAGTGACGCGCTACGTCGTCGCGCATGATTGCGGGCGGCTGGTCAACCCGAAACTGGTCGATGGCCAGATCAGGGGCGGCGTCGTGCACGGCATCGGCAACGCGCTGTACGAGCGGATGCTGCATGACGAGCAGGGCCAGCCGATCACCACGACCTATGCCGACTATCTGCTGCCGGTCGCGACCGAGATGCCGGATATCGAGATCATCCATCTCGAGACGCCGTCGCCGCGCAACCCGATCGGCGTCAAGGGCGCCGGCGAGGGCGGCACCATTCCGGCCGCGGCCTGCGTGATCTCGGCAATCGAGCATGCGCTAGGGCCGAACGCACCACCGATCACCATGCATCCGGTCTCGCCGCAGGATGTCCTGCGCTGGATCGTCCAATCAAGAACATGAGCTGACAACAGCCGATAATAGAGGAAACGGGGAGGAAACAATGAGCATCACGGCAACTCTCAACGAAGCGGCGCGAGCCGCGGTAACGACAGTGCAATCCGGACCGCGTCTCGACCGCCTGCCGATCACGAACTTCCACAAGCGCATCTTCTGGCTGATCGGCGCCGGCATGTTCTTCGACGGCTACGATCTCTATGTCGGCACCAGCGTGCTCGGAGCGACCTTGTCGAGCGGTTTCTCGACGCTGTCGCAGAACGCGCAGTTCGTCTCCTTCACCTTCTTCGGCATGACCATCGGCGCGCTGATCGCGGGCTTCCTCGGCGATGCCTATGGCCGGCGCTTCACCTATCAGTTCAACCTGCTGCTGTTCGGCGTCGCGTCGTTCGGAGCGGCGCTGGCGCCGTCGATGGAATGGCTGGTCGCGGCGCGGTTCCTGATGGGACTAGGGCTCGGCGCCGAGATCGTGGTCGGCTACTCCTCGCTGACCGAGTTCGTACCGCCGGCCTCGCGCGGCAAATGGCTGGCGCTGATGGCGATGATCGTCGTCTGCGGCCTGCCGGCGACCACCTTGATTGGATCGATCCTGATCCCGTTGGTCGGCTGGCGCACCATGTTCGGCATCGCCGGCCTGGGCGCGCTGGTGGTCTGGTACATGCGCAAGTCGTTGCCGGAATCGCCGCGCTGGCTTGAGTCCAAGGGACGGATTGCCGAGGCGGAAGCGATCGTGGCCGCGATCGAGAGGGAGTGCGGCGCAAAGCCGTTGGCTGCCGCCGCGCCGTCCGCCTCGGTGCGGGTCTACAGCACCTCCGATTTGTTCGGGCCGGTGCTGTTGCCCCGCATGATCCTCGGCTCGATCGTGCTGATCGTGATCAACACGCTGATCTTCGGCTTCGTCACCTGGCTGCCGACCTTCTTCGTGCAGCAGGGCATGACCCTCGCCAAATCGTATAGTTATACGCTGATCATGTCGCTGGCTGCGCCGATCGGCTGCGCGCTCGGCGCGGCGCTCGCTGATCGCCTGGGACGCCGGGCCACCATCATCGGCGCGTCGCTGTCGACCATCCTGTTCGGCCTGATCTACCCGATGTTCAGCGCGCCCTTAGCTTTCGTCGCGATCGGCTTCTGCCTGCTGTTGTCGATCTACGTGCTGGTCGCGCTGCTCTACGGCGTCTACACCCCCGAGCTGTTCCCGACCGATGTCCGGCTGCGCGCCAACGGCATCTGCAACATGCTCGGCCGCGGCGCCACCATCGCCTCGCCCTTCATCGTCGTCGCTTTGTTCAAGACCTATGGCGTCGCTGGCGTCACCGGTCTGATGATCGCTCTGCTCGTGGTGCAGATTGCGGCGGTCTGGTTCTGGGGCATCGAACCCGCCAATCGCGGCCTGGAGGATCTGGCACCGGACGCGTGATGCACTGGATTGCGATGCGGAGCGCGCGAAATGGGCGAGGACGTCGGCTAGTCCGGCGCCCAGGTCAGGGTGCCCAGGTCAGTGCGCCCACCCGTCTGCCTGGATTCGGGTGAGCAGCCTGTAGCTGCCGTTTCCGGCCGGCTGGAAAATCGAGGCCTCGCCTTCGTGTACGTCGGACCAGCCATCGCCCAAGGCATCGACGATATTGGGCTTGTGCGAAACGATCACGACGTTGCTGCCGGGCGGCGGTTGCGTCCCAATGAGCTTGCGGAATGCGTCGGCTCGTCGCTTGTTTTCCTCGGCAGAGAGCGCGGGGCCGCTTTCGGCCAGATCGGCATTTGGCTTGACCTCACCAAGGTCGAGCAGCGTCGCAGTGTCCAGTGCCCGCTGGACCGTGCTGGCCAGCACCAGTGCCACCGGAATGTTCAGCTTGCGAATCGATTGTCCGATCGCTGTTGCCTGCGCCCTCCCGCGCTCGCTGAGCTGACGGTCCGGGGGAACATTCTTCCTGCTCATGGAGTCCACTTTCGACGGCTCGGACGTGGTCGCTCCATGGCGCAGGACGATCACATATCCACCGTGGCGCAAGTCATCGAGCCATTCGGTCCCGGTCGGAGCCTGGGCTCCTGCAGCGCGCGGCAGCACAGCGAGCATGGCTGACAACAACAGCAATCGAATCCTGGGCATCGACCCCTCCTGAGCTGGCCTGATCAAGGGTCCGCACTGCGTAGGAAGACGCCGCGCGGGTGTGCTCTCTATTCCACACGCGCGGAGGATAGTAGCCGCGGCTTGGTCAGGCGTCCCGTGAATGGGGGATATTTGTTGTCCGCTCCAGAGGATGTGATCGCGGATCTGGAGATGGCGATACGGCCCGCCTTGTCACCAAGGGCGCGGGATCGTTGACCAATGTCAGAGCCACCGCAGGCGCGCCGGCTAGCTCTTGGTCATTTCGTCGAAGCGGGCGCAATCGGATCAAGGCCGCTGTCGACGATGGTTTTTCGCGCGGCCGGCGAACTCAGGTACCTGATCAGTGTCTCGCCTGCCGCCGGCTCCTTCGACGTGCTGACAATGCCGGCGGAGAACACCGTGATCTTTTGGATGTCGGCCGGCAGCGGCCCGACGATGTCGATGCCCTTCACCGGCTTCAGCTCGCTGATCTGCTGCAGGCCGAGCTCGGCCTCGCCTTTCGCGACGATCTCGCCGACCGGCGTTGCCGGGATCATCTTCGCCTTGTCCTTCATCTGGTCCTTGATGCCGAGCTTGTCGAACATCTCGGTCGAGACATAGACGCCGGAAGCGCTGTCGGAATAGGCGACCGACTTCGCCGCCAGCAGGGCGCGCTTCACTGCATCCGAGGTCGCAATGTCGGGATGCGGGCTGCCCGATTTGACCGCGATGCCGATCGGCGAGTTGACGAGATCGACGCGGCTGTCGGCCTTGACCTTGCCGGCCTTGATGAGGTCACCGAGCGCATAGCCGACCATGATCAGCACGTCCGCCGGCTCGCCGCGTTCAAGCCGCATGGGAATAGCGTTCGTCGTCGTGCCCATCGACGGGCCGAAGGCGAGGATGACCTTGTTGCCGCTGCTGCGCTCATAGTCCGGCACCAGCGCCTTGACCGCGGCGGTCAGGCCGCCCGAGATCATGACGTGGACGTCAGCGGCGCTCGCCAGGATCGTGAGCGCCAGCGTCGTCGCGACGCCGAGCGCAAGGGCGCGGAGATGCGCGGAAAGCTTCATGGTGTCCTCCCGGAAGATCGCGGCGCCTGAGATGGGCCTGCGATGGCCCGCGAGGGTAACGCGCGGCGGGCCATCCGCCTAGCATCGCCCGCGCGATGGACGACGGGCCGTCGGCGTGATGGCAGCGTTGCGTGCGCGCACTCAGGCGCGATACGAATTGACGCCCACGACATCGCGCAGCTTGCCAGCCGATTGCATCCCTGCGCGCCTCGTTACAGCAAGAGCCGGGCCGGCCGGCCTTAACCTGTTGCGCCTCGGCAGGCGTCGCGCGCGCCGAGGGGTTGCCTGCATATGGTAGATTGCCGCTGTCGACGCCGATATCTGGCGTGAACAGGTTTCGTACGAATCACTTCAGCCGATTCGGGCTCGATTCGTTCCGGCCGCGTTCCCTGGGTTAAGGACCTCAGTCGGCGGCGTCGCTTTTTGAGACAGACGGCGCCAGCCCGATGGTCTGTCAGAGGTCCGACGTGCCGACCCGTTCGACGAGAAATCGATGAACAGTCGCGCGCAGAGTTGTCGCCCATAGGCATGCACGACCTAGACCGGCATCGTGGGGCAGGCGAATGCGGGAGCACATGGGTCGAGCGCTGCGTTGCCAGCGGATCCAAATGAGGCAGCGCGCATCGCTTCATTGGTTTGCGGGAAAGCTCCCGCGCGATGGATCGAATCCCCGGGCGCCTTAACTTTTCGGTTGCAGCTTCGCCTGCTTGCCTAAGCGCTCCGGCCTGCATCTGGTAGGCTGCTTCGGCCGGCACCGATATCTGGCGTGAACGGGTCTCGTACGAATCGCTTCAGTCGATTCGGGCGCGATTCGTTCCGGCAGCGTTCCGATCGTTAAGGCCGAAGCACGGGTGCGTTACGTTTTGAGACAGGCATGAGCGAGGCATCATGTCGCGGCGGCAGGATGGCCGTTCCAACGTCGACAAGCGGGGCAAGATCAATCCCGCCGCTGCAGAGATCCGTGCGTGCCGCGCGGTGGAGGCAAGATCTATAGACCGTGTGCCGGGCCGGGCGGCCCGGCAAGCACAGTCCGTACAATCGCATGAACTAATAAGACGGCGCACGATCGGACGCGAAAGCCGCGCCAATGCGTCCCGATCGTCCGCTGCGTTCCTCGTAACGCCTGCGCGGGAGGCGCCAGGCGACCACCGTCGCTTCCAGCCGGCCGCCGGAGTCCTGATTGTGCCATTGGCCGTCGGCGTAGAAGCATTGGAATGGAAGTTGATAGGTGCCGCTGTGATCTTCGCAGAGCACCTCGACCGCCTGACCCGGCGGCGGCTCCCCGCTGCCGTCGAATTGCGCCAGCCGCTTTTCGCGCGTAGCCATTCTGTTCATCTCCCTAAAACGGGTCACCAAGGCTGAAGCACAATGCCCGATTGAGGTCTGAGTATGGTATCTTTCGGTCGGTCATGCCGGTTTAAAGCAATTTCATGTGTACGGCGAGACAGTGAGGAAATTGTGATGCGCCTGTTTCTGCTTGTATCGTTAGGGATGGTTGCACTGGTGCACACAGCGGCGCGCGCGCAGGACATTCCGGGTCTCGAGATCTGCACGGCCGAGAAGACGATGGAACGGCGCACCTCGTGCCTGCAAAGCGATGTCGACTTCCTGCAGAAGACCATCACCAAGCTGCAGCTCGATCATCAGCAGAAGCTCGATGTCGCCAATCGGCAGATCGAGGCGATGAAGGCCTACGCGCTGACCCAGCAGAAGAGCATCGAGGAACTCAAGGCGGCGCAGGCGAAGCTCACCGACGATTTGAAGAAGAAGGCCGATGCGCCGCCGGCGAAGGAGGGCGCCAAGTAGCGTCCAAACAGCGCTTTAGCGCAATGCCATTCTCGTCATACGGGACATGCAGGGGAGATTCCGGCGGGTGATGCTGCAGCAGAGCAGCGTTGCGCGCCCGGCGAGGCGTGTTGCCGGCTGCTTGCTTGGCAAGGCCGGCGTGCTTTGCCATAACCTGATGCATAAAAACTGGCATGCAGGCAGACGTCATTGGACCACAGGCCTGCAGCTCATTCGCGGGAGGTCGTTCGATGTCTAACATGCGCGTGCTTGCCACTGATCTGGAGTTTCCGGAAGGGCCGGTGGTGATGCCGGACGGATCGGTGGTGCTGGTCGAGATCCGCGGCCGCAGGCTGACGCGGGTCTGGCCCGACGGCCGCAAGGAGGTGGTGGCGCAGATTCCTGGCGGCCCGAACGGTGCCGCGCTCGGCCCCGATGGCAAGATGTACATCTGCAATAATGGCGGCTTCTCCTGGGTCCCGACCCGCAACATGATCATGCCCGGACCGCAGCCCGAGGATTACCTCGGCGGCTCGATCCAGCGCGTCGACATGCAGAGCGGCAAGGTCGAAACCGTGGTCACCAAATGCGGCGAGCACGAGCTGCGCGGCCCGAACGATCTGGTGTTCGACAAGCATGGCGGCTTGTGGTTTTCCGATCTCGGCAAGCGCCGCGCGCGCGAGATGGATGTCGGCGCGTTCTACTACCTGAAGCCGGGCATGAGCGAGATCGTCGAGGGCGTGCACGGCATCCTGCCGGCCAACGGCATCGGCCTGTCGCCGGACGAGAACACCGTCTACGTCGCGGAGACGCCGACCGGACGGCTCTGGGCCTATGATCTCGCCGCGCCCGGCACGGTGAAGCCGCGCGATGTGATCTATCGCGGCGAGCGCGGCAAGCCTATCGCAGGCCTCGGCGGCTACCAGATGTTCGATTCGCTCGCGGTGGAAGCCAACGGCAATGTCTGCGTCGCCACCCTGGTCTCGGGCTGCATCAGCGTGATCGCGCCCGACGGGACTTTGGTGGAGCAGGTGCCGACCGGCGACCGCGTCACCACCAACATCGCCTTCGGCGGCCCCGAGCTGAAGACAGCCTACATCACGCTGTCCGGCCGCGGCGAATTGGTGGCGATGGACTGGAAGCGGCCAGGATTGCCGCTGAATTTTTTGAATAAGTGACGAGGGCGTGATAGTCCCACCGTCATTGCGAGCGAAGCGAAGCAATCCAGTTCTTCCCCGAAGTTAAGTCTGGATTGCTTCGTCGCTTGCGCTCCTCGCAATGACGGAAATAGCAATGCCTTTTCTCGAACCGGTAACCCTGCGCGGCACATATGCGCGGCTCGAGCCATTGTCGCGCGACCATCACGACGCGCTGGTCGAGGCCGTGCAGGACGGCGAGTTGTCAAAACTCTGGTACACCGCGATCCCCACGCCCGAGGGCATGGCCAAGGAGATCGAGCGCCGGCTTGGCCTGTTCGCGGCTGGCGCGATGCTGCCGTTCACGGTGTTCGATGCCGAGGGCCGCGTCAGTGGCATGACCACCTACATGAACGTCGATGCCAACAACCGCCGGGTGGAGATCGGCTCGACCTGGTACGCCAAGCGGGTGCAGCGCAGCGCGCTCAATACCCAGTGCAAGCGGCTGCTGCTCGCGCATGCGTTCGAGGCATTGAACTGCATCGCAGTCGAGTTCCGTACCCATTTCTTCAACCACCCGAGCCGCCGCGCCATCGAGCGGCTCGGCGCCAAGCAGGACGGTATCCTGCGCAGCCACCAGGTCACGCCGAACGGCACATTGCGCGACACCGTGGTCTACAGCATCATTGCCCCGGAATGGCCGACGGTGCGGGCGCATCTTGATTTTCAGCTCAACGACAAGCCGCGCTGAGCTTTGCGTGGGGTGCGCTCCCGTGCTACGCGCGGGCCGGATTGAGACAGAAGAGCAAGATCAAAGATGGAAACGTTCGACTATGTGATCGTGGGCGCCGGCTCCGCCGGCTGCGTGGTGGCCAATCGCCTGAGCGAAGATCCCTCGCTCACCGTGTGCGTGCTCGAGGCGGGGCCGCGCGACTGGCATCCCTACATCCATCTGCCGGCCGGCTTCATCAAGACCTTCTACATGAAGAGCATCAACTGGGGCTATCAGCAGGAGCCCGGTCCCTACACCGGCGGCCGCAGCATCTATGCGCCGCGCGGCAAGACGCTCGGCGGCTCCTCATCGATCAACGGCCACATCTACAATCGCGGCCAGCACCAGGATTTCGATACCTGGGCGCAGATGGGCAACCGCGGCTGGAGCTATCAGGACGTACTGCCGTATTTCAAGCGGATGGAGAAGCGGATCGGCTTCGGCGAGGACGCCTATCGCGGTCGCGACGGCGCGCTCACCGTCACGACTATGGAATGGAAGGACACGCTGTGCGAGGCCTTCATGGATGGCGCTGTCAGCCTCGGCATTCCGCGCAACCCAGATTATAACGGCGCCATCCAGGAAGGCGTCTCCTACGTCCAGCGCACCATCCAGAACGGGCGGCGCGTTTCGTCGGCGACCGCGTTCCTGCGGCTGGCGAGCAAGCGGCCGAATGTCGCGGTGCGCACCCATGCGCATGCAACGCAGATCATCCTCGAAGGCAAGCGCGCGGTCGGCGTGCGTTATGCCAAAGGCGGCCGCGGCGGCGCACCAGTTGAGGTACGCGCGCGGAAAGAGGTGATCCTGTCCGGCGGCACCTACAACTCGCCGCAGCTCTTGCAGCTGTCCGGCATCGGCAACCCCGAGCTCCTGCGCGAGCACGGCATCGAGGTGCGGCATGCCTTGAACAGCGTCGGCGAAGGCCTGCAGGACCATTACGCGCCGCGCTCGGTCGGCCGGGTCAAGAACATCAAAACGGTCAACGAGCTCGCGCGCGGTGTGAGCCTGTGGGGTGAGGCGCTGAAATGGGCCGCGACGCGGCGCGGCGTGCTGTCGTTGTCGCCGACCATGGTCTACTGCTTCTGGCATTCCGGCGAGAGCGCCGAAAGCTCCGATTTGCAGATGACGTTTACACCCGCGAGCTACAAAGAGGGCGTGCAGGGCCAGCTCGAGGACGAGCCGGGCATGACCATCGCTGCTTGGCAGCAGCGGCCCGAGAGCCGCGGCTATGTCCGCATCCGCTCTGCCGATCCGTTTGCGCCGCCCATCATCCAGACCAACTATCTCGCCGCCGAGCTCGACCGCCGCGTCGTGGTCGCCGGCATGAAGCTGGCGCGCCGGATCATGCACTCCGCGCCGCTCGCGCCTTATCTGGCCTATGAGGATTTCCCGGGACCGAAGGTGCAGAGCGACGAGGAGTTTCTGGCGGCAGCGACCGAGCGCGGCACCACCACCTTCCATCCCGGCTGCACCTGCCGGATGGGACCGGCTGACTCGACCTGGGCGGTGGTCGACGATAACCTCCGCGTCCACGGCCTGCAGGGCCTGCGCGTGATCGACGCCTCGGTGATGCCGCGCATGATCTCCGCCAATCTCAACGCCGCGACGCTGATGATCGGCGACAAGGGCAGCGACTTGATCATGGGCAAAGCGGCGCGGGCGCAATAGGTGTGTAGGGGGATGAGCGCAGCCGTGGCAGATGAGCGACGGCTGACGCGCGATCGACAGACGGCTCCCGCAAAGCGATCATAAAGATTGTTCTCTATTTGTTCTTGCGCTGATAGCCGCGACCGGCTATGCTGCGACTTTAAATAGAGGAATTCTTAAATGCGTGACGTGCCTGCCGGCGTCAGTGACGCGCAGATCATTCTCTACAATGATGACGTGACCCCGTTCGAATTCGTCGTCGATCTCATCCGCTCGGTGTTCGGTCGGTCGGAGGCCGAGGCGTTCGGCTTCGCCGCGACCTGCGGTCA